>NZ_CP073078.1:4638227-4943308 GCF_018135625.1 Phenylobacterium montanum
CGTGCGCGACCTGTCCGAGCGGCAGGAGACCGAGGCCCGGCTGCAGGAGCTGCAGTCGGAGCTGCTGCACATGTCGCGGCTGACCGCCATGGGCGAGATGGCGTCCACGCTGGCCCATGAGCTCAACCAGCCCCTGTCGGCCATCGCCAGCTACCTGAAGGGCGCGCGCCTGCTGCTGAGCGCGCCGCAGCACGATGCGGCGCGCATCTCCGAGGCCATGGACAAGGCGGGCGACCAGGCGCTCCGCGCCGGCCAGATCATCCGTCGCCTGAGGGACTTCGTGGCCCGCGGCGAAGCCGAACGACGGGTCGAGAGCCTGCCGAAGCTGATCGAAGAATCCAGCGCGCTCGCCCTGGTCGGGGCCAAGGAACTCGGCCTCAGGGTCCGCTACCAGATCGACCCGAAGGCTGACCTGATCCTCGCCGACAAGGTGCAGATCCAGCAGGTGGCGCTGAACCTGATCCGCAATGCGATCGATTCGATGGAGGGCTCGCCGCGGCGCGATCTGATCATCGCCACCGAACTGATCGGCCCGGATCAGGCGCGCGTCAGCATCAGCGACACCGGCTGCGGCATCAGCCCCGAGGTGGCCGATCGCCTGTTCCAGCCCTTCGTCACCACCAAGAGCCAGGGCATGGGCGTGGGCCTGTCGATTTCGCGCACCATCATCGAGGCCCATGGCGGACGGCTCTGGGCCGAACAGAACCCGGGTGGCGGAACGATTTTCAGATTCACCCTGCGCACGGTCAATCAGAACGAGGTCGACCATGTCGAATGAGCCGGTGGTCCATGTCATCGACGATGACGAAGCGGTCCGCGACTCCCTGGCCTTTCTGCTCGACGCCGCTGGCATGAAGTCCAGGACCTATGAATCGGCGGACGCCTTCGTCGCCCGGCTCGACCAGGCCGAGCCCGGCTGCGTGGTGACCGACGTGCGGATGCCGGGGATGAGCGGCGTGGACCTGGTCCGGCACCTGACCGCCGCCGGGTCCAGCCTCCCCGTGGTGGTGATCACCGGCCATGGCGACGTCTCCCTGGCGGTCGAGGCGATGAAGGGCGGCGCGATCGACTTCATCGAGAAGCCGTTCGACGACGACACCATCCTTTCGGCCCTGAAGGGCGCCTTGTCGGGCAGCCAGGACCGGCAGGTGCGCGCGGACGAAAAGGCCGTGATCGCCCAGCGCCTCGCCCAGCTCTCCACCCGCGAGCGCCAGGTGCTGAACGGGGTGGTGCTGGGCAAGCCGAACAAGATCGTCGCCTTCGAACTCGGAATCAGCCCGCGCACGGTCGAGGTCTATCGCGCGAACCTGATGACCAAGATGCAGGCGCAGAGCCTTTCGGAACTGGTGCGCATGGCGCTGCTGGTCGACCCGGACCGATAGGCGGGAGCGGGGGCTTAGTCCGGCCTGACCCCGAAATGCCGCCGCGCCATGTCGGCGGTCTGTTCCAGGCAGGCCGTCGCCGCCTCCGGCGTCAGGTTCGGGATGATGTCGCCGAAATGCAGGTGCTCGATCGCTGACAGGCCGCAGACCGCCGCGACATGGCGATCGAACAAGGTGCGCAGCGCCTCGAAGGAGCCGGTCTCGCGCACCCATCGCTGGGGCGCCCCGGAGGTGGTGATCGTCAGCATGGAGCGCCCGCTCAGCGCGGGGCGATTGCCGGCGTCGCCCATCGAGAAGCCGAAGCCGTAGCCGAACACCCGGTCCCAGTAGCCCTTCATCATCGCCGGCGGCGCGTTGAACCACAGCGGATAGACGAAGACGAAGACATCGGCGCCGCCGATCGCGGCCCGCTCGGCGGCCACGTCCGGCCGGGGCGTTGCGGTCAGGTCGTGGGGCAGCTCCTCCAGCGGCAGCCGAGGATCGAAGCCGAGGCGGTACAGATCGCGGAGCGTCGCCGTATGCCCCAGGCTCTCGACGGCCGAAGCGTAGGCGCGGGCCAGAGCCAGGTTGAGGCTTTCCGGGTTGGGATGGGCGACGATGACGGCGTGTTTCATGCGGCGGCTCCAGATTTTTGGGCCTCTCTGGCGTGTGCACTCTGTCTCTCGATCCTATGATGCGCTTTGATCCAGGTCATCGGAGCAACGCCCGCTTACGGCCGGGCTTTAGCGGCCGCCAGAGGGAACCGCCGATGCGTGACGGGAACGTCGACGACCAGCCGACAGGGCGCCTCGCCGGGCTTTGGCGACGCCTCGTCCAGCATCCGCTCGAGAAGCTCGGCCCAGGCCTGATCACCGGGGTGGCGGACGACGATCCGAGCGGGATCGCCACCTATTCCCAGGCCGGCGCCCAATTCGGCCTCGACATGCTTTGGACCCTGCCGCTGACCTATCCTCTGATGGCGGCGGTCCAGTCGATGTGCGCGCGGCTCGGCCGCGTCACCGGCAAGGGCCTCGCGGCCAATATCAAGGCGCACTTTCCGCCCTGGGTCCTGTGGTCGGTGGTCGTCCTGCTGGTGATCGCCGACACCTTGAACATCGGCGCCGACGTCGCCGCCATGGGCGAGAGCGCCCAACTGGTCCTCGGCCTGGACAGCCGGATACTGACCGTCGCCTTCGCCCTCCTGACCCTCAGCCTGCAGCTGCTGGTGCCCTACCATCGCTATGTGGTCTTTCTGAAGTGGCTCACCCTGGCGCTGCTGGCCTACGGGGTCGTGCTGTTCACCGTTCGCGTGCCCTGGGGCGCGGTGGTGGCCCATACCCTGTATCCGCGCTTCAAGCCGACTGCGACGGCCGCCACCACGGTCATCGCGGTCTTCGGCACCACCATCAGCCCGTACCTGTTCTTCTGGCAGGCTTCGGAGGAGGTGGAGGACATGGAGGAGGCGGAGAGTCCGGCCGGACGCCAGCCCCTGGTCGAGGCGCCGGCGCGCGCGCGCCCGGAATTGCGGCGCATCCGCTGGGACACCTGGAGCGGCATGCTCTATTCCAACGTGGCCGCCTACTGCATCGTCCTGGCGACCGCGGTGACGCTGCACAGCGCCGGCATCACCGACATCGAGACCGCGGCCCAGGCCGCCAGCGCGCTTCGTCCGCTGGCCGGCGGCTTCGCGTCGGTGGTCTTCACCCTGGGCATCCTCGGCGTCGGCCTGATCGGCGTGCCGGTGTTGGCGGGGGCGTCGGGCTATGCGATCGCTGAGGCCATGGGGTGGCCCTGGGGGCTGGAGCGCAAGGCCACCGACGCCCGCGGGTTCTACGCCGTCATCGCCGCCGGCGTGCTGGCCGGCCTGGTTCTGGAATTCACCCCGATCAGCCCGATGAAGGCGCTGTTCTGGAGCGCGGTGATCAACGGCGTGGTCGCCACGCCCCTGGTGGTGGTGATCGTCCTGCTCTGCCGCAGGTCGGACGTTATGGGAGGCTTCACCGTCGGCCGGGTGATCAGGACGCTCGGCTGGATCACGGCGGCGGTGATGGGGGCCGCGTCCCTGGGCATGTTCGTCCTGTCTTAATCTGGATCAAGCCTGGGCCGGCTTTGCCGACGCAGTCTGCTCCGCGATTCAATCGCGGAGTTTTCACATGACGGGCGAAGCCCTCTTCCTGGACATGGTCATCGTCGCTTTCAGCGTCTTCGGCGTGGTTCTGTTCTGCACGTCGCTGTACGCCAACGGCGAGCGCCGCGCCAAATAGCCTCCGATCAGGGCCCCCTGGTCAAAGACGAGTTTGACGGCCGGGCGCTCCACGCCCGGCCGTTGTTGATTGCCGAATTTCCATGGCGGGGCGCTTCAGGCCTGGCGCTGGAGCCTCATCGCCGTCGGCGCGATCAGGGTCAGCGCTCCGGCGAGCGCCAGGGCCATGGCTGCGTAGCATCCTGGGCAATGCAGCGTCGCCGGGTGCGCGCCGCAGATCGGGCCGAGCCCGCGCAGCCAGATCGCGCGATAGATCATGAGGCCAGCCTCAAGGCCCGCACCGGACGCGAGCAAGGCCAAGCCCGCGGCCCACTGGACCCCAAGCGGGTCCGGTGAAATGCGATTTTGTCCCACGTGCGAACCTCCGCAATGCGCCTAACGACCAGCACCTTCCTCCCCTGAACGCCCGTCCTGGGGAGCAGCGACACAATGCCCGGCCCGCAGGCCGACCATGTTGATCTGGATCAACGCCGATAGGCCCCGCCCCCGCGACAAGTCGGCCCTCTATTGGCGGGGACTTTCGACCCATGACTGCAATTACAAGTAAGGCCGAGGGGGGCGCCCCGCTCGACGCCGCACTGGCGCTCTCATTCACGGTGATCGGCGCGATCGGCGCCTGGACCGTCGCGGCCCTCACCAAGGATCCCGGCTTTCAGGTGCACGCCCTGATCTTCGCCGCGGCCTTCACCGTCGCCTCCCTGGCCCTGACCGGCGGCATCTCGTCCGGCAAGTTCGCCCAGCCCACCGACAAGTACATGGACGGAGTGATCAAGGCCGGGGTGATCGCCTCGATGTTCTGGGGCGTTGTGGGCATGCTGGTCGGCTTGACCCTGGCCAGCCAGCTGGCTTGGCCGAACCTGTTCTACTTCCCGGACCTGGGCTTCCTCAATTTCGGGCGCATCCGCCCGCTGCACACCTCGGCGGTGATCTTCGCCTTCGGCGGCAACGTCCTGATCTCGACCTCCTTCTACGTGGTGCAGAGGACCTGCAAGGCGCGGCTGGCCGGCGGGATCGCGCCCTGGTTCGTGTTCTGGGGCTATCAGCTGTTCATCGTCCTGGCCGCCACCGGCT
Source organism: Phenylobacterium montanum (assembly GCF_018135625.1). NCBI lineage: Bacteria > Pseudomonadati > Pseudomonadota > Alphaproteobacteria > Caulobacterales > Caulobacteraceae > Poindextera > Poindextera montana. Next base: position 4,642,923 of record NZ_CP073078.1, read on the forward strand.
ACCTGATGGGCATCACCCAGACCAAGGAATACGCCGAGCCGGAATGGTACGTGGACCTGTGGCTGACCATCGTCTGGGTCGCCTACCTGCTGGTGTTTCTCGGCACGATCTGGAAGCGCAAGGAGCCGCATATCTATGTGGCCAACTGGTTCTACCTGGCCTTCATCGTCACTATCGCGGTCCTGCACCTGGTCAACAACGCGGCCCTGCCGGTCTCGCTGCTCTCGGCCAAGAGCTACTCCGCCTATTCGGGCGTGCAGGACGCCCTGATCCAGTGGTGGTACGGCCATAACGCAGTCGGCTTCTTCCTGACCGCCGGCTTTTTGGCCATCATGTACTACTTCATCCCCAAGCGGGTTGAGCGGCCGGTCTATTCCTACCGCCTGTCGATCGTCCACTTCTGGGCGCTGATCTTCATCTACATCTGGGCCGGCCCGCACCACCTGCACTACACGGCCCTGCCGCAGTGGACCCAGACCCTGGGCATGACCTTCTCGATCATGCTTTGGATGCCGTCCTGGGGCGGAATGATCAACGGCGTCATGACCTTGTCGGGCGCCTGGGACAAGCTGCGCACGGACCCGGTGGTTCGTATGCTGATCGTCTCCCTGGCGTTCTACGGCATGTCGACCTTCGAAGGTCCGGTGATGAGCGTGCGCACGGTCAACGCCCTGTCGCACTATACCGACTGGGGCATCGGCCACGTGCATTCCGGCTCGCTCGGCTGGGTCGGCTTCGTCTCCTTCGGCGCCCTCTACTGCATGACGCCGTGGCTGTGGCGGCGTGAGCGGCTCTATTCCGACCGTCTGGTCGAGTGGCACTTCTGGATCTCGACCACCGGCATCCTGCTCTACATCACCGCGATGTGGGTGTCGGGCATCATGGAAGGCCTGATGTGGCGCGAATACACGCCCGAAGGCTTCCTGGCCTACTCCTTCGTCCAGACCGTCGAGGCCAAGCACGTGGCCTATGTGGTCCGGGCTCTGGGCGGGCTGATGTATCTGACCGGCACGGTCATCATGGTCTACAACCTGTGGCGCACCATCCGCGGCGATGTCCGCGAGAGCGAGGCGGCCACTGTCACCGTCAAGCCCGTCCCCATGGGCCCGGCCCTCGCGCCGGCCCCGGCGGCCGCGGAATAGGGGCGTCTCTCACATGTGGAAGCATCACTTCTGGCTGGAGCGCCACTCGCTCCTGCTGATCATCGGCATCATTGTCGTCATCTCAATTGGCGGCATCGTCGAGATCTCGCCGCTCTTCTACCTGGAGAGCACGATCGAGAAGGTGCAGGGCGTCAGGCCCTACACCCCGCTCGAACTGGCGGGTCGCGACGTCTACATCTCCGAGGGCTGCGTCGGTTGCCACTCGCAGATGATCCGCCCCCTGAGGGATGAGGTGGAGCGCTACGGCCACTACAGCCTGGCCGCGGAAAGCATGTACGACCATCCCTTCCTGTGGGGCTCCAAGCGCACCGGGCCTGACCTGGCGCGGGTCGGAGGCAAGTATTCCGACGGCTGGCAGCGGGACCACCTGATCAACCCGCGCGCCGTGGTGCCGGAATCGGTGATGCCGCCCTACACGTTCCTGGCCAAGCAGGACCTCGACTATCACGACATCGCCGACAAGCTCAGGACCATGAAGGCCCTGGGCGTGCCCTATACCGCCGACCAGATCGCCAACGCCAAGGCCGACCTCGAGGCCCAGGACGACCCGGGCGCCAGCCCGACCGGCCTGACCAAGCGCTACGGGGCCAAGGTCAACCAGCGCAATTTCGGCGGCGAGCCGGGCCGCATCACCAAGATGGACGCCCTGATCGCCTATCTGCAGATGCTGGGGACCAGCGTCGACTTCTCGACCTATCAGGCCTCGGGGGACAACCTCAGATGAGCCCGACCGACCACTACGAAGCGGTCTCCCGTTTCGCCCAGCAGGGCGGCAGCCTCTACTTCGCCCTGCTGTTCGCCGCCGTGTGCGCCTACGCCTTCTGGCCCCGCAACAAGGCTGAATTCGACAAGGCCGCGAGAGCGCCTTTGGACGACGAGGAGGATCCGGCATGAGCGGATCTCGCGAACGAGACGAACACTCCGGGGTCGAGACCACCGGCCACGAGTGGGACGGCATCAAGGAGCTGGACAATCCGCTGCCGCGCTGGTGGCTGTGGATCTTCTACGCCACCATCGCCTTCTCGGTCGGCTACTGGGTGCTGATGCCGGCCTGGCCGGGGATCCATGGCTACACCCACGGGATGCTCGGCAACTCGGCCAGGGCCACCGTGGCCCAGGACCTGAAGGACCTCGCGACCCAGCGCGGCGCGGCCGGGGCGGCGCTGAAGACCGCCAGCCTGCAGCAGATCGAGGCCGATCCCAAGCTGCAGTCCTATGCCCTCTCGGTTGGCCAGTCGGTCTTCGCCGACAACTGCGCGCCCTGCCACGGGCAGAGCGGCACGGGCGCCAAAGGCTATCCCAACCTGCGTGACGACGTCTGGCTGTGGGGCGGCAAGCTGGAGGACATCCAGCACACCATCACCGTGGGCGTGCGCTCCGGCGATCCCGACCAGCGCTTCTCGCAGATGCCGGCCTTCGGGCGCGACGGCATGCTGCAGCCGGCCCAGGTCAACGACCTTACCGAGTACGTCACCGCCCTGTCGCACCGGACGGCGGACGCTGCGGCGGTCGCCCGGGCCGCGCCGGTCTTCGCCCAGCAGTGCGCCGCCTGCCATGGGGCCGACGGCAAGGGCAACCAGGCCTTCGGCGCGCCGAACCTGACCGACGCCGATTGGCTCTACGGCGCAGACCGCGTCTCGATCCACGACCAGATCTGGAACGGCCATGGCGGCGTCATGCCGGCCTGGGGCCACCGGTTCGATCCGGCCACGATCAAGGCGCTGGCGGTCTACATCCACGTCAAGTCCGGCGGCGGTCAGTAACCCTCGGGGGAGTAGAGCCTCGTGACGACAGTCATCAACACGATTGGGAATGAGGCGCATAAGCGGGCGCCGGCGAAGGGTTCCGGCCCCTCGCCGGCCGGCGGCCAGCCCGGCGGCCTCTACAAGAAGCGCGAGCCGATCTATCCCAAGCTGGTCCACGGCAAGTGGCGGACCATCAAGTGGCTGGTGCTGATCGCCACGCTCGGGGTGTACTATCTGCTGCCCTGGTTCCGCTGGGACCGCGGGCCGAGCGCGCCCAGCCAGGCCGTGCTGGTCGATTTCACCCACGCCCGGTTCTACTTCTTCTTCATCCAGCTCTGGCCGCAGGAGGTCTACTACTTCACCGGCCTCCTGGTCGTGGCGGCCCTGGCGATGTTCCTGGTCACGGCCCTGTTCGGGCGGCTCTGGTGCGGCTACGCCTGCCCGCAGACGGTCTGGACCGACCTCTTCATCGTCGCCGAGCGCCTGTTCGAGGGCGACCGCAACGCGCGCATGAAGCTGGACGCCGCGCCCTGGTCCTTCGACAAGGCCTGGCGCAAGACCGGCAAGCACGCCGTCTGGCTGGCCATCTCGCTGGCCACCGGCGGCGCCTGGATCTTCTATTTCCACGACGCCCCGACCCTGATGAAGCAGCTGTTCGTCGGCCAGGCGCCGATGACGGCCTATGCATCGGCGGCCATCCTGACCTTCACCACCTATTCCCTGGCCGGGACCATGCGCGAGCAGGTCTGCACCTACATGTGCCCGTGGCCGCGCATCCAGGGCGCCATGCTGGACGATCACTCGCTGCAGGTGACCTATCGGGTCGATCGCGGCGAGCCCCGCGGCGCGCACAAGAAGGGGACCGGCTGGGAAGGCCGCGGCGACTGCGTCGACTGCACCCAGTGCGTGGTGGTCTGCCCGATGGGTATCGACATCAGGGACGGCTCGCAGATGGAGTGCATCAACTGCGGCCTGTGCATCGACGCCTGCGACGACATCATGACCAAGGTCGGCCGGCCGCGCGGCCTGATCGCGTTCGATACCGACGCGGCGGTGCTGGCGCGGGAGGAAGGGCGCAAGCCAGACTACAAGTTTATCCGCCCCCGGACGCTCTACTATGGCGTCACCCTCGCGGTGGTCAGCGGGATCATGCTCTACGGCCTTTTGACGCGCTCGCCCCTGGCGCTGGACGTGATCCGCGACCGCAATCCGACCTTCGTGCGCCTGTCCGACGGCGATATCCGCAACGGCTATACGCTGAAGCTGATGAACCGGTCCAATGCGCCAGCGACCTACCGGATCAGCTTCTCCGGCGTCGACGGGGCGCGGCTGAAGGCGGTGGGCGCGCCGATGGAGGGAGACTCGATCGACGTCGCCCTCGGCCCGGACGGCCAGCGCTCGCTGCAGGTCTTCGTCACCGCCCCGGCGCCGCAGGACGAGCGGCATTCCACCCCGGCTTTGTTCAAGATCAATTCGCCGGCCGGCGAAGCGGTGAAAAAGACGGTCTTCCTGTCGGGCGACGAGGGCCACGGAGACGAAGAGCGATGAGCGCCGCCAAACCCTTCCGCCTGACCGGCTGGCACGTGCTGGGCCTGTTCGTGCTGTTCTTCGGGACCGATATCGCCATCAACACCGGCTTCATCGTCTATGCGGTGAAGACCTTCCCCGGCGAAGTGGCCGGGGAGCCTTATGAAGCCGGCATCGCCTACAACAAGACCCTGGCCGAACAGGCCGCCGAGGCGAAGCTGGGCTGGGCCGCCCGGGTCGAAACGCCGGCGCCGGCTGGCAGGGGCGAGGCGATCCTGGTCAGATGGGCCGACAAGGACGGCCGGCCCCTGACACGCCTGACCGTCACCGGCGACATCAAGCGCCCTGCGACCGAGGCGCAGAACCTGAACCTGCGCTTCGCCGAGACCGAACCCGGCCTCTATCGCGCAGTGGCGCCCGCTGCGCCCGGCGCGTGGGACCTGTCGGTCACCGCGGCCAACGGCCAGGGCGAGAAGCGCACCGCGGAGCGGCGGCTGATATGGCGTTGACTGCGACCCTTTCCGACAGCGCGGCCCTGGCCGCAGACCCTTCGGTGTTTGTCCGCCCGGCGGGCGAGGAGCTCCAGCTTGAGCTGCTGGTCACCGGGGCGCGCTGCGCCGGCTGCCTTGCGAAGATCGAAAAAGGCGTCGGCGCGCTTCAGGGCGTGACCCTGGCGCGAATGAACCTGACCACCGGCAAGCTCGCCGTGCGCTGGCGGCCTGGCGAACTGAAGCCGCGCCAGATCGTCGAGACCCTGAGCCGGCTCGGCTATCCGGCCATGCCCTTCGACCCCGCCGAAGCCAAGGCGCAGGAGGACGTGGAGGGGCGCCGCCTGGCCCTGGCCCTGGGCGTGGCGGCCTTCGGCGCCAGCAACGCGATGATGTTCTCGGTCCCTGTCTGGGCCGGCCTGCTGCACCAGGAGATGGGCGAGGGCGTCCGCACCCTGTTCTACTGGCTGACCGCGATCATCTCCGCCCCCTGCGCGCTTTTCGCCGGCGCGACCTTCTTCAAGAGCGCCTGGCGATCGCTGCGGGCCGGGCGAGCGAACATGGACGTGCCGATCTCGATCGGCGTGCTGCTGGCCATCGGGGTCAGCCTCTATGAGACCGCCTTGCATGGGCGCCACGCCTATTTCGACGCGGCGGTGTCGCTTCTGTTCCTGCTGCTGATCGGCCGCTATCTGGACCACAAGCTGAGAGCCAGCGCCCGCAGCGCCGCCAAGGATCTTCTGGCCCTGCAGACGGTGACCGCGAGCCGCATCGCCCAGGGCGGCGCGGTGGAGGCGACAGCCTTGAAGGACGTCGCCGCGGGCGACCGCCTGGTGGTCCTGCCCGGCGATCGCATGCCGGTGGACGCGGTGATCGAAGAGGGCGCTTCCGAGCTGGACGTCAGCCTGCTGACCGGCGAGACCGCACCGGTCGCCGCGATGGCTGGGACTGCGGTCCAGGCCGGGGCGATCAACCTGACAGGCCGGCTGGTGGTGCGAGCGATCGCTCGGTCCGAGGATTCCGCCGTCGCCGCCATCGCCCGGCTGATGGAAGCCGGCGCTCAGAGCAAGTCGCGCTATGTGCGCCTGGCCGATCGGGCGGCGGCGATCTACGTGCCGACCGTGCACAGCGTGGCGGCCCTGACCTTCGTCGGCTGGATGATCGCCGGACTGCCCCTGCCGGACGCGGTGATGCGGGCCGCGGCGGTCTTGATCATCACCTGCCCCTGCGCCCTCGGCCTCGCCGTGCCGGCGGTGCAGATCGTGGCCTCGGGCCGGCTGTTCCGCCGCCAGGTGCTGGTCAAGTCCGGCGCGGCCCTGGAGCGGTTGGCCGAAATCGACTGCGTGGTGTTCGACAAAACCGGGGTGCTGACCCATGGCCGCCCGCGCCTGGCGGTCGCCGATCCCGCCCTGGTCCAGGCCGCCGCGCCGCTGGCCCGCGCTTCGCGCCACCCGCTCGCCCGGGCGCTGGCCGCCGAGGCCGGCCCCGGCGCCGTGGCGGACCAGGCGCACGAGATCGCCGGCATGGGCATGGAGGGCGTCGTCGAGGGGCGGCGCGCGCGCCTCGGCCGGGCGGCGTTCGTCGGCGCGACCGAGGCCCAGGAAGCCGAAACCGCCCTGTGGTTCGCCTTCGAGGGCGAGGCGCCGCGGCGCATGGACTTCACCGACGACCTGCGCGCCGACGCCGGCCGGACCATCGAGGCGCTGAAGGCGCGCGGCCTCACGGTCCAGGTGCTGTCGGGCGACGTGGAGGGCGCGGTGCGGCGGGCCAGCCTCGGCGCCGGTGTCGAGCAGTATCGCGCCGGTCTCAGCCCGTTCGACAAGGCTGCGGCGATCGACGCCCTGATCGCGGCCGGCCGCCGGCCCTTGATGGTCGGCGATGGCTTGAACGACGCCGCCGCCCTGGCCAAGGCCCATGTCTCCGTCGCCCCCGGCGCCGCCGCCGACGCCAGCCAGACGGCGGCCGACCTCGTCTTCCAGGGCGAGGCCCTGTGGGCCGTGGTCGATGCGATCGACGTCGCCAGGGCCGCCCGCCGGCGTGCGCTGGAGAACTTCGCCTTCGCCGCCGCCTATAACCTGGTGGCCGCACCGGCCGCCGTCATGGGCCTGGTGACCCCGCTGATCGCCGCCCTGGCCATGTCGGGATCGTCCCTGGCGGTCACGCTGAACGCCCTCAGGGTCAACCGCGCGGGAGGAACAGGCCGATGACCGCGATGATACTGCTGATCCCGATTTCCCTGGCCATGGCCCTGGTCGGCCTTGCCGCGTTCGTCTGGACGCTCCGCTCGGGCCAGTACGACGATCCCAAGGGCGACGCCGAGCGGATCCTGCAGGACGACTGAGGCGCGGTCACGGTTGATTTGCATCAAGGCGGCTTTGCCGCCTGGGTCCAGGATTTCCACGCTCGACATGTCCCCACAGGTCGAGCCCGGCTCGATCTCCCCCGGGATCGCTTGTGAGCCGCCCGTAGACGAGCGCCCTGCCTTCCGTACCCCCGGGCGGGGCGCTCCCTTCTTGAGTTCGCCATGACCGATCAGATGCTGGCGCCGCCGCGCGCTTCCGAGGTTTCCGCTCCGGCCGACGTCACGGGGCTTTTGCTGTCGCGCTACGGGGGGCAGGTCCCCCGCTACACCAGCTATCCGACGGCCGCCCAGTTCGGTCCCGAGGTCGGCGCCGACCTGCATGGGGAATGGCTCTCGCAGGTCTCCCCGCACAAGCCGGTGTCGGTCTATGCGCATATTCCATTCTGCGCCCGCCTCTGCTGGTTCTGCGGCTGCAACACGCGGGTGGTGAACAGCAAATATTCGCTGGCCGGCTATCTGGCTGTGCTGCGCGCCGAAGCGGCCCTGGTCGAGCAGCGGTTGCCCGCGGGCGTCTGGGCCAACGCCCTGCACCTGGGCGGCGGCACGCCGAATCTGCTCTCGCGCGACGACCTCAACGCCCTGTTCGACATCGTCCGCCACGTCTTCAAGCTGGCCCCGGGGGCGGAGGTCGCCGCCGAACTGGATCCCGCTTCCCTGACCCGCGAATGGGTCCGGGCCGCAGCCTTCCATGGCCTCAGCCGCGCCAGCCTGGGGGTCCAGGATCTGTCGCCCCATGTCCAGGCGGCGGTGAACCGCCGCGAGAGCTTCGAAGTGGTGGCCAGCAGCGTGGCCTGGCTGCGCGAGGTTCAGGTCCGCTCGATCAATCTCGACCTGATGTACGGCCTGCCCTGCCAGACCTCGGCCGACGTGGTGGCGACCCTGGACCAGGTGCTGAGGCTGCAGCCGGAGCGCATCGCCCTGTTCGGCTACGCGCACGTGCCCTGGATGAAGGCGCACCAGAAGCTGATCGACGCCAAGGACCTGCCGGGCCTTTCCGAGCGTTTCGACCAGTCGGCGATCGCCGCCGAACACCTGGCCCGTGCGGGCTACGTGGCCATAGGCCTCGACCATTTCGCCCTGCCGCACGACGAACTGGCCGTGGCGACCCGCGAGGGGCGGCTGCACCGCAATTTCCAGGGCTACACCACCGACGCCTGCAAGACCCTGATCGGCCTCGGCGCTTCCTCGATCTCCAGCTTCGCCCAGGGCTATGCGCAGAACGCCTCGACCGAGCTCGACTGGCGCCGCCGCGTGGCCGACGGCGTCCTGCCCACCGCGCGCGGGCGGGTGGTCACCGAGGACGACCGCTTCCGCGGCCAGATCATCGAGCGGCTGATGTGCGACTTTGCGGTCGACCTGGAGCAGGCCTGCGCCGACCACGGCCGCGGGCTCGACCGGCTGGCCGAGGAGATCGGCCGCCTGGAGGCGATCATCGCCGACGGGCTCGCCGAATTCGACGGCCGCCGCCTGGCCGTGACCCGCCGCGGCCGACCCTTCGTGCGCTCGGTCGCCGCCGTTTTCGACCGCTATCTCCAGCCGAGTGTGGCCCGGCACGCGCCGGCCGTCTGAGCGGCTGCGCGCCCTGCTGATCTCGATCAAGCCGGCGCCGCCCGGGCGTCGGCATGGTCGCGCCGCATTCAGGCCGCGGCGCCGGGAGAATCACCATGCTCGATCTCGATCGCCTGAGGGCCGCCACGGTCCGCGATGAGCCGTTCCGCTTCTTCTCCACCGACATCATCGATTCCGAGCAGCTGCCGGCGGTCCTCGCGGACTTCCCAACCATTCACCAGTCGGGGCTGTTTCCGGTCGAGGACTTGAGCGGCGGGCTGGCGTTCGACGCCCTGGTCGAGGCTCTGCGCAGCCCGGCCTTCGAGGCGGCGATGGAGGAGAAACTCGGTCTCTCCCTGGCCGACAAGTCGCTGATGATCACCGTCCGAGGCCGCTGCGCCGAGCGGGACGGGCGGCCCCACACCGATTCCGAGGACAAGGCGGCGACGGCGCTGATCTATCTAAACCCTGGCCCCTGGGAGGCGGAGGGCGGGCGGATCCGCCTTCTCAACAGCGCCGACCTCGACGATGTCGCGCTTGAAGTTGCGCCCCGGGCAGGGGTCATGGTCGCCTTCCGGCGCAGCGACCGCTCCTGGCACGGCCATCCGTCCTTCGTCGGCCAGCGCCGATACCTGATGCTCAACTGGCTGGTCTCGGACGGCGCGCGGGCCAAGCATTTCGCGGTGCACAAGCTGTCCTCCGCCGCCAAGAAACTCGGGCTGGTCCATGCTCGCTGAGGCTCCTGACATGGCCGCCGGGTTGCGTGGCGGATTTCTGGACTCGGTCCGCCGCCACCGACATGAGGCGCGCCCCTTCGACCACTGGGTTCTCGAACGCGCACTGCCAGCCCGGACCTGCGACGAAGTCCTCGCCCTGCCATTCGCCCCGCCGGCAGCGGCGAGCTTCGACGGGCGACGCGAGAGCAACAACAGCACCCGGGTCTATTTCACCCCCGCGCTGCAGGCGCAGTATCCGGTGTGTGCGGCGGTCGCCGAGGTGTTCCAGGATCAGGGGACACGGGATGCGCTGGCCACATTGACCGGCGCGAGCCTGGACGGTGGGCGGCTCAGGATCGAATACTGCCAGGACGTGGACGGCTTCTGGCTGGAGCCTCACCTCGACATCCCGGTCAAGCTTTTGACGATGCTGATCTACCTGTCCGACGATCCCGCCCTGGCCGACGCCGGCACGGACGTTTACGGGCCGGGGCCGGAGCATCCGCCCATGGGGCGTGTCGACTACAGCCAGGGGCGCGGATTGATCTTCACGCCGGGCTCGGACACCTGGCACGGTTTCACCCCGCGCCCGATCCATGGCGTGCGCAAGACGCTGATCGTCAACTACGTCGGGCCGGAGTGGCGGGCGGTGGAAGAACTGGCCTGACGGCGTCGCGGTCTGCGGGCGTCTGGATCGCCACCTCGATCAAGCGCGCCAAGGTCGGCTCGGTGTCGTCGCGGCGCCAGACGAGGCCGGTCTCCAGCGCCGGGGCGCCTTCCTGAAGATCGACATAGCGCACGCCGGTGCGGGCCAGGTGGCGCAGGGATGCGGGGACCAGGGCCATGCCCATGCCGGCCGAAACCAGGCTGATGATGGTCTGCATCTGGATGGCTTCCTGGGCGACGTGGGCGTGGCCGCCGCGGGCCGTGTAGTAGTCCAGGACGAGGTCGTAAAAGGCCGGGGCCACGCGCCGCGGGAACACGATCAGCGGGCTCGCGATCACCGCCGCGGGCGGCAGGCGGCCGGCCTCGAGGCGGATGCGCCCGGTCTCCAGCCAGGTCTCGGGGAGCGCGGCGATCAGGGGCTCCGACACCAGCCGGCGGTAGGCCAGGGGGGCGGGCAGGGCGCTGTCGGCCGGCGGGATGATCACGCCAGCGTGGCCGCGACCGTCCAGCAGGGCCGCGATCTGCACGTCGCTGGTGGCCTCCACCAGGGTGATCTCCACATCAGGGTAGAGGGCGGCGTAGCGGCGCACCAGGCTCGGCAGGATGCTGTAGTCGGCGGTGCTGATGAACGACAGCTCCAGCCGCCCGGCCTCGCCCTGGCGCAGGCGACGGGCCAGGTCCGGTAGGGCGTCCACCCCGGCCAGGGCGGCCTTGACCGGCGCCAGCCAGGCGGCGCCGAACGGGGTCAGGGCCACGCTGCGCTTGGTGCGGGCGAACAGGGGCGCGCCCAGTTCGCGCTCCAGGGCCTGGATCGACTGGCTGAGCGGCGGCTGGGTCATGCCCAGCAGCTCGGCCGCCCGGCCGAAATGCAGGGTCTCGGCGACGGCGGCGAAGTGCCTGAGTTGACGGATGTCCATAGTGATATGTTTGGCGACTTTATTGACGCTGAATAATATATTTCACCGCAAGCTGAAAGCGGCCTACTGACGCCGATCTCCTTCTCGTCAGGTCTGCGCCATGCCCGCCTATCGCTCCCGCACCACCACCCACGGCCGCAACATGGCCGGCGCCCGCGCCCTGTGGCGCGCCACCGGCATGCGTGACGGCGACTTCGGCAAGCCGATCATCGCCGTGGCCAACAGCTTCACCCAGTTCGTGCCCGGCCACGTGCACCTGAAGGACCTGGGCCAGCTGGTGGCGCGCGAGATCGAGGCGGCCGGTGGGGTGGCCAAGGAATTCAACACCATCGCGGTCGACGACGGCATCGCCATGGGCCACGACGGGATGCTCTATTCCCTGCCCAGCCGCGAACTGATCGCCGACAGCGTCGAGTACATGGTCAACGCGCACTGCGCCGACGCCATGGTCTGCATCTCCAACTGCGACAAGATCACCCCCGGCATGCTGATGGCGGCCATGCGGCTGAACATCCCCACCGTGTTCGTCTCCGGCGGGCCGATGGAGGCCGGCAAGGTGGTGGTCAAGGGCGCCCAGCGGGCCCTGGACCTGATCGACGCCATGGTGGTCGCCGCCGACGACAGCTACGACGACGCCTCGGTGCAGGCGATCGAACGCTCGGCCTGCCCGACCTGCGGCTCGTGCTCGGGCATGTTCACCGCCAATTCGATGAACTGCCTGACCGAGGCCCTGGGACTGTCCCTGCCGGGCAACGGCTCGGTCCTGGCCACCCACGCCGACCGCGAGGGCCTGTTCCGCAAGGCCGGACGCGTGGTCGTCGAACTGGCCCGGCGCTGGTACGAGGAGGGCGACGTCACCGCCACCCCGCGCGGCATCGCAACCTTCGCCGCCTTCGAGAACGCCATGACCCTGGACATCGCCATGGGCGGCTCGACCAACACCGTACTGCACCTGTTGGCTGCGGCGCAGGAAGGCGGGGTCGACTTCACCATGGCCGACATCGACCGCCTGTCGCGACGCACGCCGTGCCTGTGTAAGGTCGCCCCGGCCAAGAGCGACGTGCACATGGAGGACGTCCACCGCGCCGGCGGCATCATGGCCATCCTGGGCGAACTGGAGCGGGCCGACCTGATCGACGCCAGCCTGCCGACCGTGCATGCGCCGAGCCTCGGCGCAGCCTTGGCCCAGTGGGATATCGGCCGCACCAACAACGAAGAGGTGCGCACCTTCTACAAGGCGGGCCCGGGCGGGGTGCCGTCCCAGACCGCCTTCAGCCAGGCGGCGCGCTGGACCACGTTGGATGACGACCGCAAGAGCGGGGTGATCCGCTCGGCCGAGCATCCCTTCAGCCAGGACGGGGGACTTGCTGTGCTGTTCGGCAACCTGGCGCCCGAGGGCTGCATCGTGAAGACCGCCGGGGTGGACGAGTCGATCCTGACCTTCCGCGGCAAGGCGCGCGTCTATGAAAGCCAGGACGCCGCCGTGTCCGGCATCCTGGGCGGCGAGGTCCAGGCGGGCGAGGTGGTGGTGATCCGCTACGAGGGCCCCAAGGGCGGTCCCGGCATGCAGGAAATGCTCTATCCGACCAGCTATCTGAAGGCCAAGGGTCTCGGAAAGGCCTGCGCCCTGATCACCGACGGCCGTTTCTCCGGCGGAACCTCGGGCCTCTCGATCGGCCACGTCTCGCCGGAAGCGGCCGAGGGCGGCCTGATCGCCCTGGTGGAGACGGGCGATTCGATCCTGATCGACATTCCCAATCGCGGCATCAATCTGGAGCTGAGCGACGAGGTCCTGGCCACACGCCGCGCCGAGATGCAGGCGCGGGGCGCCAAGGCCTGGAAGCCGGCGGCGGAGCGCCAGCGCAACGTCTCGCCGGCGCTGAGAGCCTATGCGGCCATGACCACCAACGCCGCGCGCGGCGCGGTGCGGGACGTGAGCCAGCTGGGCTGATCTGGCTTTGAGTTGGAGCGGGTTGCGGGCGGAAAGCCGCTTCGCGCTTTTCCTCAACCCGCTCAGAACACCATGTTCAGGGCCGCGACCGGGACCACCGCGGCGGTCTCGTTGCGGCCGGCGGCCAGCACCCGGGCGCCGGCGATCAGGCCGACCCGGCTGTTGAAGTTGTACTCGACCGCCGGGGCGAGATAGAGGGCGCGGCCGACCGGCGTTACGCTTCGAACTGGGCTTGAGCCAGGATAGGCGCCGGCGATCCGGGTGCGGCCATCCTGCTCGCCCCAGATATCCAGGGCCAGGACCCAGTTGCTGGTGGCGCTGTATTCGAAGGCCAGGTCGCCAAAGACGCTGTCGCCCGGCTGAGCGTGGCCGCGGAAGCCGGCGGTCGTGCCATAGACGCTGAGGTCCCTGACCCGGACCCCGTCAGAGGTCGCATAGGATAGGTCGAGCCGGGTCCTGAGCACCCGCCCGTTCGGCGTCCAGAAATAGGTCTGGGCGTAGAGCGAGAGGGTGGTGGTATGGGCCCCGGCGCCGAACCCGTCATTGGCCTTCTTCAGCCGGTCGTAGCGGCCGGTGGGCAGGGTTTCCTGTACGTTGACCGACAGGGTCGGCATCCACGAGCCGGCGTGAAACTGGGTCAACTGGTACTGGGCCTGAAGCGACAGGTCGCCGACCCCGATCCCCGAACTGTTCCGGCCCGTGCCCTCCTGCACATAGCCGAAGCGGGGGATCACCCCGACCGTGAAGCGGTCGGCCAGGCCGTAGTTGATATAGGTCAGCGATCCGAAGTCGTTCTGGTGCGGCAGGCTGTGCTCGGCGCCCCGGCCGTCGACGTGGGCGTAAGGCAGGGCGTCGTAGAGATAGGGCTCGATCAGCACGTGTCCCTTCGGCAGGGTCCCGGCCGATGGGGCCAACAGCGGCCCGGTCCACCAGGCGTCGTCCAGGCTCTGCTTGTCGGTCGGCGCGTCGGCCCTTGCGGCGCCGGGGGTGAGCGTCAGCAGGGCGAAGGCCGCCAGAACGGCGGTCATCAGGGTTTTCATGAAAGCTTGGGCCTCTCAAGGGTTACGCGATCCTGGGATCGCCGGCTTCGCCCCCGTTCGCGCCCCGTATCTTGCGGCGGGATCACACTGGCCCTGTCGTCCGCCCCCGGACGCCGCGATTTCGCCGCCGACTTGCATCATCGCGCCGTTTGTCGGACGTTCGGCTGGCGGCCCTCAAGGGCCACTCCAGGCCAATTTGATGTAGCCACTTTGTGAGGGGCGATGAGACGGATCCGGGCCGGCTTCATGCCGGCGATCAGTGTCGATCCGGCTCACGAGCGGCCGCTCTATCGCCAGCTCTACGACGGCTTCCAGCGCGCCATCGTCGAAGGGCGCCTGCGCCCAGGCCAGCGGGTGCCGTCAAGCCGCAGCCTGGCCGCCGAACTCAGGATATCGCGCATTCCGGTGGTCACCGCCTACGAGCAGCTGCAGGCCGAGGGCTATCTGGAGACCTTTGTCGGCGCGGGCACCTGCGTGGCCGCCGCCATCCCCGAGGACGCCCTGGTCCCCTCTGTGTCGGCCGCGACCGGCGCCGGCGAGCGGTCGCCGACCCGCCAGATAGCCCGGCGCGTGGCCGCGGTGATGGCCACGCCGCAGGACCCCTCGATCCCCGTGATCGGCGCGTTTCGGGTCAGCCTGCCGGCCCTGGACCAGTTCCCGCGCCAAGTCTGGTCGGGTCTGTTGAACCGGCATCAGCGCAACCTGGCTACCGAACGCATGGCCTATGGCGACCCGATGGGCTGGGCGCCCTTGCGCGAAGCGATCGCCGAATATGTCGGCGCCTCGCGGGCGGTGCGCTGCGACGCCTCTCAGGTGATGATCGTGGCCGGCTCGCAGCAGGCTCTGCAGATCACCGCCCGCGCCTTGCTGGACGACGGCGATCCGGTCTGGGTGGAAGAGCCCGGCTATCCCGGCGCCCACCGCGCCTTCTATCTCGCCGGCGCTGAGCCCGTTCCCGCGCCGATCGACCATGACGGTCTGGATGTCGAGGCGGCCATCCGCCGCCGGCCGGACGCGCGGGCGGCCTACATCACCCCCTCGCACCAGTATCCCATGGGCGTGACCATGAGCGCGGCCCGGCGGATGATGCTGCTGAACTGGGCCGCGCGGGCGGGCGCCTGGATCATCGAGGACGACTACGACAGCGAATACCGCTTCGCCGGCCGGCCGATCGCCTCCCTGCAGGGCTTGGACAGCGATGACCGCGTCATCTATGTCGGCACCTTCAGCAAGGTGCTGTTTCCCGCCCTGCGCCTGGGCTACCTGGTGATCCCTTCGGACCTCGTGCAGGCCTTCGCAGCGGCGCGCGAGGCGATGGACATCTTCCCGCCGACCGCGCCCCAGGCGGCCCTGGCCGACTTCATCGGCGAGGGCCACTTCGCCCGTCACATCAGGCGCATGCGCATGCTCTACATGGAGCGGCGGCGCCTTCTGGCCGAGACCATCGCCGCGCAGATCGGCGACCTCATGCAGGTGGTCAGCGCCGAGGCCGGCATGCACCTCGTGGGTCTGGTCGACCCGCGGCTGGACGATGCGGACCTGTCGCGCCGCGCCGCCGCGCGCGGGATTTCGGCCGTGCCGCTGTCGAGCTGCTACCTGGAAAAGCCGGACAAGGCCGGACTGGTGCTGGGCTTTGGCGGAACCGACGGGCCGGCCATCGAGGCCGGGGTGCGCAAATTGGCCGAGGTGGTGCGGGCCGCCGCCGCTCAGGCCTGAACCGCAGGCCGGCTCTGGGAGGAGGGGCTGGCCTCGGTCGCCCAGCGCGCGACCTTGGTCAGGAGTTCGGTCGGATCGATCGGCTTGGCGATGTGGTCGTCCATGCCTGCGGCGCGGCAAGCCTCGACCTGGGCCGGCAGCACGTTGGCGCTGAGGGCGACGATGGCCGTCGCGTGGTTGGGGCCGTCGCCCTGGCGAATAGCCCGCGCGGCGGTCAAGCCGTCTGTGCCGGGCATCTGCAGGTCCATCAGGATCAGGTCGAAGGGTTCCTCGGCCGCCAGGCGGATGGCCTCGGCGCCGCTGGGCGCCTCGCTGAGGTCGTGGCCGAACGCGCCGAGCATGGCGCGTACGAGGTCCCGATTGGCGCCGACATCGTCCACGACCAGGATACGGGCGGGCTTGTCGAGATCGATAAGGGCCTCCGGCGCGACCGCTGCCGGCAGGGCGGCGGCCGGGGCGAGGATTTCGAACCAGAAGGTCGAGCCTTCGCCTTGCCGGCTCTGCACGCCCATGGCCCCGCCCATCAGCTCGGCCAGGGTCCTGGAGATCGCCAGGCCAAGCCCGGTGCCGCCGTGCTCGCGGGTGCTGGAGCCGTCGACCTGCGAGAAGCGCTGGAACAGCCGGTCCATCTTGTCCGGGGCGATCCCCACTCCGGTGTCGGCGACGGCGACTCTCAGTCGGCCCGCGTCGTAGGCCGCGGTCACCTGGACGCCCCCCTGGTCGGTGAATTTCACTGCATTGGTGAGCAGGTTCAGCAGCACCTGGCGCAGGCGCGGGGCGTCGGCCATCAGGCCCGCCGGCAGAGGCGTCTCAGCGCGCCAGCCCAGCTCCAGCCCCTTGGCCTGGGCCTGAGGCTGGACCAGTTCAATGGTCTCCTGCACGAACAGGGCCGGGTCTATCGGGCGTGGATCAAGCTCGATCTGGCCGGCTTCCAGCTTGGAGAAGTCGAGAATGTCGTTGACCACCGCCAGCAAGGTCTCGCCCGCAGTGCTGATCCGCTCGGCATAGGTCCTGGCCTCGCCGTCCAGGCTCCGGGCGCCTTTAAGTAGGCCTGCGAAGCCGATGATCCCGGTCAGGGGCGTGCGGATCTCGTGGCTCATATTGGCCAGGAACTCGGACTTGGCCACCGCCGCGGCTTCGGCCTCGACGCTCTTGCGGCGCACCTCGTCCTCCATGGCCCGGCGGGCGGTGACCTCACGCAGGCTGTCGGTGTGGCCGTCTATCCGCCCCTCGGCGTCCCGGGTCGCCGAGGGATTGCCCTCGACCCACAGATACCGGCCGTCGGCGTGCCGTACCCGGAACTCGTTCAGGGTCGGCGTTTCCCCCTCGTCGGTCGCCTTGAGCACCGATATCAGCCGCGCGCGCGCCGCCTCCACGTCGTCCGGGTGGATCAGTTCCAGGCTGTTGCGGCCGACCAGTTCCTCCGGGGGATAGCCGAACAGGCGCGCTCCAGGGGAGGCGTAGAGAATGTCGCCGGCCAGGTTGAAGCGGAACACCGCATCGCGCGAGGTTTCGGCCAGCAGGCGATAGCGGGCCTCGCTCTGGGCCAGGGCGTCCATCGCTTCGCGGCGTGCGGTGATGTCGCGCAAGGCGGTCAGGGCGCCGATGATCTTTCCGGCTTCGTCGCGGATCGGGGTCGGACTGCCCTGCAGCCAGACCCACTCGCCGCTCGCCGTCCGCGTGCGGGTGCCCATCGATTCTTCGACCGTCACCGGCCGCCCCGCCAGGATGTCGACGCGCCGCTGCTGCGCGCGGGTGTGGTCTTCGGGGTGGGTGAAGTCGCTCATGCGGCGGCCGATCATCTGCTCCGGCGTAAAGCCGAGCTGGCGCACCGAGGGCGAGATGAACCGGATCACGCTGTCGGCGTCATAGCGGACGATTATGTCGCTCGCCTTGTCGGCCAGCATCCGATAGAGCGCCTCGGATTCGGTCAGCCTCGCCTGGGTCTCGTCCGCCCGGCGGCGGATGGCCCGGTTGCGGGCCATGCCGTCGGCGACGAAGGTGAAGGCAAGGGCCGTCAGGCCGGCGGTCGGCGCCAGCGGAAGGTGCAGGGGATCGGGTCCCCAGACCATGAAGGCCAGCACCGCCAGGGTCGGCAGGACCCCGCTGCAGATGAAGCCGACCAGCGACTGGTATGCGTTGTTCTGGGCGAAGAAGGTCACCGACAGCCACAGGATCACCGCGCCCACGGCCCCGGCCGGGGTTCCGGTCGACCAGAGCAGGGCGCCGAGCGCCGTCCAGGTCAGGCAGCCGGTGGTCAGGTTGGCGAGATAGGCCAGCCGCCGGCCCGGTCCCGCCTTGCGCCCCTGTGACTGCGGCCGCACCAGGGGGACCGCCGTGATCTCGATCAGCAGCATGACCGCGAGCCAGGCCAGGCAGTCGCGCCACGGCGCCACCAGGGCGCTCAGGCCCGCAGCGGCGGCCGTCACCGCCAGGCGCGGGAAAAGGCCCTGAAAGGCACGGGCGGCGACCTCGTCGAGGCCGTCGTCCAGGATCGCGGTCGTGGTCGCCATGGGCTGCAAGCGTGTGGGACTCGGGGACCGTGACGTTGGGAAGACACCCTATTGTGGGGCAGACTCCTGTATTCTTTGTATAGACCGCTGCGATAGCAGCCCTGCGGCAAAAAGCCTCGAATAGACGGGGCGAGGGCGCCGGCCAGCGACATGGGGCGCCATGATTGCCGGGGCTTTGCATGAGGTGCGGGCCGGCCCGCAGTAGCGCTCGCGGAAGCCGAGTGCTGATATCGAACGCCGAACGGCCTCCACTCCTGTGTAATCGATGGGCTCAACCTGGTCGAAATCTGGCCGGTGACCCGCGACATCGCGCCGTCGATCGGTCTTCTGGACAAAATTAACCTGTTCGGGCGGATCGTCTTCTTGCGGACGCTGCTGAGTCGTGCGTCCGGGGTTCGGCGTTCGAACAAGACAGGATGTGCGATAGAAGGATGTAGCGACATGGCCAGCCGCGAATTCGAGCTGCAGTTGAAAGGCTATGGACTGACAACGGCCGAGATCCACTACCGGATGCCCGATCATCCGGCCCTGCTGCAGACCTATGTCTGGCAGGAATACGATCTGGCCCCGGACTTCCCGACCCTGCGCCATTTTCTCGAGTTCTGGAGGCGCGAACTGGAGGGCGCGCTCTATTCCGTGCGCGTCGCCCACCAGCGGCTGATCAAGCCGTCGGAGTGGCGGGCCGTGAACGGGATCATCCAGATCCACTGAGGCGCGAGAGTCGCCCCTACTTGGTCCGCCCCCTTACTTGGTCCATTGGGCCAGCCAGTCGGCCAGGGCCTGGGGCGTCATGTGGCGGGCGTCGGCCAGGGCGGCGACGTGGCCGCCGTCCAAGAGCTTGTCGCCGCGGGGATCGACGATCAGCAGCGCCGGCACGCCCTCCAGCCGCTGGGTGATGCCGTAGTGGGCCGGCACCTGCAGGTTCTTGTCGAACCGGCCCACATCGACCGACACCACCTCGTAGTGCTTGTCGACGAAGGCCTTCAGCTCCGGCAGGTCCATGGTCGCGGCCAGCACGCGGCAATCGCCGCACCAGTTGCCGCCCAGGTCGATCATCAGAAGCTTGTGGTGCGCCTTGGCGCTGGCCATGGCGGCCGCGACCTGGGCGTTGGCGTCAGCCTTTTCCTCGTAAGGATAGGGCAGGGGCAGCTTCAGCTGGCTGAAGCTCTGGATGCTCATGGCCGGGGCGGTCGCGGCCTGGGCGAGGCCGCCGGCTGCGGTCAGGGCGACAGCGGCCAGGGCCGCAGTCATGGAACGGAACATCGACATTCTCCGGAGCGTCGAGACGCGCAGATTGGTCCGCGATGCCGCCGGGACAAGGGCTTGTCAAACAAATAAGTATGCACTTATATAATGGCCATGCTTTCCGCCGACATCTTCCGCGCCCTGGCCGATCCCACCCGCCGCGCCGTGTTCGAGCGCCTGGCCGATGGCGAGATGAGCGTCGGCGAGCTGAAGGCGGGGTTTCCCATCTCCCAGCCCGCCATCTCCCAGCACCTGGCCGCCCTGCGCGGCGCCGGCCTGGTGACCGAGCGGCGCGAGGGGCGCTTCTCCTATTACCGCGTCGACCCGGCGGGCCTGGCGCCCCTGGTCGACTGGATCGACCGCTATCGCAGCTTCTGGCCCGAGCGCATCGAGCGCCTGAAGGGCCTGCTCAAGGAGATGGACCCATGACGGCGAACGCAGAGCCGGACCAGGACAGCCTCGCCTTCGAGGTCGAACTGGACGCCCCGGTCGAGCAGGTCTGGCGCGCCCTGGCCGAGCCCGAACTGCTGGCCGCCTGGCTGGCGCCGGCCGAGGTCGGACCTGAGCACGCCGGACCGATCGACTGCGAACCGCTTGAGGCTGAACCGGGCCGCAGCGTCCGCTACGCCTGGCGCGGCGATGACGGGCGGCTTGAGACCGAAGTGCTGTTCGAGGTCAGCGAAAACGCCGCCGGCGGATCGCGCCTCGTCGTCACCCACAGCGGCTTCTCCACGGCCAAGGTGGTGAGCCTGGCGGCCTATCGCAAGCCCCGCAGCGGCATGACCCTTTGCGCCGGAGCGCTGAAATGGGCGGCGTGAACATGAACCTCGTGCCGATGGTGATCGAAGAGTCGAGCCGCGGCGAGCGGGCCTTCGACATCTATTCCCGCCTGCTGCGCGAGCGGATCATCTTCCTCAACGGCCCGGTCGAGGACGGCATGGCGGCGACCATCTGCGCCCAGCTGCTGTTCCTGGAATCGGAGAACCCGAAGAAGGAGATCGCGATCTACATCAACTCGCCGGGCGGGGTGGTGACGGCAGGCTTCGCCATCTACGACACCCTGCAGTACATCAAGAGCCCGGTCTCGACCGTGTGCATGGGCTTCGCCGCCTCGATGGGCTCGTTCCTCTTGATGGCCGGGGCGCCGGGCCAGCGCATCGCCCTGCCCAACGCCTCGATCATGCTGCACCAGCCCTCGGGCGGCTTCCAGGGCAAGGCCTCGGACATCGAGCGCCACGCCGAGAACGTGCTCTACACCAAGCGGCGGATGATCGAGCTCTACGCCAAGCACTGCGGCCGCACGACCGAGGAGGCCGAACGGGCCCTCGACCGCGACAACTTCATGACCGCCGAGGAGGCCAAGGCCTGGGGCCTCGTCGACCATGTCTACGAGACCCGCGAAGCGGCGGAGGCCGGTTAGGCCGCCTCGAACAGCGCCGCCACGCCCTGGCCGCCGCCGACGCACATGGTCTCCAGGCCATAGCGGCCGCCGCGGCGCTTCAGCTCGTGCAGCAGGCTGGCCAGGATGCGCCCGCCGGTGGCGGCGATCGGGTGGCCGAGCGAAATGCCCGAGCCGTTGACGTTCAGCTTGTCGCGCTCATCCCAGTTCCAGCCCTTCAGGACCGCCAGCACCTGGGTGGCGAAGGCCTCGTTGAGTTCGACCAGGTCGACGTCCTTCCACGAATGGCCGGTGCGGGCGAACAGGCGCTCCACCGCCGGCACCGGGCCGATGCCCATGGTCGCGGGGTGACAGCCGGCCGCGGCCCAGCCGACCAGGAAGCCCATGGGCTCGAGGCCCAGCTCGGCCAGCTTGTCCTCGGCCACGATCAGGCAGGCGGCGCCGGCGTCGTTCTGCTGGCTGGCGTTGCCGGCGGTGACGACGCCGTCCTTCATGATCGGGCGCAGCGCCGCCATGCTCGCCGCCGTGGCGTCGGCGCGCACGCCCTCGTCCCTGGCGACGACGATCGGATCGCCCTTGCGCTGGGGAACCTTCACCGGGACCAGCTCGTCGTCGAACTTGCCGGCGGCCCAGGCGGCGGCGGCGCGCACATGGCTCTCGGCGGCGTAGGCGTCGCTGTCCTCGCGGGTGATCTGGTATTCGCGGCCGAGGTTCTCGGCGGTCTCGATCATGCCGGAGATATGGCCGAACCGCTCCACCGGCTGCGAGCGTTCGCGCCCGCGCTCCAGGCGGTCATAGAGGGTCACCGAGCCCGAGCGCGCGCCGCCGCGCATCGCGGTGGTGTAGTACTCGACATTGCTCATGCTCTCGGCGCCCCCTGCGATGACCACGTCGGCCGCGCCGGTCTGCACCATCATCGCCGCGGTGGTGATGGCGGTCAGGCCCCCGCCGCAGCGGCGGTCGAGCTGCATGCCCGGCACCTCGATCGGCAGGCCCGCGGCCAGGGCCGCCCAGCGGCCGATGCAGGGCGCCTCGCCGTTGGCGTAGCTCTGGGCGAACACCACGTCGTCGATCAGCATTGGGTCGATCCCCGTGCGCTCCACCACCGCGCGGACCACGGTGGCGGCCAGGTCGATGGCCGAGACGGTCGAGAACGCGCCCAGGAACTTGGCGACCGGGGTGCGCAGGGGGCTGACGATGGCGGCGCGTCTCATGGCGGCTCCGTAGGTTTCGCTTGTTCGCCGCCTGGATATAGGACGGGCCGGGCTTGGGAAACCCGTGCTGGAAAGGATCGGCGGCTCAGGCTACCTGAGGCCGAGGGCCTTTGTCAGGAGAAGCCATGGCGCGCCGCAGGGACCTGGTCGTGAGCCTCGCAGCCCTGGCCTTGAGCGCGCCGCTGCTCACCGGCTGTGGCGAAGGCCGGCGCCTCGACCGGCTGGCCGCGGGCGAGCGCGGGCGGGTGGTCGAGGTGCGCTCGGGCGATGTCCTCGTGCTCGACAACGGCCTGGTGGTGCGCCTGGTCGGCCTGGCCGCCCCCCGGCTCGGCGATCCCGGCTTCGACCAGGCCCGGGCGGCCCTGGCCGGCCTGGCCCAGGGGCAGATGGTGGCCCTCTACTATGGCGGCGCCAAGCGCGACCCCTATGGCCGCGCCCTGGCCCAGGTGCGCCGGCTCAAGGACCAGGCCTGGCTGCAGGGCGAGCTCCTGCGCGCCGGCTGGGCGCGGGTCTGGACCTTCGCCGACAACCGCGCCCTGGCCTCGGCCATGCTGGCGGACGAGGCGCGCGCCCGGGCCAAGGGCGCCGGCCTCTGGGCCATGCCCGACTACAAGGTCTTGCTGCCGAACGAGGTCGGCGCAGCCCAGCACGGCTTCCAGATCGTCGAGGGCCGCGTCCTGGCGGTCACCGAGGGCAAGTCCGGCACCTTCCTCGACTTCAGCCCCGATCCGGCCGGCTTCGCGGTGGTGATCGCGCCCAAGGACCTGCCTGTCCTGCGCGCCGGCGGGATCTCCCCACAAGCGATGGCCAGCCGCCTGATCCGTGTCCGCGGCGTGATCGGCTGGGGCGGGGTGATGAGCGTGGATCATCCCGAGCAGGTGGAGCAGCTCAGGGAGCCCTGAGCCATCCCGCTCAGGCGGCCTGGGCCAGGATCGGCAGCCGCTCCATGTGACAGGTGAGGATGCCGACCGGCGCCGGCCGCGGCCCGCAGACCCCCATGCCGGAGATAAACAGGGCCTTTTCCCGCAGGCAGGCCTGCACCTCGCCATGGGTCCGCACATTCGTCACCGCGGGCCAGATCTTCTGGCGCTTGAAGGTCTCGCGACGCTCCATGAAGCGCTTCAGGGCCGCTAGGCGGACGCGCTCCTCGCCCTCCGGCAGGCGAAGGGTCACGCTGGAAACCAGCCCGGCGGGCAGGCTCTCGACCTCGAAAGCCGGATCGGCGACGTGCAGGTCGAGGTGGGCGAAGCACTTCTCCTTCAGGTGCTTCAGCTGGCCGAACAGGTGGAAGTTCAGGGTGCGCGGCACGTCATAGATGGTCGCGGCGACCTGACCGCCGCTGCTGGCGGCCAGCTGCGTGAAGCGATCCGCATAGCCGCCGCTGGCCGACTGGCGCAGCAGCGACGAATAGCAGAGCGGCAGGAACAGGGTTCCCGAGATCGGCGCCGCTTTCAGCAGCCGAACGCCGGCGTCGAGGCAGGCGAGGTCAAAGGCCATGGGCTCGGCGGCGGGCAGCTGGTCCGGGCCATCGACCAGGCTCGAGGGATTGATCGAACCGGCGGGATTGGCGAACAGGCCGTCGCCGATGAAGCTCTGGCGCGCGGTCAGATAGACGCCGCGGAATTCGAGCCGGACCTCCGCTGGGCCTTTCTCGGGCGCGCTCCAGCCCGCCGGCCGCGCCAGCACCAGCGGCTCCCACTGCAGAGCCCGGCCCGGCGGCGCATCGGCCGCGATCTTCATCAACCGGCCGCCGAACGGCGTCGGCGGCGTCGGGGTGGAGGCCAGCCGGCGCATCGCCCCGTTGTCGGCCTTGACGAAGGCGGCCGTGTCCGCGGCGTCGCCGTCGTGCAGCAACAGGGTCACGTCGCCGCCGGAGCTGGTGCCGAACAGTTTCAGCTGCAGCTCTTCCGCCAGGCGCTCCAGCCGGGAGACGTCCACGTCGTCCGCCTTGGGATCGGTCAGCATGAAGCTGAAGGCGGTCAGGGCCTGGAATCGCTTCGGCCAGGGCCAGCGGGATTCCAGGAAGGCGCCGGTGACCTTGGTCACCAGCGGGCCGAGGGCGTCCAGCTTGGCGAACTGCTCGTCATTGATGTCGAGCACGATGCGAAGACAGGCCGATGCCGGCATGCGGAAGGCTCCTTCCGCCGCAGCTTAGCGCAGGTCCATGGGCAAAACCTAGTCGTGCATATTGTCGCGCTTGATACCAAAGCACGTAGATGATCTTGCGGCGTATATGCATGTTCGGGGCGCCGCGCGGCGGCGGAAATCAGGGCGCTCCCGCCATCGGCGGCGGCCGAAACAGCCGCACATAGGCCCCATCCGGCGCCACGAACGGCGAAGTCTCGTCGCCATTCGCCATCTCCTGAACCGCCCAGGCCTCCCTGGCCAGATGCACCCAGTTCACCGGGATCTCCAGATCCCGGCAGATCATCTCGATCACCACGCCGATCGGCTTGGAGAGCACATCGCCATAGATGTCCTCGTCGCTCAGCCGCTCCCAGACCCGCCCACAGAGCCGCTCAGCCTTCCAGGCCGTGGCCTCGTCGGCCGCCACCACCCGATTGACGACCCGCGCGATCCGCCGGCGACGCCGCTCCAGCGGGTCTTCCGCCGCTACAGCCGCAACAGCAGCCGCGGGGGCCTGCCCAGCCTCCAGCGCCGCCAGGTCCTTGATCGCCTTGGTCTGCAAGGCGAGCGTCAGCCGCACCGCCCGGGTGACCTTCTGGAACGCCCGGTCCAGCCCCTCGACATCCGCGCCGCCAGCCGCCTCCTCGACCGTCCTCTGCGCCAGGGCCTCGGCCATCCTTGTCCCGGCTTCCGCCAGCCGATCCAGAAACGCCACCTGCCGCTCCGCCACCCCACGCGCCATCGCCGCCGCGGACACGGGGTCCGCCGCGCAGGCGTCGTCGAAATCGGAGGGTTCGGACAGATGCATGATGTGACAAATAGGAACATTCTTCCGGGGATTCGTCAAGGCTCGGCGTCGGGGGTAGCATCCTTACTGGTATAGGCTTCGCCCTTTTCCCCGGCGGCCGGCGGGACTACCTGACTCCCATCGCAAAAGAGGGAACGCGTCATGGCGAAGCTCGACGGTGCAAAGGTCGTGGTGATCGGCGGCGCTTCGGGCGTCGGCTTTGCGGTGGCCGCCGCGGCGCTCGAGGCCGGGGCCCAGGTGGTCGTCGGCTCCAGCCAGGCGCCGCGGATCGAGGCGGCGGCGGAGAAGCTCGGCCGGGGCGCGAAGGGCCAGACCGTGGACGTGAAGGACGAGGCTTCGGTCGCCGCCTTCTTCGACGCGGCTGGACCGTTCGACCATCTGGTCTTCACCGCCGGCGACTGGGGCCACATGTTCGGCCCGACCCGCGACCTCGACGTCGAGGCCAGCAAGGCCCGGATGGAGGTCCGGTTCTGGGGCGCGGCCCGCGCCGCCAAGCACGCGACCCGCCAGATATCCAAGGACGGTTCGATCACCCTGACCGGCGGCATGCTGGCGCACCGGCCCATGCCGGGCGCGCCGCTGGTCACGGCCTCGGCCCAAACCACCGAGGGCCTGGCCCTGGGCCTCGCCCGCGACCTGGCGCCGATCCGGGTCAACGCCGTCTGCCTGGGCCTGATCATGAGCGAGCAGGTCCAGACCATGGGCGAGGCCACGATCAAGGGCTTCACCGCCAACCTGCCGCTGCCCCGAGCCGGCACGGTCGACGAGGCGGCCGAGGCCTACCTCTACCTGATGCGCGCCACCTACGTGACCGGCCAGATCGTGCGGGTCGACGGCGGCGGCAGCCTGGTCTGAGGGCGCGGCCTGCTGGCTGCTTCGCGGTTGGCCGCTCCTCGCCCGCGCCGGTGTCCGCGGGGGCCGCCGGAAAGCGGACGCTGCGAACGGATTAGAAGGTTGGAGAGCAGGAGGCCGGCCGGACCTGGTCCGCGCCGATACATATTGTTGGCCCAAAGGCCGGCGATGTGACCAAGCTGCCGCGCAGCCGTCTGTTCTGGCCGCAAGGTTTTTTCGGGAGTTCAATAGTTTGCCCGCGCAGGATGTGGCCTCCCTGGTCTGGCGACAGGAGCATTTGCGCCTGGCGATCGAGGCGGCCAATGTCGCGCTCTGGTCGTGGCAGGTCGACACGGGTCGCTTGACCATGGACGGGCGCGCCTTCGGCCAGTGGGGCCTGCCCTGGTCGGAGGGGGTCACCTTCGAGGAGCTGTCCGCCCACATCCATCCGGCCGACCGCGATCGAGTGCGGGCGGCCTTTACGGCGACCCGCTCCGTCGCCGGACCGTACGAGATCGACTTTCGCATCATGCATGGCGACGAGGTGCGCTGGATCTCGGCCCGCGGAAAGGGGGCCGATGAAGGGATCGTCGATCGGGTGATGTTCGGCATCTTCCTGGACGTGACCGGACGCAAACAGGCCGAGGAAGGCCACGAGCTGCTCGCCGGCGAGATGAGCCATCGGGTCAAGAACCTGCTGGCGATCACCACGGGTTTGACACATATCACCGCGAGATCGACGACCTCGGCGGCCGACATGGCCCGCGTCCTGACCGAACGCCTCACGGCCTTGGGGCGCGCCCACGACCTGGTTCGTCCCTTGCCGGGTCATGAGGGCAAGGCGGCGCTGCTGGGCGACCTGTTCTCGGTCCTGCTCGCGCCCTATGACGATTCTGGCGCCTTCGCCGGCCGCATCCGGGTCGCGGTGCCGAGGATGGGCGTCGGAGAGCGGACCGCCACCACCCTGGCGCTGGTCATCCACGAGATGGCGACCAATTCGGTGAAGCACGGCTCCTTATCGGCCGAACGTGGGATCCTCGATATCTCAAGCACCACGGATGACGACGACTTGTTCATCGTCTGGGCCGAAACCGGCGGTCCGGCGATTTCAGGCGCCCCGGACATGCATGGGTTCGGGAGCAAGCTGATCTCGCGCAGCATCGCGCATGATCTGGGAGGCGCGCTGTCCTACGACTGGCAGGAAAGCGGCCTCGTCGCGACCGTGCGGATGCGGAAGGAGAGGCTGGCGGCCTAGCGCGGCAAGTCCGCAGCGGGTCGTTCTGCCCCGTTGGCTTCGGCGCCCGCGGGATTGCCGGAATGGGGACGTTCCGAAGGCGCAAGATGGGTGAAAATCAGAAATAGCCAGCGCGAGAGTCGGAGAGATGGGCGTCGCCGAGTTGCAGAGCAGGGACTGTTGACGCGTCGGAAATGGCAGGTGATGCTGCTTCAGGGGGCGGGCATGACAACGGCATATATTCAGAAAGCTAAGCGTATTGCGCCTGGTAAGCCCGGGCGGTTTGATCCCTATAATCGGTGGGACCGCAATTTCTTTCTTGGTTATTTGGGGCTCATCTGGTTCCTCATCCTGATGGGTTTCGTGCCGGACGTGATCCGGCATGTTCAGAAGCACATGCCGGCTTATCCGCTGGTGGTGCATTTCCACGCCGCCGTTTTTGTAAGCTTGCTGATCCTGCTGACAGCCCAGGTGCTGTTGGTGCGCGCAAAGCGTATAGACCTGCATCGAGCGCTTGGGCTGGCGGGCGCCGTTCTTTGTGTCGCCGTGGTCGCTCTCGGGGTGATCACCTCGGTCGTCGTCGACCGGAGACAACTGGGTACGCCGCACGCCGACCCGGCGTTCTTCAGCGTACAGCTCCTGGACATGGTGGCGTTCGCCGGAGCCGCGGGCGCTGCGATTTTGATGCGCGACGATGGACCAGCGCACAAGCGCCTCATGCTGCTCGCGGTCCTGTCGATGGTGGACGCCGGGTTCACGCGCTGGCTTGGCGGGCCGATGACCAAGCTGCTTGGCGATGGATTCTGGCCGTTCATGGCGGAGGTCTACCTCGCCAATGGCCTGCTCATCCTTGGCATTGGCGTTTTTGACCTCGTCACGCGGCGCCGCCTGCACCCGGCCTATATGGCGGGCGCGGCCTGGGTCAGCGGCTGTCTGTTGCTCGCGGGATGGCTGTACGTCACGCCGGCATGGAAGCCGATCGCGCTCGCCTTGATAGGTCGCTGACCGGCGACCGTCAGGCGTTCCCGGCGCCGGAGCAGGGTGGCATTTGCAGCGTCGAGGTCGGAGCTGCAGGGGCCTGGCGCCGCGGTCACGCCGCTTCCTCCGGCCGGGATTGGCGGGGCTTTAGAGGCGGCCGCTCATGGTCGTGGGCGACCAACAACCTCCCATCTGCGACGCCTTGGGCTCCGACGCCCAGAGCAGACGTGATGAAGGGCTGGACGGGGTGGACTGCGGACATTGGCTTTCGCGTCGATGGCGGACCTGCGGAACGTACGTAAAAGAAGACACTCGACAACGTTGAGGGACCGCCCCCAAATCCAGGCCGACAGTACCTAAAAGTCGGAGCCCCCGTGACAGCCGAGCCAGCACTTATTCCAAGGACTGGGCTCCTGGGATACTGGGACCGGCTCGTCGGCCCAGGAATGACGACCGGCGAGACCCTACTTGTCCTTGCGGGATCGGTATTGGGTTCCCTGCTTGCCGGCGTGCTCATGTCGTCCAGTGGCGCATCCGTCATTTCGATCGGCATCGCCGCTCTGATTGGTTTCGATGTTCTGGGGGGCGCGGTCTGCAACGGGACACAAACAACACGAGCCTGGTACCACCGCCCCGGCCAGAATTGGGTCCATCACGTTGCTTTCGTCGCCCCGCACTTGGCGTACGTCATACTGGTTGCAACCTTGATGCGAGGCAGCTCGTTCGACGGCCGGTATGCTCTTATTTTCAGCGTCGGCCTTGTCGGCGCTTCGGCGGTCATCCTTTGCGTGTCGGATCGCCTGAAGACTCCCGTTGCATTCTCAGCTTACCTCGTCGTCCTGTCTTCTATTACGATTGGCGTGGGCTCGACACGTGCGATGGGATGGTTTGAGCCGGCTCTATTGCTCAAACTCCTTCTTGGCCACCTTTTGCCGAACGGCATTCCACCTACAAAGGCCGTCTAGGCCCGCCCCGCCGGCCCACGCCATTCACCGCACAGCAAACTCAGCCGGATGCCAACTAACGGACGTTCCGAACGGCAGTGGAGGGTCGTGAACTGCCTCTGACCCGCCTCCAGAAACCAGTCGTTCCCAGGCAGATCGGACCTCTCGTCGACCGTCCCTCCAGGGCAAATCGCCTCCGCCCGTTCCGGCCGTCTTCTGCAGCGACCTGTTCAGGACGCCGATAGCCCCGCCGCAACTTTACAAACAGCAACACAGGCCGCGAACGCGCGAAACGGCGCCTCGCTAGGGTGACATCACACCACCCGAACCGGACCGGCGATCCCAGGCTGGTTCGGTGACTGCGAAGGAGGCCTGGAATGATCGATCTCCCCAAATCCCGTATTCGTGCGGCCCGGACGCTGGGCCTGGCGCTCGCGGCCGTCGGCCTCGGCCTCGCCACGCCGGCCGGCGCCCAGACGGCGTTCCCACAAGAGGGCGCCGAACGGGTCAGCGTCACGATCGGCTATGCCGACCTGAACACCGGCGACCC
Organism: Phenylobacterium montanum; assembly: GCF_018135625.1. Taxonomy (NCBI): domain Bacteria; kingdom Pseudomonadati; phylum Pseudomonadota; class Alphaproteobacteria; order Caulobacterales; family Caulobacteraceae; genus Poindextera; species Poindextera montana. The sequence continues at coordinate 4,672,605 of NZ_CP073078.1, forward strand.
GGCCGGCGTGGCCGCCCTGCTAGGGCGCATCAAGTCGGCCGCGGCTTTCGCCTGCGGCGGGCGGCCGGATGTGCGCCAGATCGACCAGCAGACTGCCTTCCATCAATGCGTCGACACCGCGATCCGCCAGGCTGTGGCCCAGGCCAACCTGCCGCAGCTGACCGCCATCGCCGACCCCGGCCCGCGCCGTCCTCACGTCGCCGGCTGACCTAGTCCCACCCGCAAAACCAAAGGAACCCCTCCATGAACGACACCAACGAAACCACCCGCCCGGCCGCGCCCAATAGCCTCGGCAAGGGCCTGCGCCGTCTGCTGCTGGGCGCCGCCTTCGCCGCCACCTTTGTCGCCGGAGGGCTGGTGATGTCCGGCTCCTCGGCCATAGCCATGATGGAGATGGGCCACGGCATGGGCGGGCACGGCGGCATGCACCAGATGGGCAAGGCGCATATCGAGCATATGCTGAAAGAGGTCGACGCCACGCCGGAACAGACCGCGCGGATCGAGTCGATCCTGCATACCGGGTTTGCGGCCATGGGCCCGGTGCACGAAAAGCTGGCCTCAACCCACGGCGACCTGCACCGGCTCCTGACCGCCCCGACCATCGACCGGGCCGCGCTGGAGCAGCTGCGCGCCGCCCGCGTCGCCGATATCGACCAGGCCAGCAAGACCATGGTCCAGGCCATGGCCGACGCCGCCGAGGTGCTGACCCCGGACCAGCGCGCCAAGCTGGCGACCGTGATGGCCGCCGAACATCATCACCACGACTAGCGCCGAAGCCGCTATCCTGAGCTGCGTGCCGCCCCCGGCTTGCCCTGGGGCGGCGCCTGCCATTGGCCGGAGACCCGATGACCGACCGGATCCTGTTGATCGACGACGACGTCCGGCTGGCCGACATGGTGCGCGCCTATCTGGCCCAGGTCGGCTACGCCATCGACGCGCGCCACACCGGCGAGGCGGGGGTCAGGGCCGTGGCCGAGCGGCCGGCGGGCGAGCCGGGCTATGACGTGGTGATCCTCGACATCATGCTGCCGGACATGGACGGGCTGGAGGTCTGCCGCCGCCTCAGGGCCAGGACCGACGTGCCGATCCTGATGCTCTCGGCGCGCGGCGAGGACACCGACCGCATCGTCGGCCTGGAGATGGGCGCCGACGACTACCTGCCCAAGCCGTTCAATCCCCGCGAGCTGCATGCGCGGCTGAAAGCCATCCTGCGCCGCCGCCACGGCCCGCAGGACCTGGCCGGCGGCGCCTTGCGCTTCGGGCGGCTGGAGATCGACCCGAGCTCGCGCGCGGTCAGGATCGACGGCGGCGAGGTCGCCCTGACCTCCTACCAGTTCGACCTCTTGCTGGCCCTGGCCCACCAGGCCGGCAAGGTGATGTCGCGCGAGCGGCTGATGGACCTGGTCAAGGGCGCCGAGCTGGAGGCCTTCGACCGCTCGATCGACGTCCACATCTCGCGCATCCGCGCCGCAATCGAGGACGACCCCGGCCACCCCCGCCGGATCATCACCGTGCGCGGCTCCGGCTACCTGTTCGCCCGTGTGCAGGACCAGGGCTAATGGTGTCGATCTTCCGGCGAGGCTTGTTCTGGCGGGTCTATCTCACCTTCCTCGGCAGCCTGGTGCTGATGGCGGTGCTGATGGCGGCCCTGTGGCATCTGATGGGCGAGCCGCGGCGGGTGGTGGTCGTCCCGCCTGGCATGGCCCACCATCGCGGCGGCCCGCACATGCTGGGCATGGCGCTGGCGATCGCCGCGACCGTGGGCCTGGCCGCCTATCCGATCGTCTCGCGCCTGACCCGGCGGCTGGAGGCCCTGAAGGCCAGCCTGGACGCCTGGGGCCAGGGCGATCTGGCGACACGGGCCAGGGTCGACGGGTCCGATGACATCGCCGCGGTCGCGGCGAGCTTCAACGCCGCCGCCGATCGGGTGGAGGCGCTCTTGAAGGCGCATAGGACCCTCCTGGCCCACGCCAGCCACGAACTGCGCTCGCCTCTGACCCGCCTGCGCATGGCCACCGAGATGTTCGCCGCCAACCCCGATCCCGGCCTGCGCCAAGCCATCGTCGAGGATATCGCCGAGCTCGACGGGTTGGTGGAGGAGATCCTGCTGGCCAGCCGCCTGGACCATGGGCCGGCGGCGCCGGATCGCGAGGCGGTCGACTGCCTGGGTCTTGCGGCCGAGGAGGCCGCCCGGGTCGGGGCCACGGTCCGCCAGGTCGATCCGGCGGACGGCGCCTTTGAGGTGCTGGGCTCCCCGCGCCTGCTGCGCCGGCTGATCCGTAACCTCCTGGAAAACGCCAGCAAGCACGGCCGCCCGCCGGTGGAGATCGAACTGGCCCGCCGCGCGGGGCCCGATGGCGGCTTGATCGTCCTCACCGTCAGCGACCACGGGCCCGGCATCGCCCCGGCCGAATGCGAGCGGGTGTTCGAGCCCTTCTACCGGCCCAGCGGTCACCCCGAGGCGGCCGGTAGCTGGGGCCTGGGCCTTTCGATCGTGCGCCAGATCGCCGAACGCCACGGCGGCCAGGTCACCTGCGCCGGCGAGCCCGGCGGCGGGCGATTTGTGGCGACACTGCCGGCCGCTATGCGGTGAGTAAACCGCAGGCCGGGCGAGGTCCCGACCTTGCCGTGGCCGCCTGAGGGCCTGCGCCCCAATACGAAGAGAGGCCGCGAACCCGTCCGCAGCCTCTCCTCAATCTTACAGTCGCGCCCCGCCGATGCGGCGGCGCATCAACCTGTTCAGGCCGCCTTTTGCAGCGACTTGTTCAGGATGCCGATGGCGGCGTCGCGGTCGATCTGTTCGATCGCGGCGACTTCGCGGGCCATGCGATCCAGGGCCGATTCATAGAGCTGACGCTCGGAATAGGACTGTTCCGGCTGGTTGTCGGCGCGGTGCAGGTCGCGGACCACCTCGGCGATCGAGATCAGGTCGCCGGAATTGATCTTGGCTTCGTATTCCTGGGCGCGGCGGCTCCACATGGTGCGCTTCACCCGGGCGCGGCCCTTCAGGGTGGTCAGGGCCTGGTTGACCACGGTGCCGCCGGCCAGCGGACGCAGGCCCGCGGTCTTGGCCTTCTTGGTCGGTACGCGCAGGGTCATTTTTTCGTGGTCGAAGGTGATGACGTAGACTTCGAGCGACAGGCCGGCGACCTCCTGAGTTTCGATCCCGGCGATCGAGCCGACGCCATGCGCCGGGTAGACCACGTGATCACCAACCACAAACTCGAGATCCATCTTGCTCATCTAAAATCCTCTCAAGGTCTTCGCCGCTACAAAAGACGAAGGCGCGTTCAGAAGAGATCGCAACGGGCGACAGAACCCCGCTCCGCGGAACGGGCGGTTCGACGTCAAACCCGGCTTGCGAATATTCCTCTAAGGCAACCCTTCGCCTTTGGACATGCGCGCGTCCATCAGGACGGCTTGTCACCAACCACGACCCCGCGAAGGCGTGCTGCATTCACGTGTCTGGCGGACCCTATCACAAAAATGAGCGTCATGAAAGGGTTGCGCGCAGGATCAAGTGACCCGCGACTCTCGCCGGGGCGCTCAAAACCGCATTTGGTCAGCGGCTTACGGCGTCAGGTAACAGCCAAGCTCGTTACCGAACGGTTAAGGCGCGGCCTCAGGAACCCTTGCCCGGGTTGGGGCTGAAGTGGTTGGCCTCGAGCTTGCCGGTGACCCGTTCCCAGTCGGCCGCGTCGGCGGGCGGTTCGCCCTTTACGGTGATGTTCGGCCAGACCTTGGCGTAGTCGGCGTTCAGCTTCAGCCACTTGCCGTCGGCGTCGTCCTCGGTGTCCGGCTTGATCGCGTCGACCGGGCATTCCGGCTCGCACACCCCGCAGTCGATGCACTCGTCCGGGCTGATCACCAGGAAGTTCTCGCCCTCGTAGAAGCAGTCGACCGGGCAGACCTCCACGCAGTCCATGAACTTACATTTGATGCAGGGGTCTGTGACAATATAGGTCATCGAGGACTCGCGTGGGGGAGAGAGACGCCGGGCGCCTTTTTGCGGGCGGCGGCGTCAATGTCAATGTGGGTGTTGTGCGCCCTATGCGGAAGGATTCTGCAAGGGCGAATAGAGCTGCTGCGCTTCGCTGGCCGGACCACGCCTTTCGCCGAGGCCCTCGATGCGGACGGCGACCAGCCGTCCGCCGAGCGCGAACACCAGGCCGTCGCCGATCCGGACCGTGCGGCTGGGCTTGTCCAGGCGGGTCTCGGCCCCGCCGCGGCTAAGGCGGATCTTGCCCTCCTCGACCACGCGCGCCGCCAGGGAGCGGGTCTTGAAGAACCTGGCCCGCCACAGCCAGACGTCGATACGGCAGCCCCCGTCCTCGCTCATGGAGCCTTGGCGGCCTTTGCAGGTTCGCCGCCCGCCCGGCGGTGACGCCGCCGGCGCCGCTTCTGCGCGGGGGGCGGCGGGGTCAAGGCGGCCAGGGCGGCGAAGGGCGAAGCTTGCGCCGGCCGGGCGGGGGCCTCGGCCGGCTTGTCGCGGCGGCGGCGCCAGATGCGCGCCTCGCCGGCCTTGGCCTTGTGCGCGGGCGCGAAGCCCAGGGCCCTGAGGATCCGCTCGCCCTCGTCATGGCTCCAGCCGAGGGCGTCCAGGGCGCCGGGCGCCAAGAGCGAGCCGCCGCCGGTCTGGGGCGCGGCGCGGATCAGGGCGTCCAGCTGCTCCAGCGCCTCGACCGGGGCGGCCAGGCCGGCCACGGCCCTCAGGCCGCGGAAGGCGAGGGCGCTGGCCGGCGGGACCGGCTGGGGCAGGGGCGAGAGGCCCTCGGCGGGCGGGCGCCAGTCGGGTGCGGCCAGCTGGGCGAAGGCCAGGCGCACGGCCAGGGCCTCGGGCTGCAAAAGGCCGGGCAGGAACAGGCTGAAGGCGCCGAAGCGAACGCCCAGGGTCTTCAGCGCCCGCCGCTCGTCCTGGCTCAGGGCGCGGGCCTCGTGCGCGACGTGACGGCGGTCCAGCACCCCGCCGCCTTCGACCAACTGGTAGGCCAGGCCCCGGGCCAGGCCCTTGATGCGGCCCTCCGCCACGGCCCGCTTCAGCCGGCGCAGGGGGGCGAGGCGCAGGCTGGCTTCGGCGGCGACGAAGGCTTCCAGCCGCCGGGCGGCGCGCTCGCGGGCGGGCTCCGGGCCCAGCTCGCCGAACAGCCGCACCCTGGGCGAGAACGGCCCGCCGCCGGTCAGCTGCCCCGCCGCCTCGCCGCGCCACAGCACCATGCCGTCCGGCGTCAGGGCGAAGGCGTCGTCGGCTTCGGCCGCCAGCCGGCCCAGCCGCCGGGCGATTTCCGGCCCCACCGCCTTGTCGGCTGCGGCGCGCAGGGCCTTGTCCTCCAGCGCCGTGGCGCCGCGCGCGGGCTCGAAATGCGCGCCGACCAGCTTGCCGACGAAGTGTCCCTCGACCGTCACCGCCCCGTCGGCGCCGACCCCGGCCAGGAGGGCGTCGCCCTTCAGGTTCAGGCCGCGCATCAGGGCGCTGGTGCGGCGGTCGATGAACCGCTGCATCAGCCGCTCGTGCAGGGTGTCGGACAGCCGGTCCTCGAGCGCCCGGGTCTTGCCCTGCCAATGCGCCGGATCGCGCACCCAGTCGCCGCGATTGGCCACATAGGCCAGGGTGCGAACGCCGGCGAGCCGTCCCGACAGGGCGTCGATGTCGCCGTCCAATCGGTCCAAGCTCTTGAAGTGACCGGCCATCCAGTCCTCGGGCAGCCGCCGGTCGCGCTCGGTCAGGTGCTCAAACACCTGGCGCACGAAGCGGGTGTGCTCCTCGGCCGTGGTCTTCCTGAAATCCGGGGTCTGGCACACTTCCCACAGGCGGATCAGGTTCGAGCGGTCGCGGCAGCGGCGCTGGATGGTCTCGTCGCTGGCCAATTGGCGCAGGGTGGCCTCGTCCAGCCCCTCCTCCGACAGCTTCAGGCCCACGAACGGCGGCGGCGCGGCCAGCTCGCGCATCAGGCCGTGCAGGGATTGGAACTCGAAGCGATGGTTGCGCCACTCGGCCGCCGCGACGGGGTCGAAGGCGTGGCTCTCGACCGCGGCGACCATGTCGGCGTCCATCTCGGGGCAGTCGCCGGTGACGCCGAAGGTTCCATCCTTGCGATAGCGCCCCGCGCGGCCGCCGATCTGGCCGATCTCCTGGGCGTAGAGCCAGCGGGTGCGCCGGCCGTCGTACTTGCGCAGGCCCGCGAAGGCCACATGGTCCACGTCCATGTTCAGGCCCATGCCGATGGCGTCGGTGGCCACCAGGAAATCGACCTCGCCGGACTGGAAAAGCTCGACCTGGGCGTTGCGGGTGCGCGGGCTGAGCGAGCCCATCACCACCGCCGCTCCGCCGCGCTGGCGGCGGATCAGCTCGGCGATGGCGTAGACGGCGTCGGTGGAGAAGGCCACCACCGCGCTCCTGCGCGGCAGGCGGGTCAGCTTCTTGGAGCCGTCATAGGTCAGCTGCGAAAAGCGATCGCGCGACTGGATCTCCGCATCCGGGCAGAGCCGCCGGATCAGGGGTGCCATGGTCGCCGCGCCCAAGAGCATGGTCTCGAACTTGCCGCGAGCGTGCAGCAGGCGGTGGGTGAAGACGTGGCCCCGCTCGGGGTCGGCGCACAGCTGGATCTCGTCCACCGCCAGGAACTCGACCTCGCGGTTCAGCGGCATGGCCTCGACCGTGCAGACGAAATATTGCGGCCGGGGCGGGATGATCTTTTCCTCGCCGGTGATCAGGGCGACGCAGCGCGCGCCGCGAGCCTTGACGATGCGGTCGTAGATCTCACGGGCCAGAAGCCGAAGCGGCAGGCCGATCATGCCGGAGGCGTGACCCAGCATGCGCTCGACCGCCAAGTGGGTCTTGCCGGTGTTGGTTGGGCCGAGCACGGCCACAAGACGCGAGGGCGCTGCGCCCGTCGGGCGATCACTCATGGCGCAGAAAGTGGGGGCGTCTTGCGAGTCTGGCAAGCGCCGCGGCTGCGGCCGAATGGTTCAGGTTAATGGAGAGGTCGCCGGCGCCCGAACGGCGGCGAAACGAATCATGACCGAATCAGCGACTCCCGCCGATTCAGCCTTTGTTCCATACCATATATGGTGGCCTGATTTGCGTTAACCACAAACAGAAATCAGCCAAGCTTGCCGAAAATCAGCCCAAAATCAGCTTTGCCCCCGCACCACCTGGGCGCGGCGCAGGACGATGTCGGCGGGGCCGATCGGGGTGTCGGCGCGCACGTCGGCCAGCACCCACGGGCCGCGCGAGCCCAGCTGGCCGAAGGCGACGTTGATCGCCCCCTTCAGCCCGCCGTTGCGCTTGGACGGCGCCTTCTTCTTGAACCCGGCGACCTCCACATAGCGCACCTGGCAACGCATCACCCGGGTGACGCCCAAGGCGCGCATGCCGTCGTCGGGGGCTTCGGTGCGGCCGTTGGTGAAGTCAAGCTCATAGAGCTGCTTGCCGTCGAAGAACCGGGGCGAGCCGGCGCACGGAATCTCGGGATCGGCCAGGGTGACCCGCATCAGCTGGGTCAGGGGGTCGGACGCCGCCAGGCGCTGCTCGCGGCTGGCCGGCGGGTCGCCCATATTGCCGAAGGCCGGCTGCGAGGCGGTGACCACGTCGTCGGCGCGCCAGCTCACCTGCACCTTGCGCTCGCGCTTGCCGTCGTGATTGTCGTAGTCGAAGGCCTCGGCGTGCGGCCCGTCCTGGGTCAGGCGCCCTTGCGCGTTGGCCTTGACGTCGAAGCGCTTGAACGCCGCCAGGATGCCGTAGCTGCGCAGCTGGGCGCCGGCGGTGAAGGCGGTGGGGGTGATCCGCTGGTCGAAATGCATGTCCAGCACCTTGATCAGGTCCAGCCGCCCGTCATAGCCCAGCGACAGGCGTATCGGCTCGGTCGGCGGCTGGGCTGCGGCCGGCCCGGCGGCCAGGGCGAGGGCGGCGGCGACGGTCAGGGCGGTATTGGCGATCATGCGGTGCTCCGTTGCGCGCACGTGATATGGCCGCCGAAGGTGGCGCTGCAATGGCGTAGAACGCTCCGGCGCGCCATTGGAACGCGGCTCATGAGCGCATCGCGCGCTTGACGGGGCGGACCTGCTTGACTATACCGCCCGCTCCCTCGCGGTCGGCCCGGCCTTCCGCGTCAGATTTGTATTGCGAAGGTTCCTCTGATGTCGCGCCGTTGCGAACTCACTGGCGTCGGTCCGATGATCGGCCACAACGTGAGCCACTCGAACATCAAGTCCAAGCGCCGCTTCCTGCCGGCGCTCAAGGCCATTCGGCTGCAGTCCGAGGCCCTGGGCCAGGCCTTCAACCTGAAGGTCTCCAACGCCGCCCTGCGCACGCTGGACTTCAAGGGCGGGCTCGACGCCTACCTGGTCAAGGCCAATGACGATGTGCTGTCGCCCCGCGCCCAGAAGATCAAGCGCCAGGTGAAAGCCAAGCTGGCGGCCCAGGCCGCCGCCTGATTCCTCAGGTGACATGAGTTTCGAAAAGGCCGGCGGCGACGCCGGCCTTTTTTGTTTCTCGGGGCCACAAATCTTCCTCATCCTGAGGTGCTCGGCGCGAAGCGGCGAGCCTCGAAGGACGCAGTTGCGTCGCCGCTGCGTCCTTCGAGGCCCGCTGACGCGGGCGCCTCAGGATGAGGAATTTGGGTGAGACCTCAGACGATCGTCCCCACCTTCAGCTCCTCCAGCGCGGCCACCATCTTGGCCCGCCGGCCCATGGTCAGGGGATTGGTCCCCTGCACGGTCGGCGGGGCCTGCAGGATCGGGGAGACGCGGCCGGCAGGGGCGCGGGGCTCCTCGTCGAACAGGGCGGCGAGCTGTTCGGTGATCACTCCGCCCAACTGCTCCACGTCGACGATGGTCACCGCCCGGCGATAATAGCGGCGCACGTCGTGGCCGATGCCGATGGCGATCAGCTCGACGGGCGAGTGGGCCTCGATCTCGGTGATCACGGTGCGCAGGTGGCGCTCAAGATAGTGGCCGGAGTTCACCGACAGGGTCGAATCGTCCACCGGCGCCCCGTCCGAGATCACCATCAGGATCTTGCGCTGCTCGGTGCGCCCGATCAGGCGATGGTGCGCCCAGATCAGCGCCTCGCCGTCGATGTTCTCCTTCAAGAGACCCTCGCGCATCATCAGGCCGAGGTTCTTGCGCGCCCGCCGCCAGGGCGAGTCGGCGCCCTTGTATATGATGTGCCTCAGGTCGTTCAGCCGGCCGGGGGCGGCGGGCTTGCCGGCCTTCAGCCAATCCTCGCGCGACTGGCCGCCCTTCCAGGCCCGGGTGGTGAAGCCCAGGATCTCGACCTTGACCCCGCAGCGCTCAAGGGTCCGGGCCAGGATATCGGCGCAGACCGCCGCCACCATGATCGGCCGTCCGCGCATCGAGCCCGAATTGTCGATCAGGAGGGTCACCACCGTGTCGCGGAACTCGGTGTCCTCTTCCTGCTTGAAGGACAGGGGCGCGGTGGGGTCGATGATCACGCGGGTCAGGCGGGCGACGTCAAGAATCCCTTCCTCGAGGTCGAAGCTCCAGGCGCGGTTCTGCTGGGCCAGGAGGCGCCGCTGCAGCCGGTTGGCCAAGCGCGAGACCACGTTGTGCAGATTGGCCAGCTGCTGGTCGAGATAGGCGCGCAGCCGGTTCAGCTCCTCCGGCTCGCACAGCTCCTCGGCGTCGACCACCTCGTCGTGCTGGGCGGTGAACACCTTGTAGGGCGGCTCCTTCAGGCCCGGGTCCTTGGCCTCGGGGCGCGAGGGCTGCTCGCCATCGCCCATCTCGGGCTGGTCCTCGGTGTCCTCGCCGTCGGCGTCCTGGTCGACCTCCATGCGCTGGTCTTCGCCGCCCTCGGCGTCGCGGTCGGAGGCTTCGGAGGGATCGGGCTGGGCGGCTTCGCCCTCCTGGTCCTCGCCCTCGCTGGCGTCGTCGTTCATTTCCTGCGGCGATTCGGAGGGCTCGTTCTCGCCCTCCTCGCTGTCCTGGCTCTCGTCGCCGAGGTCTTCGCCCAGGTCGAGGTCCTTGATGATCGAGCGCGCGACCCGGGCGAAGGCGGCCTGGTCGTCGAGCTGATCGATCAGCCGGTTCAGGTCCTCGCCGGCCTTGGCCTCGATGGTGGCACGGTGGCGGTCGACCAGCAGCTTGGCGCTGTCGGGCGGCGCCTCGCCGGTGAGGCGTTCGCGCACCATCAGGCCGACGATGTCGGCCAGGGGCGGGGGTGCGTTCTCGTCGATCCGGTTCAGCCCCTTGCGCTCGCAGGCCTGCTCCAGCACCGCGGCCAGGTTGGCGCGCACCCCGCCTAGGGCGTTGGCGCCGATGGCCTCGATGCGCGCCTGCTCCACCGCCTCGAAGATCGCCTTGCCGTTCGGCGAGTGCGGGCAGAGCCGGGCGTGGGCGGCCGGGTCATGGTGCGAGATGCGCAGGGCCATCTGATCGGCCAGGCCGCGTATGCGGGTGGTCTCCTTGCCCGTCAGGTCGCGCGGCGGATGCGGCAGGATCGCGTGGTTGCCCGACAGCTGCGGCCCGTCGCCGGAAAAGGTGACCTCCAGGTCCGCCGACTCGGCCAGGGAGCGGGTCGCCTGGGTCAGGGCGCGCTTGAAGGTGTCGGTGGGGCTTTCAGCTTTGTTCGACATGGCGTTCCGTCATAGCGCGCGATCGCCCTTGCGCGAAAGCCGATTTCGGATCGCGGCGAGCGGAGCTAGGCTTTACCCAACGACACCTGATCTGGAGGCTGACGCCTTGGCCAACTTCATCCTGCGCGCCCTGATCTCGGCCCTCGGCCTGTGGGTCGCATCGCTGTTGCTGCGGCATTCAATGACGGTGGAGTCCCTGGGCAGCCTCCTGGCCGCCGCCGTGCTCCTGGGCCTGGCCAACGCCATCGTGCGGCCGATCCTGGTGATCCTGACCTTGCCGATCAGCATCATCACGCTCGGCCTGTTCCTCTTGGTGATCAACGGCCTGATGGTGCTTTTGGTCTCGCACCTGCTTCATGGGTTCCGTGTCCACGGCCTGATCCCCGCCATCGAGGTCTCGGTGATCGTCTGGATCACCGGCCTTGTTGGCTCGTCGCTGCTGGGCGAGGACGACCGGCGCTAGTTGACTTCACGGTTTGTGTGATCACAGTCTTGGGCTTCCACGCCCGGAGGCAGCCATGACCGTGACCGTCCGCCCGCTCGAGCCTGGCGACCATGCGGCGTGGCTGACGCTCTGGCGCGGCTACCTGGCCTTCTACCAGGCCGATATCCCGGATGAGATCACCGCCCTGACCTGGGATCGGCTGCTGGACCCGACCCAGGCGATGTTTGGCGCGGCGGCGGTCTCGCAGGGCGTCGTGGTCGGCTTTGTCCACTGGCTGACCCACCCCTCGACCTGGGCGCGGGGGCCTTATGTCTATCTGGAGGACCTGTTCGTGGGGCCCGCCATTCGCGGCGGCGGCGCAGGCCGAACCTTGATCGAGCATGTCTACGGCTGGGCCGCCCAGGCCGGCTCTCCCCAGGTCTACTGGCTGACCCAGGAGACCAACGCCGTCGCGCGTCTGCTCTACGACCGCATCGCCGAGCGGAGCGGCTTCATCCACTACGCCAAGACGATCGGCAGCTAAAGCGGGTCGGAATTTACCGGAAACGCCGTTCTCAAATCCGCTCATCCCGGCATTCGCCGGGATGAGCGGTTGAAAAATCGGATCAATCTAAATTCAACAGGCTCTAGAAATTCGCCGATCCGAGCCTGCGTCGCTCGGTGGACAGGGCCAGTTCCTTCCAGATCGCCTCATTGAGGGCCGCCGCGGCGGGTTCAGCGATCACCTCGACGGCGGCGTGCAGTTCGATCAAGGCGGCCCGCAGTTCGGCGTTCGCAACGTCGAGGGCGCTGACGCGGAAATTGGTCTCCGGGGTTCCGGCCAGGCGCTGCAGCCGCGCAGCCAGATCAGCCGGCAGGCCCAGTCCGACCGCCTGGCTGAACAGGCCGCGGATCGCGGCGTTCTCCTCGATCCGCCAGGCCGCCGCCCGGTCGAACTCCTCGGCGGTCGCTCCCAGCACGCCGGCGGTCAGGGCCAGGGAGCCGGCCAGGTAGGCGGGCTGGACCTGGGGCGCGATCTCCATCGCCAGGCGCCCGGCCAGGTCGGCCAGGACAAGGGTGACGTCGGGTTTCATAGCCGCCCCATCAGATGCAGGGCGGCCCGGTCCTGGGCGTTGCCCATCAGCCAGGCCGAATAGATCAGGATCGGGTCGCGGTTCTCGCCGTCGGCCCAGGCCTTGGCGCTGGAGACCCAGATGCCCTGGCCCTTGACGCAGTTGAAGATCTCCCACCAGCGCAGGGCCACGGGGTCGGCCTTCAGGCCCGAGGCGCGCTCCCAGATGGCGACCGCCGCCTCACGCGTGGCCAGGCCGCCGACCCGCTCGTCCTTGGCCCAGCGCCAGATCGGATTGAAGCTCCAGGCGAGATCCTCCAGCGGGTCGCCCAGATGGGCCATCTCCCAGTCGAGAATCCCGTGGATGCCGCCCTGGGCGTCATAGAGGAAGTTGCCGGTTCGATAGTCGCCATGCACCAGGCTGATCTTCTGCGCCGGCGGCGGGGGATTGGCCTTCAGCCAGCGGATCGCGGCGCGGATGATCGGCTGCGGCGCCAATTCGTCCTCGTCGATCACGCCTTCCCAATAGGCCAGTTCGCGCTTCCAGCTCTCGTCCGCCGCCACCGGCTCGAAGGCGCCCATCAGGTCCAGTTGGTCCGGGTCGGCCTTGGCGATTTCGCCCAGGATGGTCCACTTGCGCTCGGCGAAGGCGGCGTGATGGGCGGCATAGGGCGGGGCCAGGATCACCATCGGGCTGGCCTCGAAGCCGGCGATCTCCTGGGCGATGAAGAAGGGGTGGCCCAGATGGGCCTCGTCCTCCTCCAGCCACAGCATCCTGGGCACCGGCACGGCCGAGCCCTCGAACGCCCGGTACGCCGCGAACTCGATCCGCCGCTGGGTGTCGATCAGGCTTGACGGCGGGTCGCGGCGCAGGATCAGCGGCTCTTCGACCCGCGTTTCCTCTGCGTTCAGATAGGAGAGGCGGAAGCGATAGGTCTCGCGCGAGGCCCCGCCGGAAATGCGGGCGAGGGCCGTGACGGTGACTTCGCGCGCCTCGGGCAAGCGGTGGGCGATGTAGGCGGCGAGTTGGGACTCGAGGGTTTCCATCACGCCAATTCAAACGCGATCGGCAGGGTCTTCGGTCCGTTGACGAAAACGGCCTGGGACATCTTCGGCTCGCCGTTCAGCCGCACCGATTTGATCCGGGGCAAGAGCTCCTCGTAGAGGATGCGCATCTCCATCTTGGCCAGGTGCTGGCCCAGGCACAGGTGCGCGCCGTAGCCGAAGGCCAGCTGCTTGTTGGGCGAGCGGTCGGCGCGGAAGCGGTTCGGCTCGTCGAACACCGTCTCGTCGCGGTTGCCCGAGGCGTAGCACAGCATCAGCCAATCGCCCTTGCCGATCTTCTGACCGCCCACCTCGGCGTCCGCGGTGGCCGAGCGCATGAAGGTCTTGACCGGGGTGGTCCAGCGGATCGCCTCGTCGATCAGGCCGGGCACGCGCGACAGGTCCTCCTTCACCCAGGCGAGCTGGTCGGGGTTGTCGCACAGGGCCCACATGGCCCCGCCGGTGGTCGAGGAGGTGGTGTCGTGGCCCGCCGTGGCCACGATCACGTAGTAGCTCATGGCCTCGAATTCCGAGATCGGCTGGCCGTCGATCTGGCTGTTGGCGATCACGGTGGCCAGGTCGCCTGTAGGATGGGCCCGGCGGTCGGCGCTGATCTTGGCGAAGTACTGGTAGAAGTCGGCGATCACCTGCTGGATCGGCCCCAGGTCCTCCGGCTCCTTCGACTCCTTCGGCGTGCGGCCCAGCTCGGGATCGGCGGCGCCGAACAGCTCCTGGGTCAGCATCAGCATGCGCGGCTCGTCGGCCTCCGGCACGCCCAGGATCTCCATCACCACGTGCAGCGGGTAGTGCAGGGCGATCTCGCGCACGAAGTCGCATTCGCCGCCGGTAGCGACCATCCGCTCGACCGCCGCCCGGGCGATGGCGCGAATGCGCTCCTCCAGCTTCTTGATGTTCTGCGGCATGAACCAGGCCTGGGTCAGGGCGCGGTATTTCGGATGGTCGGGCGCGTCCATCTGCACCAGGCTGCGCACCAGGTGCGGGCTGCCGCCGGTCAGCTTGCGCACCCGCGCGTCGACCTCGCGGCTGGTGATGGTGGTGGCCAGGTCGCCGGAATGGAAGAGGTCGTTCTGGCGGCTGATCTCCAGGATGTCGGCGTGCCGCGTCACCACCCAGAACGGATCGAAGCCCTCCGGCTGGGCCACGGCCAGGGGCTTGTTGGCCCTCAGCCAGGCATAGGCGTCGAAAATCCGGCTGTCGGCATAGGCCGTCGGATTGACGATGGTCTCGGCGATATCCTGGGGAACCCGCACGTCCGCTTCCTCCCTCGCATCGCCGCGGTCGCCCGTTCGGGTCTGTCGTTGCCGGCGTCTTGCTATACGGCCAACAACTAAGTTAGGGTCGAAGGCGTGTCAACGACAGCCGCGCCCCCACCCGTATCCCAGCGCCGATCTCAGGCCGAGCGCCGCGACGAGTCCGAGCGGCTGCTGGTCGAGGCCACCTTGAAGGTGGTCGCCGAGCAGGGCGTCAGCGCCGCGACCTTCGAGGAGATCGGCCGCGCCGCCGGCTACAGCCGCGGCCTCGCCACCCAGAAGTTCGGCTCCAAGGCCGGCCTGGCCGAGGCGGTGATCGCCTATCTGCACCGGGCGCGCGAGGCGGTGCTGGAGGCTGACCATGTGGGCGAGATGCCCGCCTTCGAGGCCATCGCCTACTATGTCGAAAGCCACCTGCGCAGCCTCAGCCTGGCGGCCGATGGGCGGGCCTATTTCATGCTGCTGGGCGCCGCCGTCGCCGACGCCAACGCCCAAAGGCCCGCCTTCGCCGCCTCGCACGATCGGGTCCGCGTCTGGCTGAGGAGCCAGCTCGAGCGCGGCCAGGCGAGCGGCGACATCCGCGCCGATGTTGACCCGGACGCTGGCGCGCTCATGATCGGCAGCCTGATGCTGGGCCTCAGCATCCAGTGGCTGATCGACCCCGGCATGGACCTGGAGCCGATCCGCCGGACCACCATCCAGACCCTGCGCCAGAGCCTTCTGGCCGCGGGCGGAACCACGAGCGTCGCGAAGGAGTCCTGATGAGCGCCACGCCAGAGCGCCGCGGCGAGGACGGCGAACCTTCAGCGTTCGAACAAACGTTCGAACGCGGCTTGGAGGCCATGGCCGGACGCATCGACCCTGAGGCGAGCGGCATAGCCGGCCTGAAACGCCTTTCCGGCGGCGCCAGCCAGGAGCTGTGGCGTTTCGACCTGATCAAGGGCGAGGCGAAGAGGCCGGTTATCCTGCGCCGCGCGCCGGGCGGCGACCGCGTCTCCGAGACCGCGGTGGGGCTGGAAAACGAGGCCGCCCTGATCGTCGCCGCCGCCAAGGCCGGCGTGCCCGTGCCGCCGGTGCTCTATGTGCTGCAGCCGGGGGACGGCCTCGGCCGCGGCTTCGTCATGGGTTTCGTCGAGGGCGAGACGCTCGGCGGGCGTATCGTCAAGGGCGAGGCGTTCGCCGAGGTCCGCCCGCGCCTGGCCCGCCAGTGCGGCGAGATCATCGCCAAGATCCACACCCTCGACCCCGCCGACTTCCCCGGCCTGCGCCGCTCGACCGCGCGGGGCGTGCTGGAGCAGTACCATGCCTCCTACCGCGCCTCGAACTGGCCGCGGCCGGTGTTCGACCTGGCTTTCCGCTGGCTCTCCGAGCACTGCCCGCCGGACCCGGAGCGGCCCTGCCTGGTGCATGGCGACTTTCGGAACGGCAACCTGATGTTCGGCCCCGACGGGGTGCGCGCCGTGCTGGACTGGGAGCTGGCCCACGTCGGGGATCCCATGGAAGATCTTGGATGGATCTGCGTCAATTCCTGGCGCTTCGGCCAGGTGCACAAGACCGTCGGCGGCTTCGGCGACCTCAATGACCTGTTCGACGGCTATGAGGCCGCCAGCGGCGCCCGCCTCGACCGCGCCGCCGCCAAGTGGTGGGAGGTGTTGGGCTCGCTGAAATGGGGGGTGATGTGCGCCGGCATGCCGCCGGTGTTCCGCACCGTCGATCCCACCGTCGAGCGGGCGGTGATCGCCCGCCGGGCCTCGGAGACCGAGGTCGACCTGATGCGCCTTCTCGCGAGCTGACGCCGATGCAGGACCAGCCCCATCCCAGCGAAGTGATCGGCGCCGTCGCCGAATTCCTGCGCAACACGGTGATTCCCAAGGCCGATCCCCTGACCGCCTTCCAGACCCGCGTCGCCGTCAACGCGCTTGAGATGATGCGTCGCCAGCTCGACCTGGCCCCCGCCGCCGAGGCGGCCGAGCTGGAGCGGCTGAAGGTCATCCTCGGCCATGACGGAACGCTGGCCGAGCTGAACGCCGAGCTGTCGTCAAAGATCGCCGAAGGCGCACTGGACCTTACGGCGCCCGGCTTGCGCGATCATCTCTGGACCACCACCCTGGACAAGCTGGCGGTCGATCAGCCGACCTACGCCGCCTATCGCGCGGCCCTGCAAGAACACGAACAGAAGAGCTGACGAGGAGAACGCCCATGGACTTCGCCCTGGACCCGGAACTGGTCGAATACCTCGCCGAGCTGGACCGCTTCATCGAGGCCGAGATCAAGCCCATCGAGCAGCTGGACGACAATATCCGCTTCTTCGACCATCGCCGCGAACACGCGCGCACCGACTGGGACAATGACGGCCTGCCGCGCCAGGAGTGGGAGGATCTCCTGGCCGTGGCGCGCAAGAAGGCCGACGAGGCCGGTCACCTGCGCTACGCCTGGCCCAAGGAGATGGGCGGCAAGGGCGGCACCAACCTCGCCATGGCGGTGATCCGCGAGCACCTGGCGGCCAAGGGGCTTGGCCTGCACAACGACCTGCAGAACGAGCACTCGATCGTCGGCAACAATCCCTTTGTGCTGATGTTCAAGGCCTTCGCCACCAACGCCCAGTACGAGATGTACGGCGAACGGCTGCTGAAGGGGGAAATCCGCGCCGCCTTCGGCCTGACCGAACCCAATCACGGCTCGGACGCCACCTTCATGGAGACCCGCGCGGTCCGCGAAGAGAAGGACGGGGTTTCCGGCTGGCGCATCAACGGCCAGAAGATGTGGACCACCGGCATGCATGTGGTCAGCCACATCATGGTGTTCGCCCGCACCAGCGGCAAGGACGGCGACGCCACCGGCATCACCGTGTTCCTGGTCCCCGCCGACGATCCCGGGGTGAAGATCGAAGAGTGGATGTGGACCTTCAACATGCCCACCGACCACCCGCGCGTCTCCCTGACCAACATCTGGGTTCCGGACGAGGCGATCTGGGGCGTCGAGGGCAGGGGCCTGGGCCTCGGCCAGAGCTTCGTGCACCAGAACCGCATCCGCCAGGCGGCCTCGTCCCTGGGCGCGGCGGTCTATTGCATCAACGAAAGCGTCAAGTACGCGCGGCTCCGGAAGCCCTTCGGCAAGGCCCTGTCCGAGAACCAGGCCATCCAGTGGCCGCTGGTCGAGCTGAACACCCAGGCCGAGATGCTGCGCCTGCTGATCCGCAAGACCGCCTGGGAGATGGACCAGCTGGACCACAAGGAGATCGAGCGCCAGATCTCGGACAAGGTCTCCATGTGCAACTACTGGGGCAACCGCCTCTGCTGCGAGGCCGCCGACCGGGCCATGCAGGTGCACGGCGGCATCGGCTATTCGCGGCACAAGGCCTTCGAACACATCTATCGCCACCACCGCCGCTATCGCATCACCGAGGGCTCGGAAGAGATCCAGATGCGCAAGGTCGCGGCGTTCCTGTTCGGCTATCTGGGCCCCAAGCGCCAGGAATTCGCCGAGCTGGAGAAGCGCTACGACGAGCTGCGCGCGTCGGGCCTGAACGACCGCGAGATCGAGATTTAGAACTTGTCTGGTTCGCCTCAGCGCGGGGCGAGCCCCCTCCACCATGCTGCGCATGGTCCCCCTCCCCCAATGGGGGAGGAATTGATCACAGATCGCGCCGCCGCCATTCCTCCCCCTCTGGGGGAGGGGGACCACCCGAAGGGTGGTGGAGGGGGCCACCACCAGCCTAGCCGAAAGGACGCGAGACCATGCTGACCAAGGCCGACGACTTCCCCATCCACCAGACGCCGGAGCCGATCGCCTATTCGGGCACGGACCGGAACTTCTACGACCGCTATTTCTTCAACGGCTACAACCCGGACGGCTCCGGTTTCTTCGCCGCGGCGCTGGGGGTCTATCCGCACCTGAACATCATCGACGCCCATTTCTCGGCTATCCGCGACGGGGTCGAATACTGCGTCCACGCCTCGCGCGTCCTCAACATGGAGCGCTGGGACCTCGAGGTCGGGCCGATCAAGATCGAGGTTCTCGAGCCGCTGCAGAAGCTGAAGGTCACCGTGGCCCCAACCGAAGGGATCGCCGCCGAGTTCATCTTCGATGGTCGCGCCTTCCCGATCGAGGAGCCGCGCTTCATCCGCCGCAACGGCCCGCGCACCTTCATGGACTACACCCGCCTGACCCAGAACGGCCGCTATTCCGGCTGGATCGAGATCGACGGGGTGCGCCAGCAGATCGCCGCCGGCGCCGTCGGCACCCGCGACCGCTCCTGGGGTGTACGCCCGATCGGGGCGCCGGACATGCAGCCCCTGGTCCCGGGCGCTGCGCCCGGCTTCTTCTGGCAATGGGCGCCCTTGAACTTCGAGGACCGCAGCGTCTTCTTCCACTTCACCGCCGATTCCAGCGGAATCCCCTGGAACACCCGCGCCGTGGTCTGCCTCGACAACGCCAACGCCGATGGCATGACCGAGGTCGAGCACGCCGAAATGGCCGTCGAGTTCGTGCCCGGGACCAAGCACGCCCACGCAGCGGTCCTTACCATCCCTCAGGCCGAGAAGCAGCCCCTGCGGATCGTGTTCGAGCCGATCGGCAAGTTCCAGATGCGCGGCATCGGCTACATCCACCCCAAGTGGGGCCACGGCCGCTATCTGGGCGAACTGGTGGTCGAGCGCGAGGATGTCGACCTGAACTCGGCCGATCCCAACGCCTTGGAGAACCTGCACATCCAGGCGATCTGCAAGGTCACCCTGCACGAGGAGGGCGCGCCGGACCAGCATGGCGTTGGGGTGTTCGAGCAACTGGTGCTGGGTCCCTACAAGCCCTACGGCTTCGAATAGCCGCCGCCCTGTTGCAGTCGCCCCGCACGCGCCTTACCTGACTCTCAGCGAAAGTTCACAGAGTCGGCCGCGTCGGGGCGGCGCCAAAGACCCGCCTCGCACCCCTCTTCAGTGGGGTCCTGCCCTCGCCTGACCGGCGGCCCGTTCGGCGAGCAGGACCTTGGGAGTTCGGGCATGGTCAAGATGTCCTCGAGGATCGCCGGCGTCGCCCTGGGCCTGGGACTGGGCTGGTTCATCTCCGGTCCGGCCGCCGCATCGGTGACGGTGCTGGGCGCCAATTTCGCTCACCAGTGCTACTTGGCGGCCAAGTTCGGCGAGAAGTACGCCGACGACCCGGTGGATATCTGCACCCGCTCGATCGAGAACGAGAGCCTTCAGCGCCATGACCTGGCCGGCACCTTCGTCAATCGGGGGGTGCTCTACATGCAGCAAGGCGCCTTCAAGGCGGCCGAGAAGGACTTCCGCCAGGCCCAGACCCTGATGCCCAACCTGGGCGAGGCCTCGGTCAATCTGGGCGGGGCGCTGATCGGCGAGCGCCGCTACAAGGAGGGCGTCGACGAGATCACCCGCGGCCTCACCCTGAACCCGGAGGAGCCGGAAAAGGCCTTCTACAATCGCGCCCTGGGCTTCGAGGGCCTGGACGACATGAAGTCGGCCTATTTCGACTATCTGCACGCCCAGCAGATCAAGCCCGACTGGGCCCCGCCCAAGGCCGAGCTGTCCCGTTTCACGGTCAAGCCGAAGGAGTAGGGTTCACCGCCCCAGCATGGCCTTTTCGGCCGCGATCAGCCCGGCGAAGCTCGGCCGGGCGTGGATGGCGGCGGCATAGGCCCAGGTCTTGGGATAGGCGTCCCGGTCCAGCACATAGCCGGCGTGCTCGATATTGATGAGGGGGCTGGCGACGGCCAGGTCAGCCAAGGTCAGGCGATCCTCCACGAGGAAACCAGACGCCGGGATTACGCTTTCGAGGTAGGCGAACAGCGGCGGCAATTCCTCGCGCTCTGCCCGATCGGCGGCTTCCAGATCGCCCTCCTGGCCCATGAAGCGCGGCGCGACGATGCGGTTGAAGAACAGCTTGGCCATGGATGGGACCAGGATGGTGTCGGCGAATTCGTCGTACCAGATGGCTGTCGCCCGGGCCTTGGGCTCGGTGGGGATCAGGGCCGGCTCGGGATGTTTGGCTTCCAGATAGGCGATGATGGCGCTGGAATCCGAGATGGTGAAGTCGCCGTCGCGGAAGCCTGGGATCTTGCCGAACGGGCTGATCTTGCGGAACTCGGGATCGGTCGAGCCGGGGAAGGCCGGCTGCAGCTCGAGCGTCAGCCCCTTTTCGGCGCCATAGGCCATCAGCTTGCGGACGAAGGGCGAGAGGGTCGAGCCGTAGACGATCATGGTTTCGCTCCGCTGGCGGCGCTCTTGCAGATGGCGCCGATCACGCCTCTGATAACATGGGTCTGCGACGCGCCTGTCACGATCTGTGGCTAAGGCGAGCGGGAAAAGCATGGGGAGGGCGGCATGCGGCGAGCGCTGGCGATCGGTTGCTTTGGAGCGGCGATGGCGTTTGCGGCAGGCGCTCTGGCGCGTCCAGGCCAGGTCACCTCAACCGGCCAGGCCATCACCCCGACGGCGGCGGCCGGCGCCCTGTTCGAACCCTTGAACCCGGACCTGAAGGCATTGCCGGGCTTTCTCGCAGGCCAGGCCTCGGCCCTGGCCCTGTCGCCGGATGGGCGCACCCTCCTGATCCTGACCAGCGGCTTCAATCGCAACCTGGGGCCGGACGGCAAGGCGATCCCCGAGCTCTCCAACGAATATGTGTTCGTCTACGACATCTCCGGCGCGGCGCTGGTCAAGCGCCAGGTCATCGCCCTGCCGGACAGCTTCCTGGGCCTCGTCTGGGCGCCGGGCGGCGATCGGTTCTACGTGTCGGGCGGGGTGGACGACGACGTCCTGGACTATGGCCGAGGGGCCGACGGTTATGCTCTCTCGCGCAGCATCCCGCTCGGGCACAAGGCGGGGCTGGGCCTGCGGGTCAAGCCTGAGGTCGCGGGCCTGGCGGTCAGCCCGGACGGCCGCTGGCTGCTGGCCGCCAACCTGCAGAACGATTCCGTCAGCCTGGTCGACCTCAAGAGCGGCGCGGTCAGCGAGACCGACCTGCGCCCCGGCGTGATCGACCCGGCCCATAGCGGCGCGCCGGGCGGGACCTTTCCCAAGGCGGTCGCCTTCGCCGCGAACGGCAAGGCCTATGTCACGAGCCAGCGGGACCGCGAGATTATCGCGTTGAAGGTCCGCAGCGGGCGGGCGGAGGTTGCTCGCCGGATCCGGACCAGCGGCCAGCCGGTGGCCCTGACCGTGGGCCAAGGCGGCGCGCGGCTCTATGCGGCCCTGGACAACACCGACGCCGTGGCGGTGATCGACACGGCCCGTGACCGCCTGGTCGAGACCATCCCCACGGCCGCTCCCCGCGCCCTCCTGCCCAAGGGACGGCCGCTTGGCGGCGCCGGCTCCAACAGCCTGGCCCTGACCCCGGACGGCAAGACCCTCCTGGTCACCAACGGCGGCCAGAACGACGTGGCGGTGGTGCGGCTGGACGCCCTGGCGGCGGGCCAGGCCGCGGCCAAGCCCAAGGATGACGACGGCGATGGCGACGAGGACGGCAAGCCCGCCGCGGCGGCTCAGGGCTCGGTGGTGATCGGCCTGATCCCCACCGGCTGGTACCCGACCGGCGTCGCAGTCGGCCGGGATGCGCGCCGGCTCTATGTCGTCAACGGAAAGTCAGTCCCCGGACCAAATCCGCTGGCCTGCCGCAACACCCTGAGCACGGCCAAGGACGCCAACGACGCCTGCAACGCGAACAACCAGTATGTCTGGCAGCTGGAAAAGGCCGGGTTCCTCACCCTGCCGACGCCGAAGCCGGCCGAGCTCGGCCGCCTGACCCGCCAGGCCGCCCTGAACAACCACCTGCGCGGCGCTGCGGAGGGCTCCAAGGCCGAGGCGACCATGGCCTTCCTGCGCCAGCACATCCGGCACGTGATCTATATCGTCAAGGAGAACCGCACCTACGACCAGGTGCTGGGCGACCTGGAGGTCGGGAACGGCGACCCGAAGCTGGCGGTGTTCGGCCGGGGCCTGACCCCCAACCTGCATCAGCTGGCCCGCCAGTTCGTCGACCTGGACGCCTTCTACGACAGCGGCGAGAGCAGCAACACGGGTTGGAACTGGTCGACCGCGGCGCGGACCAACGACTTCACCGAGCGCGAGGCGCCGGTGAACTATGCCGAGCGGGGCCTGCAGTACGACCAGGAGGGCGACAATCGGAACCTCAATGTGGGCCTGCCGACCGCCGCCGCGCGCAAAGCCGCCAATCCCGTGACGCCGGACGATCCCAACCTGCTGCCCGGGACCGCCGATGTCGCGGCGCCCGACGGCCCGGGCGGCGAGGCCGGGCGGGGCTACATCTGGGATGCGGCGCTGAGGGCCGGGCTGAGCGTTCGCAACTACGGCTTCTATGGCGACCTGTCGCGCTACTTCCTGCCTGCGGACAATCCGGCCCTGATCCCCCTGGAGCGTGACCCGCGCAAGGCGGGCCTGACCGTGCTCTACGAGACCAAGCCCGCCTTGATGGACAAGACCGACCCCTATTTCCGCGGCTTCGACCAGAAGTTCCCCGACTATTGGCGCTTCAAGGAATGGGAGCACGAGTTCGACGGCTATGTGGCCGACGGCAAGCTGCCAAGCCTGACACTCCTGCGCCTGGCCCACGACCACACCGGCAATTTCGGCGAGGGGCTGGACGGGGTCGACACGGTCGAGACGGAGGTGGCCGACAACGACTACGCCGTGGGCCTGGTCCTGCAGAAGCTGGCGCAGAGTCCCTACGCCAAGGACACCCTGGTGTTCGTGGTCGAGGACGACGCCCAGGACGGGCCCGACCACGTCGACGCCCACCGCTCGATCGCCTTCGTCGCCGGGCCCTATGTCAAACAGGGGGCCGTGGTCTCCACGCGCTACGACACCGTGATGCTGGTCAAGACCATGGAGACGGTGCTGGGCCTCCAGCCCATGGGCCTGAACGACGCCCTGGCGCGGCCGATGAGCGGGGTGTTCGATACGTCGAAGGCCTCTTGGAGCTACAAGGCCCGCGTGCCGGCTGTGCTGCGCTCGACCCGGCTGCCCCTGCCGCCGGAGACGGCCGCAGACGCCGGTTGCCCGGCCAAGCCCGTCCGCACCGCCGCCTGGTGGGCCAAGGCCATGGCGGGCCAGGACTTCGATGAGGAGGACCGCCTGGACACCGCCGCCTATAACGCCGCCCTGTGGCGCGGGCTGAAGGGCGAGGCGCCCTATCCGGCGGCGCGTAGCGGGCGCGACCTGAGGCAAGGGCGGGGAGCGCTGCTGAAGGCCGGCGGGGCGGCGGCCTGCGAGGGCCTGGCCCGCCGCTGAGCCGTCACCACCTCAAGAGCCGCGGCCCCAGGAGCGCGCCGATGCCGGCGCAGGCGCCGACGCCCAGGCTGTACCAGGTGGCGACGAAGGCGGCGCTGGTCTCGGTGCAGGCCAGGCCATAGACCGTGGCGCCGAGCGCGCCCGAAAGCAGGCCGGCCACGGCCCCGGTCAGGGCCAGGCGGGTCGGGGCCATGCGCTGCAGGACGAAGGTAAGGGCCAGGAATACCGGGATGCCGAACACCACGATCCGGACCGGGCAGAGGTTCCAGCTGTGGCCCATCCAGTCGGCCATCCGCTCGGCCGGCGGGGTCCGCATCATCCGCATCCCGCCCATGGACAGCATGCTGACGAAGGCCGCGGCCGTCACCCAGGCGGCGACGCCCAGGCGCCCGCCGGGCCGGGCAAGGCGCGCCACGGCGATGAAGCCGCCGATGCTGAGCCAGGCAGTATAGACCGCCTTCATCCAGAACTGGCGCGTCTCCAGCGCCGCCATCAGGTCGTGCCTGAGGCCCAGCCAGGCCAGCAGGATCATCAGCGACACCGCCGCCGCGCCGCCGCAGGCCAGGGCCAGGCGCGCGCCGAACGGGCTCTTCGGCGTCGCGGTGGCGTCGGCCGCCAGGGTGGCGATGAGGTCTTCAGTCTTCATCGCGCACCCGCTTGCCCAGGGCCTTGATCCCGCGATGGATGGCGACCTTGACCGCCGAAACCGACATGCCCGACCGGCGCGCCGCCTCCTCGACCGAATGGCCGGCCAGCTTGACCTCGATCATCACCTGGCGCTGCCGCTCGGGCAGGGTGTTTAGCAGCTTGCCCAGGTCGCGGCGCACCGCGCCCTCCTCGACGTCGTCCTGGGCCAGCAGCACGCCCGCCTCTTCCAGCGGAACCGCCTTGCGCGCGCCGCTGCGGCGATAGTGGTCGATCAGCTTGTAGCGCGCGACCGCATAGGCCCAGGGGGTGAAGGGCTGGGCGGTGTCGTAGCTGGCGCGCTTCAGGTGAATGGCCAAGAGCGTGTCCTGTACGAGGTCTTCCAGATCCGCCGCACCCGAGCCCAGGCGCCGCGCGAAATAGCCTCGCAGGCATCGGCTCAGATGCGACAGCAGTCGGCCGTGCGCGACGGTGTCGCCGCCCAGCCCCTTCACCATCAGCGCCTTGAGCTGAGCCTCGTCCGTCACGCCCGTCTTTCGGTAATACGCGGATGCTTGGGACGAGGTTACGCCACGGCGTCAGTGATTTGTCGAGATGGGGCGCCCTCAGATCCCAGCGTACCACTCGTAGCCGCGGTCCTCCCAGAAGCCGCCCTTGCCGCCGCCGATCTTGTCCAGGCGGTCCACGGCCTCGATGGCCATCACGTACTTTGCCTGCTTGTAGCCCAGCTGGCGCTCGACCCGCAGGCGCAGGGGCGCGCCGTGGGGCACCTGCAGCGGCGACCCGTTCATGCTGTGGGCCAGGATGGTCTGGGGGTGGAAGGCGTCGATCAGGTCGATGCTCTCGTAATAGAGCCCGCTGCCGTCGGAGGAGCCGATCAGGTCGTCGGCGCAGTGGAAGACGATGTAGCGGGCGCTGGGCAAGAGGCCGGCGCGCTGCAGCAGGCCGCCCAGCTGCGGTCCGGTCCAGCCGGCGATGGCGCTCCAGCCCTCCACACAGTCGTGGCGGGTGATCTGGGTGCGGGCCGGCAGGGCGCGCAGGTCGGCCAGGCCGAGCTTGAACGGCCGCGCCACCAGGCCGCCGATCGACAGCCGCCAGTCGGCGAAGTCGCCCGCCAGCATGGCGGCATAGTCCTCGCCGCCCGGATGCAGGGTGCCATTGGCCTTGAAGGTCGGCGAGATCTCGCTGGCCTTGAACTCGCGGGCCAGGGGCTGGTGGTCCAGTACCAGGCGCTGGCTGCCCATGGTCACGCCCTGGGCGCGGCGCACCAGGCCCAGAAGGTTCGGCGCGTTGGCCAGGCGGTCGCAGCCCGACAGCATCAGGCCGGACAGGGCGAGCGAGCCGGTGGTCACCAGGCCGCGGCGGGAGACTTGCAGGGCCATGCTCAGTGCTCCCCGGTCTTGATGGTGATGCGGCCGGTGATCATCGAGCCGATCTCGTTGAACACGCCGGCGATGAACACCTCGACCACATGCACGACGACGAACAGCACGATCAGGTTGGCGGCGATGAAGTGCAGCGTCCGCGCCGACTGGCGTCCGCCGAACAGGTCCAGGAGCCACGGCGCGATGGCGTCGAAGCCGGGCGACATGGTCAGGCCCGTCAGCACCATGGCCGGCAACAGCACGAACACCACCCCCAGATAGGCGAATTTCTGCAGCACGTTGTAGGACTTGGCCTCCTCGCCGACCGGATGCTTCAGCCGGATGTGGTCGAGGATGCTGCGCCAGATGTGGCTGGGCCTCAGCTGGGCGCGGGTGGGGACCAGGTCGCGCTTCACGTGGCCGTTGGCGAAATTGACCAGCAGATAGGTCAGGCCGTTGAGCACGAAGATCCAGGCCAGGAAGAAGTGCCAGTTGCGCCCCACCGCCAGGTTGCGGTGGCCGGGCAGGGTGGCCCAGCTGGGAAACCCGCGCACCTCGCCGCCCGAGACGCCCAGGACGCCGGTGGTCTTGAAGGTCAGGGGGCCGACCTTGGTGATCCCCTGCGGATGGGGCGCACGCCAGTTGTCGGCGGTCAGCGAGATGAAGGGCTTGTCGGCGTCGGCGCCGTACTGGCCCCAATAGAGCATCGGATGGGCGTTGAAGATCTGCAGCCCGCTCATCAAGAGCAGGGTGATGCAGACCACGTTGATCCAGTGGGTGATTCGCACCACGAGCGTGTGGCGATAGATCACCTCGCGGCCGGGCTTGGCGACGGGCTGAACCAGCATTTGTGGGTCTAGGGCGGCTTCGCTCACCGATGTTCTCTTTGCTTGTGGTGCGAGACAGACCAGCGTCAGGTCATCATGCTTTTGAGGCGCGGGCTATGCTCAAATCCCTTCTCCCCTTGTGGGAGAAGGAGGGGCCCGCGGCGAAGCCGTGGGAGGATGAGGGGACGCGCGCAAGCGCGCGACTGCAGACTTCGGCACGAAACGGTCCGCCGGCGCGACCCCTCATCCTCCCACACGCGATGCGGGCGGGCCCCTCCTTCCCCCGCAAGGGGGGAAGGGAAGATATCAGTGGCTCATCTTGTCGGTGGACATCGACCCGGTGGACATCGAGCCCGTCGACATGGCGCCGGCCTTGCTGTCCGCCATCGGCGCGGCCTTCTTGGCCATGGCTTTCTTGGCCTTCATCGGCTTCTTCATCGGCTTGGCGGCCATGTGGTCGCCGGACATGGCGCCGGCGGACATCGAGTCGGTGGACATGGCCCCGGTGGACATGGCGGAAGTGTTGCTCTGGGCCAGGGCCGAGCCGGCGAAGGCGAGGCCGGCGACGAGGCCGAAGGCGGTCAGGATGCGGGAGGTCATGGCAAAAGTCCTCTGGTGACGGCGCGCGGGGTGCGGGCCGCTGGGGTAGCGCCGGCGGACCATCCGCCGGCGAATTCGAAAAAAGGGTGGGGTTCAGCCCTTGGCGGCGGCCAGGATCGGCCCGGCCTTGCCGGCCTGGACCAGGATGGCGGTCTTCAGCGCCGGATCGGACGCGGGCGGCAGGGAAAAGCGCGCCGCAGCGCCGCTCCAGTGGCCCAGCCGCACCAGCTCCTTGACCACGTTGCGGTGGGGCAGGGTGCGCCCGCCGTTCTCGCCGCGGCGGATCGGCACCTGCACGGTGCGCGGGTCGTAGCGGACCAGCAGCACCTCGGCCCCGCCCGCCGGGGCGCTGGCCGCGCCCACCGACACCGCGCCGGGCGCCAGGTTCAGGCTCGGCCCGCCGTCGCCGCGGTCGCCCTGGCGCACCAGGGCGGCGAAATCGTTCTTGTCGGCGCCCACCCCGTCGGCGCGGCCGTTGACCACGACCTGCGGGGTGAAGACGTTCGCGTGGCCCCGGGCGTGGGCATAGTCCCACTGGCGGTCGGTGAACGCGGCCTTGGCGAAGGTGTCCTTCCAGCCCAGCTGGTCCCAGTAGGTGACGCCGAAGCTCAGGGCCAGCACCTCCGGCCGGTCGGCCGCGGCGATCAGGTTGGCGTTGGCCGGCGGGCAGGACGAGCAGCCCTGGCTCTGGAACAGCTCCACCACCACCGGATGGCCGGCGTCGGCCGCCTGGGCCGCCGGCCCCGCCGCGCTGGCCAGGGCCGCGGCGAGGGCCACCAGGGCGCCGTGCAATCTCTTCATCTCGCGGTCTCCATCGCGGGCCTGTCGGCCGTGTCTTGCGGGAGAGTTCGGCGCCAAACGCGATCCGGTTACAGCCCATGCGACAAAATTGCAGAGGCCCATGTGACCTTGCGTCCGCCCCAGTCATGTTTGGTTAACCCCGCTGCAAGCTTCCCGCCCCCATTCTGGGCGGATGCAAGCGGAGGCGTTCGGCGCACCATGATCGAAGCGTTTCGGTACACCGCCGAACCCAATGAGCGGCAGGACATCGCGCCGGCCAGCCTGAAGGACCTGCTGGTCGACGGCGGCGACGGCCGCCTGGCCCTCGACCCCTTCACCGGGCGCAACCGCTATGGCTGCGGCCCCTGCCCGGATCCCGAGCTGGCCGACTTCGGCTCCTCCACCGCCTCGGTGATCTCGCAAGGCGGGTTCGATGCGGCCGAGGCCCTGCGCGCCCGGCTCTATGACGAACAGCCCCGCGGCCCCAACGGCGCCCTCTACGCCCGCGAGCTGCAGCGCATCCGCGATCGGCTGGTCGGCCTCTGCGGCCTGACCGACATGGCCGGGCTCCAGGTGGTGTTCTCGCCCTCGGGCACCGACCTGCACATGCTGATCGCCGAGCTGGTGGGCGCCACCCCCGGCTCGCCCCTGGTCTGCGTCGACGTCGAGCCGGAAGAGACCGGCAGCGGCGTGCCCGCCGCCCTGGCCGGCCAGCACTTCGGCGCCAACGCCGCCCTGGGCGCCCCGGTGATGGAGGGCGCCGCCGTCGGCCCCGAGGCCCGCCGCTTCGTCGCCATCCGCGCCCGCGCCGCCGACGGCTCCCTGCGCCCCGCCGCCGAGATCGACGCCGAGCTCGACGCCCTGGGCCACGAGGTCATCGGCCAGGGCGCGCGCCTGCTGCTGGCCGTCTCCGACGTCTCCAAGACCGGCCTGATCTCGCCGGGGCTGGAGAGCGTGCTGGCGTTCAAGGAAAAGTTCGCCGCCCAGGCCGAGATCCTGATCGACGCCTGCCAGTTCCGCCTGACGCCCGAGAGCCTGGAGGCCTATCTGGGCCACGGCTTCATGGTGGCGGTGACCGGCTCCAAGTTCCTGACCGGCCCCTCCTTCTCGGGCGCGGTGTTCGTCCCGCCCCAGGTCGCCGAGCGGCTCCAGGGCCGGTTGATCTCGCCGGGCCTTCGGGCCTACAGCGCCCGGGGCGAGTGGCCGCAGGGCTGGGTCGGCGCCGCGGCCATGAGCGACAGCGTCAATTTCGGCCTCTTGCTGCGCTGGGAAGCGGCGATCGCCGAGCTGGCGGCCTTCCGCGCCCTGCCGGTGGCCAAGGTCGACGCCTTCACCGCCCGGTTCGCCGCCGCGGCCAGCGCGGCCATCGCCGCCGAGCCCCTGTTCGAGCCGCTCGAGGTCCGCGCCCTGGACCGCAGCGCGGTCGGCGGCCGCGCCTCCGGCTGGGACCTGACGCCCACCATCTTCCCCTTCCTGCTGCGCCACGCCGAGGGCGGTCGCGGCGGCTATCTCAGCCTGGCGGCGACCCAGGACGTCTATCGCGGCCTCTGCGCCGAGCCCTTCCCGCCCCAGCCCGGCGCCGTGCGCGCGCGCCTGGGCCAGCCGGTCAAGTGCGGCGCCCGCGACGAGCGCCCGATCGCCGCCCTGCGCCTGTGCAACAGCGCTCGCCTGATCGTCGAAGCGGTCAGCGGCGGCCAGCCGGCCGAAGACGCCGTCATCGCCCGAGCCCTCGCCGCCCTCCAGCGCACCGCCGACGGGGTCCGGCGGCTCTCAGCGACCGGGCGGGTCTAAACCCTTCCCTTCTCCCCTTGCGGGAGAAGGAGGGGCCCGTTCGCGAAGCGAATGGGAGGATGAGGGGTCGCACCGGCTCATCCGGAAAAGATAGCGCCGCCGCGAGGCAGGTATCGGAAAGGCCGGCGCGACCCCTCATCCTCCCACCCGCGTTGCGGGCGGGCCCCTCCTTCCCCCGCAAGGGGGGAAGGGAATTTAGGGCGGCCCCCGCGCCGCCCGGGGGCGGGGAGCCACAACCGGCGGCCACTCAGGCGGCGCCACAACCCGGCGCCCGGCGCCCCCGGAAACCACCCCGGCCGAGCCCAAACCCTTGCGCAACACCGCCGCCGTCTCGGCCGCCTGCCGCCGAACCGCAGCGGTCAGGGCCTCGACCCCCGCCTCCAGGTCCAGGCCGGCGAACAGGTCCTCGTCCGGATCGCCCAGCCACTCGCGCTCTTCGCGCAGATCCTCATCGTCCGGCTCGTCATCCAGCCGGTCGTCATCGCCGGATCGCGCGCCAACCCCCGCCCGAGGCGCTCGCGCCTGGCGCCAGCCCCCGCGCGGCGGCGCCCCTTCGGCCAGCCTGGCCTCCAGCGCCAGGGTCTGGCGCACCGCCCGCGCCACCCGGGAAAAGCCCGAGGCCGCCTGAGCCGCCTCGGCCGGCGAGACCTCGGCGTCCTCGGCCGCAGCCGCCGCCCGCTCGCCCATGGCCCGAGCCACCCGCATCCCGATCTCGCCCAGTTCCCTCAGCATCGCCCCATGCCGCAACGCCCGATCGCTGGCGCTTTCGGGAGGCTGGGGAGGGGGGATGGGCGGTGACGTTGGCATAGAACAAAAGGAGAACATTTTTGAGGTTAGCTGTCAAGGCTGACCACCGTCGGGCAGGGCCTCAGTTTGATTTTCGGATGCTCAGCTGGAGAATGCAGATGGCTGCGCTGGCACAAATGAGCAGCGCGCCGGCCGCTATAAATAGCCCGGAGCCCCATGTGTGCCAGAGCCGATATTCCGAAGTCAGCCTGTAGGCCGGTGTGGGTTCAGCCCACCAGATGAAGCCGCCCACGAAAATCAGCATGGCTCCTGAGCCCGCCGACAGAAGCGCCAAAATGGTTCTGGCCGCGCTGCTCATTGGCGCTCATTGCTCCGGCGCGGACTTGGCGTCGGGCAAGTCGCGAACCACGAGGTTAAAGCCCCTAAGGAGGGTCACCATCTGCATCCAACCAGGACGTGACCGGGTCACGGGGCAGACCAGGAAGTCGCCGTAGACTTCGCGATGAAACTGATGGCCGTCGATCAGAGCCCAAACTTCCTTCGCGAACACGCTGGGGTGCTCGCTGTCGTGATCGTCAGGCGACACGACCCCGAGGATACGCCGGGTGCCGATCTTCCAGATGCGGATCGATGGAGTTCCGTTCGCGACAAACAGCCGGCCATGCACGACCGGGCATGACGGCCCTTCTTCGCCTGCATGCACCTGAGCCGGGTAGGCGGCGATCAACAGGAGGGAAATTGCGAGCAACAGACCCTTCATGACCATTCCTATGATCTCGTCCGCCATCGCGAGAGGCTATGGGATGCGTATCATGTTCCCGCAGCCTCAGAACACGCTAGGGCATGGGTATCGTGTCCCTGAATCCTCGCAGCCAATGCTTGGCTTTCGTGTCAGATTGGGGCATCGATACCTCAGGGTTGTGTCGAGCCAGCGGGGCCGGTTCCGAATTTGCCGCCGGCGTCCTCGCAAGTGCAGGTAGACACTGCCCGTGATCGGGGGCGTGCTGAATGAGCAACAATACCGAGCCTTTTGGCTTTATCGCTTTCAAATTTGACGAAAGAACAAAATCACCAAAAGGGTTCATCCTCACATACAAAAGAAGTGAGCTCGATTTGTGGCTCGCTCAGCCCAACACTTCTGAATCAGAGGGCGCTCCTGGAAAAGATCGGGCGACTTCAGATCGCGCAGAAGAGGGTGTCGAGCAAAGTGAAAGCGAAACGCTATCGAGGCTTTTGAAATCTTATTCGAAATCTATGTCTTCGATTCGAAGCACATTTACTCTGACTCTCGTGCTTGGTCCGGCCATGCAGGTTGGAACGATTAACACAAGTCTTATCCCTCACGCCGAGAAGCACCTAACGAAGCTCGCTGACGATGAAAAGTCAAAAATATATTCTTTTAGTATTGCCGATAGTGTAGAGATAGCAAGAAAAGTAAATAAATATATGGAAACAAAAGATGGCTTCGACCAGTTGCCATCCGCAATTTTGCTTACCATTGGAGCGATATTTGATTCTCAATTTTCAGAAATTCTGAAATACTTTCTATCGATTCGTCCTGAGCGGTATAAAAGTAGCGACAAAGCTCTAAGTCTAAAAGAGATCTTTTCGATGAAGTCATTGGATGATGTGATAGAAAAAGTTATAGTCGACGAAATAGCAGACAAAATGCGTGGTAGCCATGCCGAGCAAATTGATTTTGTTGAGAAGCAATTTGATGTCGATATAATAAGTTCCTATTCGCGGTGGCCGGAATTCATAGAAATATTCGAACGAAGAAATTTAGCCGCGCACGGAAATCTCGTCGTGAACGGCATATATCTGAAAAAATGCGCTGCAGCGGGCGCTGGCGTGAACTCGTTGCCAAAAATTGACGCCAAATTAGAAATTGATGCACAGTACTTAAATAGCTCTGTAGACATATTAACGGAATTTGGATTGTTATTAATATCTACGCTTTGGCGAAAACATAAAGCACCAAACGATGAGGCGTCTTTTCAGTTAATCAATGATTTGTGCGTAACGTTTATCAAAGAGAAGCGGTATATGTTGGCGATTCGCCTTCTTGAGTCGGGGCTTCAAAAGAAAAAAGTCGTATGCCCGGACATAATATTAAAAATGATGACCGTAAATCTAGCAAACGCTCACAAGAAGGCGGGTAATATTGCAAAGTGCAAAGATATTCTAGACAACGCCGATTTTAGCGCCGCAAATGACAGCTTTCAACTGTGTGTCGCCGCTTTGCATGAGGATATCCCAAGGGTTATTTCTTTGATGGCACCGGTCGCGCAGGGGGGGCAGGTGCATGCCGGAAATTTCAGAGATTGGCCTGTGCTGGATTGGGTTAGGGATCACCCTGACGTAGTAGTTAAATTTGAAGAAGTGTACGGAGAGCCGATACAGAAAAAAGTGGATGAGGATATTCGAGATGAAATTATCGTTGAAGATGTTGCGGATTTAAATGACGTAGATGATACGGGTACTGTTCATTAAGAATTGCGCTACGTGCTCAATTTTAAGCTTTCTCGATTCAAATTAATCTCAAATGGACGATATTAATCTTGA
The DNA here is from genome assembly GCF_018135625.1 of Phenylobacterium montanum. Lineage (NCBI taxonomy): Bacteria > Pseudomonadati > Pseudomonadota > Alphaproteobacteria > Caulobacterales > Caulobacteraceae > Poindextera > Poindextera montana. The sequence continues at coordinate 4,705,590 of NZ_CP073078.1, forward strand.
GGTTTCTGGTTTACAATCGGGGGGCAATCGACACCGCCACCACCCACTCGCCCGACTAGTCGCGGGGAGTTCCCCCAATACCCCCTACAAAAAGCTCCCCGCCTCCACCTCCGCCGCCTCGGTGATCGGCTTCACGTCCACCGCCACCGTTAAATCCTGGTCCCCCGACCCCAGGATCACCCCGTCGATCGGCGACACGTCGGCATAGTCCCGGCCCACGGCCAGTTCGATGTGGTCGTCGGCCACGATCAGGCCGTTGGTGGGGTCGAAGCCGATCCAGCCCAGGGCTTCACCGCACCACAGGTCGACCCAGGCGTGGGTGGCGTCGGCGCCCTCCAGCCGCTTCTGGCCCGGCGGGGGCACGGTGCGCAGGTAGCCGCTGACATAGGCGGCCGAGAGGCCCAGGCCCCTGAGGCCCGCCAGCATGATGTGGGTGAAGTCCTGGCAGACGCCGCGGCGGGCCTGGAAGGCGTCGATGGCCGGGGTGGTCACCAGGGTGGCTTTGCTGTCGTATTTGAACTCGGCCTGGATGGTCCGCGCCAGCGCGAACGCCGCCTCGATGATCGGTCGCTCTGGCGCGAAGGCGCGGCGGGCGTAGTCGGTCAGGGCGGGCAGGACCGGGACCTGGGCGGTGGGATAGAGGAAGTTGGCCGGGGCGCCGATGTCCAGCGAGGCCGAGGCCAGGGCCGCCTCGCGCACGCTCTCCCAGGGCGCGCCGCGCACCGAGCGGCCGACATCGGTGCGCTTGACCTGGACCTTGCACGTGGCCTCGATCTTCAGCTCGCTGTGCGGCGTCTCGACGATCACCGCGGTGACCCGCTCGCCGAACGGGCCGGTGCGGTGGCGCATCGAGCTGGCCCGGGGCGAGACGGAAATGGCGCTGGCCAGCACCGCCTGGTCGGCGGTCTCGCGCGGCGTCAGCCGCAGGGTGCAGCGGGCGTAGCTCACGGGCGAGTTATAGCGGTAGGTCGTCAGGTGACGGACTTCGTAGATCACGCGAGCGCCGAGGTCTTCTTGGTCGGGGTGGCGCTGGAGCCTTGCAGGAAATAGCGGGCGGCCAGCGCGTCCGACAGCTGCATCAGCCTCTGTTCAAGCGCCAGGGCCTTCTTCGCGTCAAGCCTGGCCGCCTCCTCGCTGTCGATCTCGCCGGCGATCTTCAGGGCCAGGCGCAGCGGCTCCTCGATCATGCCGTCGTTGCGCAGGCGCGGCAGGGCTTGCAGGTGCTCGGTCAGGCGGGCGACCTGGAAGGCGACCGAGCGCGGGTTGAACGGGTCCAGCATGACCAGGTCGCGCACCGGCACCACGGCCATGCCCTCCAGGTAGCGGGCGCGATAGGTGATCTGGCTGTCCACCAGGTCCAAGAGCACGTCGAGGTCGTCGGCGGTGGGGTCCTCGGAGGCGAACTGGCGCATGACCCGGCAGGTGTTGACCCCGCGCTCGATCCGCCGGGCCATGTCGAGGAAGCGCCAGCCGTCGCCGCGGATCATGTTGTCCTGTGACAGGCCGGTCAGGGCCGAGATCGCCTGCAGCGCGCCCTCGACCCGGTCCAAGACCTCGGTCTTGCCGCCGGGCTGGTCGGCCGAGAGGCGGTTTTCCAGCTCGACCAGCAGCTTCCAGAAGTCGGCGGACAGGCGCTCGCGGGTGGAGGAGGCGGCCCGGCGGGCGGACCTGACCAGGGCCATCACCGAGCCATAGGCCTCGCCGTCGCCCACGGCGCGGATGGCGGCCTCGGTCGGCGGGCTGTCCGCGGCCTTCTTGTCCAGGGCGCCCCAAGCGACCAGCATGCCCTGGATGCGGCCCAGGGTCTCGCCGGCGCCGCGCACGGTGGCCTCGGACTCCATCAGGCTGGTCTTCAGGCCGCGCACGAGGCGTAAGGTCGCCTCGGCGCGCTCCAGATAGCGGCCCAGCCAGAACAGGTTGTCGGCGGCGCGGCTGGGCAGGTCGCCGGGGATGCGGCGCACATGCACCTTGTCCTTGGGCGCCATCAGCGAGACCCGCGGCACGGGCCGGTCGCTCAGCACCCAGACGTCGGCCGACTCGACCCCCTCGCCCATGGTCACGGCGCGGGCGTCGGGCTTGTCGGAGATGCGGCAGAAGCCGCCGGGCATGATCTTCCAGCCGCCGTCGGCGGTGGCGGCGGCATAGACCCTGAGCACGAAGGGCTTGGCCGAGATGCCGCCGTCGCGCCAGGCCGGCATGGTCGACAGCCGCACCACCTCCTGGCCGACGAAGTCCAGCGGCCGGTCGTGCATGGCGGCCCGCAGGGCCTCGCGCTCGGCGGGCTCGAGGTCGGCGAGGAGCCGCGGGCCGGCGGAGGCGGGACCGCGCCCGGGGCCGCGGAAGGCCCCGGCTATGGCCAGGTTGTCGATATTGGCCTCGACCAGGTCCCGCTCGCGCGGCTGGCCGCACCACCAGGTGGCGATGTTGGGCAGCTTGAGGTCCTGGCCCAAGAGCTGCCTGGCCAGGGCTGGCAGGAAACCCAGCAGGGCGCGGGATTCCACCAGGCCCGAGCCCGGCAGGTTGGTCACCACCACCCCGCCGGCCCGGATCGCTTCCAGCAGGCCCGGCACGCCCAGCCGCGAGGCGCTGTTCAGCTCCAGGGGGTCGACGAAGTCGGCGTCGACGCGGCGCCACAGCACGTCGGCGCGCTTCAGGCCCGCGATGGTGCGCACATGCGCCTTGCCCTCGCGCACCACCAGGTCCTCCCCCTCGACCAGCAGGAAGCCGAGATAGCGGGCCAGGTGCGCCTGCTCGAAATAGGTCTCGCTGTAGGGGCCGGGGGTCAGCAGGCAGATGCGCGGCTCGGCCCGCTCGGCCGAGGCGGCGAGGCCGTCGCGGAACGCGCCGAAGAAGGGCGCCAGCCGCTCGACGTTCATGCCGGCATAAAGCTGCGGATAGGCCCTGGACAGCACCAGCCGGTTCTCCAGCGCATAGCCGGCGCCCGAGGGAGCCTGGGTGCGGTCGTCCAGCACCCACCAGCGCCCGTCCGGCCCGCGGCCCAGGTCGGCGGCGTAAAGGTGCAGGTAGCGGCCGCCCGGCGGGGGCGAGCCGCGCAAGGGCCGCACGAAGTCCGCGCCGCCGGTGACCACCGCCGCCGGCAGGTGGCCCTCGCTGACCAGGCGCGCGGGGCCATAGAGGTCCTTCAGCACCGCTTCCATCAGCTCGGCGCGCTGGGCCACGCCCTCCTCGATATCCAGCCACTCGGCATGGCTGAGGATCAGGGGCAGGGGGTTGATGCGCCAGCTCTGCTCCCCCTCCTCGCCATAGATGCGGTAGGAGACGCCGGTGTCGCGGATGTGCCGGGTGGCCAGGGCGAAATGCTCGTCCATCTCCCGCGGCGAGGCCTGGGCCAGGCCCGAGAGGAACCGCAGCCAGTGCCCACGCGCATCGCCCTGGCGGTCGATCAGCTCGTCGGGAATCCCCGGCAAGGTCTGATAGCGGTCCAGCCAGTCCATCAGCCGCGCGTCGCGGCCGGTGCGCTTCAGGCTTTGGGTCTCACCGGCCAACGGTGGTCCTCAAGTCCAAGGTCATCGGAAATTCGCCCCCCGGCTGCTCGATCGGCGCGATCGCCTCGCCGGGGGTATGGCCGTGGCTCTGGAACCGGGCCATGCGCCGCGACTGCGCCTCATACGAATTGACTGGAAACGTATCGTAACTGCGCCCGCCGGGGTGCGCCACATGATAGACGCAGCCGCCCAGCGACCTTCTGTTCCACCGGTCGATCAGGTCGAAGGTCAGGGGGGCGTCCACCGGCAGGGTAGGGTGCAGGCCGCTGGCCGGCTTCCAGGCCTTGAACCGCACCCCGCCCACCGCCTCGCCAGAGACCCCGGTCGGGGTCATGGGCACCGCGCGGCCGTTGCAGGCGATCACGTGGCGCTCAGGGACAAAGCCCTCGGCCAGCACCTGCAGCCGCTCGAGCGATGAGTCGACATAGCGGACCGTGCCGCCGATCGCGCCCTCCTCGCCCATCACGTGCCAGGGCTCCAGCGCCTGGCGCAGCTCCAGCCGCACCCCGCCATATTCGACCCGGCCGTGGACCGGGAAGCGGAACTCGCGCTGGGCCTCGAACCAGACCGGATCGAAGGCGTAGCCGGCGCGGCCGAGGTCGCCCAGCACGTCCTGAAAATCCGCCCAGACGAAGTGGGGCAGCATGAAGCGGTCGTGCAACGCCGTGCCCCAACGCGCCAGCTTGCCGTCCTGCGGCTCGCGCCAGAACCAGGCGATCAGGGCGCGCACCAGAAGCTGCTGGGCCAGGCTCATGCGCGCGTCCGGCGGCATCTCGAAGCCGCGGAACTCCACCAGGCCCAGGCGCCCGGCGGGGCCGTCCGGGGAATAGAGCTTGTCGATGCAGATCTCGGTGCGGTGGGTGTTGCCGCTGACGTCGACCAAGAGGTTGCGGAGCAGCCGGTCGACCAGCCAGGGCGCCGGCGCCTCGCCCGCCCCGGGGGCGGGGATATGGGCCAGGGCGATCTCCAGCTCGTAGAGCCCGTCATGCCGCGCCTCGTCGATCCGCGGCGCCTGGCTGGTCGGGCCGATGAACAGGCCCGAGAACAGGTAGGACAGGGACGGATGGCGCTGCCAGTAGAGCAAGAGGCTCTTCAGCACATCCGGCCGGCGCAGGAACGGCGAGTCGGCCGGCGTCGCCCCGCCCACCACCACATGGTTGCCCCCGCCGGTGCCCACGTGGCGCCCGTCGGTCATGAACTTGTCGGCGCCCAGCCGCTCCTGGCGCGCCTCCTCGTAGAGGGTGGTGGTGATGTCCACCGACTGGCGCCAGCTGCTCGCCGGCTGGATGTTGACCTCGATCACGCCCGGGTCCGGCGTCACCTTGATCACGTTCAGCCGCGGATCGTTCGGCGGCGGATAACCCTCGATGCGCACCGGCTGGCCGAGCTCGGCGGCGGTGGCCTCGACCTGGGCCACCAGCTCCAGATAGTCCTCCAGCGCCTCGGTCGGCGGCATGAACACGTTGATCATGCCGTCGCGCGACTCGAAAGTCATGGCGGTGCGGATGGCGCCCTCGACGATGCGCTGCTCGGCCTGGACCTGGTGGGCCGGCCCCTCCGCCGCGGCGACGGCGCGCGAGCCCTGGCGCCGGGCGGCGGGCGTCGTCGGGCGGGGCAGGGGCGCCAGCGGGGCGAACGGATCGCGCGGCCCGCGCCCCGCCGCCTCCTCGTCCTCGCGCCAGGCGATGGAGTCCAGCGGCAGGCGCAGGCCCACCGGCGAATCCCCCTCGATCAGGAACAGCCGCCCGCGCCGCAGCTTCCAGCGGTCGCTCATCCAGCCGCCCGCCTCGGCCTTGGTGTTCCAGCGCTGCACCGGCAGCACGAACCCCGTCGGCGCCGACAGCCCGCCCTCGAAGGCGCGCAACAGCCGCGCCCGCTCTTCCGGGCTGTCGATCTTGGGGTCGCTGAGGTCGATGCTGGGCGGCAGGTCGCCCTCCTTCTTGATCCAGATGACCGGATCCTCATAGGCCGGCGCGACGAAGTCGGGCGACAGGCCCAGCCCCTCGGCGAAGCGCTCGGCGAAGCGGCGGGTCTCTTCGGGCCCGACGCCTGCGCTCTCGGCGGTGGTCTCGTCGGCCCGCTCGCGGGCCAAGAGCCGCTCCTGGCCCCACACCGGCTCGCCGTCGCTGCGCCAATAGAGGCCGAACGCCCAGCGCGGCAGGCTCTCGCCCGGATACCACTTGCCCTGGCCGTAGTGCAGCATGCCGCCGGGCGCGAAGCGGTCGCGCAGCCGCCGGATCAGCCGGTCGGCGAAGGCCCGCTTGGTCGGCCCCACCGCGTCGGTGTTCCACTCCCCGGCCTCGAAATCGTCGATGGAGACGAAGGTCGGCTCTCCCCCTAAGGTCAGGCGCACGTCCTGGGCTGTAAGGTCCCGGTCCACCGCCTCGCCCAGGGCGTCCAGCGCCCGCCACGGCTCGTCCTCGAACGGCTTGGTGATGCGCACGGGCTCCACCAGCCGCGTCACCGACATCTCGAAGCCGAACTCGACCCCGGCCGGCTCGACGATGCCGCTGATCGGCGCGGCCGAGCGGTAGTGCGGCGTCGCCGCCAGCGGCAGGTGCCCCTCGCCGCACAGAAGGCCCGAGGTGGCGTCCAGCCCGATCCAGCCGGCGCCGGGAATATAGACCTCGGCCCAGGCGTGCAGGTCGGTGAAGTCGTGGCGCGTGCCCTGCGGCCCGTCCACCGGGTCGATGTCGGCCTTCAGCTGGATCAGGTAGCCGGAGACGAAGCGGGCGGCCAGGCCCAGCCGGCGCAGCACCTGGACCAGCAGCCAGGCTGAATCGCGGCACGAGCCGGAACCCAGGCTCAGGGTCTCGTCCGGCGTCTGCACGCCCGGCTCCATGCGGATCACATAGCGGATCTGGCGCTGCAGGCGGATGTTCAGCCCGACCAGGAAGTCGATGGTCCGCTCGCCATGCGGCTTCACGTCGGCGACGAAGGCGTCGAGCCAGGTCCCGCCATCCTCCCGTTCCAGATAGGGCGCCAGCTCCTTGGCCAGGTCGGCGTCATAGGCGAAGGGCAGGGTCTCGGCCGCCGGCTCGATGAAGAAGTCGAACGGGTTGATCACGTTCATCTCGGCCGTCAGGTCGACCTCGATGGCGAATTCGTCGGTGCGCTCGGGAAACACCAGCCGCGCCAGCCAGTTGCCGTGCGGGTCCTGCTGCCAGTTGATGAAGTGCTGGGCCGGCGTGATCTTCAGCGAATAGCTGGGGATCCTGGTCCGGCAATGCGGCGCCGGCCGCAGGCGCACCACCTGCGGGCCGAGCTCGACCCGCCGATCGTAGCGATAGCGGGTGACGTGGTGCAGGGCGGCGATGATGGTCAAGCGGCTCTCCGGAGGACGCCGACCCATTGGCCCCCGCCGCGCCGGTCCTGGCAAGGTTTGGCGCACCCCGCCGCCGCGGATGCCGCCCAAACAGGCAGGCCCGGCCAGCCGGTTGACGGGCTGCGGCGCCCGGGGTCAACTGAACGCCGCTAACCAGAAGAAACGCGAGGAAACGCTACATGGCCAAGCGGGAAAACACCGAGTTCGAGTTCCGGGGCCTCAATCACCTGGCGCTGGTCTGCAAGGACATGGAGCGCACGGTGCGCTTCTACCGCGATGTCCTGGGCATGCCGCTGATCAAGACCATCGACCTGCCGGGCGGCTCGGGCCAGCATTTCTTCTTCGACATCGGCAACGGCGACAGCCTGGCCTTCTTCTGGTTCCCCAATGCGCCCGAGGCCGTGCCGGGGATCTCTAACCCGGGCAGCCTGCCCGGCGGGGGCCAGTTCGTCACCGCCCACGCCTCGATGAACCACGTGGCCTTCAACGTGCCGGCGGAGAAGTTCGACGACTATGTTGACAAGCTGAAGGCCAAGGGCATCGAGGTCTCGCCGGTGCTCAACCACGACGATTCCGAGTGGCAGGTCAGCCGCGAGGTGCACCCCGGCGTGTTCGTCCGCTCGGTCTATTTCTTCGACCCGGACGGGGTCTGCCTGGAATTCGCCTGCTGGACCAAGGACTTCGACGAAAGCGACGTGAGGCACGCGCCGGTGAACGCCGCGGGGGTCAAGGCCGTGGCGCGGGCGGCGGAGTAGCTTTCAAATCCGCTCATCCCCGCGAAGGCGGGGATCCAGGGGCGGCCTCGCCAAGCCGGTGGATGAATCTGGGTCCCCGCCTTCGCGGGGACGAGCCGTATATTTTACCCCCGCTCCCGGATCCACCCGCTCACCAGGTCCGCCATCGCCTCCCGGTGCGCCTCGCTGTCCTCGAAATAGTGGGCGCCGGGGATCATCTCCAGGCGCTTGTCCTTCGACGCCACCGCCTCGAAGATCGCCTTGGCGTCGCACGGGAACACGCCCATGTCGGCGGTGGACTGCACCACCAGGGCCGGCAGGTCGAACTTGGCCAGCTGGGCGCCGCCCTGGCATTTCGAGGTCTCCAGGCTCCACATCGACAGCCAGGTCTTCAGGCTGTTGGCCCGGCCGATGCCGGGGAACTTGTTGGCCTCGCGCGGATGGCCGCGATAGCAGCCGGGGCAGGGGCGGTCGGAGGGGTCGATTGCCGGGTCCATGAACCGCAGGTCGGCCCAGACGCGGTAGAGTGGGAACAGGGCGTCGGGGACCCCGGCCGCGTTCAGCCGGGCCAGCTCGGCCTTGGCCCAGTCGGTAATCCTCTGGTTCCTGGCCCGCTGGGCGGCGCGATAGCGGGTGATGAACGCAAGCGAATAGGGCGGGCCGTGGGCCGGGTCGAAGGGATCGAGCGCCGGGTCGGTCTTCGTGGGGTCGAACTCGTCCACCGCCGAGGCGTCCATCCAGTCGGTCAGTACCTCGGGTCGGCCCTTGTGCGCGTTCAGCGAGACATAGAGGTCGGCCCGGGGCAGGGCGGCCAGGGCCTCGGCGCCGGCGCCTTTCAGGTTTCCGCTGAGGGTCGGGGCGATGGCCTCGGCCTGGTAGGCGCCCATCAGCGAGCCCCCGCCGGAATTGCCCAGGATGACGACGCGCTCCGCCCCCGCCTCCTCGCGCAGCCAGCGGACGCCGACGGCGATGTCGATCAGGGCGTGCTCCAGGATGAACTGGTCCTCGGCCCCGCGGTAGCGGGTGTTCCAGCCCAGGAAGCCGAAGCCGCGCCGGGCGAAATAGGGCGCCGCGTAGTGCTCGGTGAAATCGACATTGTAGTGGGTGGCGATCAGGGCCGAGCTCGGCCGCCGGCCCTTGGGCGTCCAGTAGATCCCCTGACAGGGATGCCCGCCCGCCTGAATCCGAGGCGCGGTCGGCGAGACCCTGCCGATGAACTGGGCGTCGACCTCGGCGGCGAAGGTCTGGTCCATGGCGCGTCTCCCTGACGCCGCCGGCGTCGTGGCGCGCCGGTCGGTCGGGACTGAGGGTGCTGAGGTTGACCTTGGGGCGTCAAGCGGGGGCTGGCGGTCCAGGCTGCATTGACTGGTGCTGCTGGTGCGCCGCGCGGCTAGACTGGCCTCGCCATGAAGCGTGTTTCCGCCTTTGCCCCCGATTCTCCCCACGACCGCCCCGCCGCCGATGCGTGGTTCGAGACGCTCGCTTGCGCGAGCCCTCACCATGACTGGCTTGGGTGGGCTGCAAAAAACCTCGTCATGGTGAGGAGCGGCCCGCCTGGGACGCGTCTCGAACCACGCACTGGCCGTGGGCCGTTCAATTTTCAAAACGGCGCTCTGGCCGCCGCCATCCTCGCCCTGACCCTCAGCCTCGCCGCCCCCGCCCTCGCCGCCGAGCGCAGCGCCGAGGACCGCCAGGCCCTGGCCGACCTCGCCTATGTGCTGGGCCAGAGCCACGCCCTGCGCCAGGCCTGCGAGGGCCAGGCCGACCAGTTCTGGCGCACCCGCATGTACCGCCTGCTCCAGGCCGAACAGCCCGACCCGGTCCTGGAACATCGCCTGAAGGACAGCTTCAACACCGGCTACGCCGCCGCCCAATCCGCCTACCCCGCCTGCAGCCCCCAGAGCCGGAGGGCCGAGGCCCGCGCGGCGGAGCGCGGCCGGGCGCTAGTGGCGGGGCTGGCGGGGGAGTGAGGGGCGCGGAGCCCTCAGATTTTGGCATGGCTCGAAATAATATTTACCAATATAGGTATTTCCACAAGGGTGATGGGTAAAACTAGGAGCAGTTTTCGGATGTTTCTGCGTCGGTCGGCGTCGTGAACGCCACCGCCAAAAATAAACTCAGCTTTAGGAAACATCCAGTTCCATGGTCCCTTTTCTGGTATCGCCGCTGATACTGCGATCATTGAAAAAATTGGGATGCATAGCAGTAGAAAATACTGAATATTTTCGTCTTTAGGGCTCGAAAATATGCGATTTATGCCTAGGCCGGCGGCAAAGCTTGTTGCGCACAATGCCGAGAACAGGAAGAGGCCATTGCGGGCTATCCACCACGGCCGCGTCACGGCCTTCAGTCGTTGGGTCACATCGCCCTTGAAGCGATAGATTAGCTCAAAGGGGCCTTGCATTCTAAGCCGACACGACGGACTAAACTGACTATTTTCAATTTTAATTGAAACAGAATAGTCGGTTGACGCGTTTTCAATTTCTGCTGACAATATCGATTCGTCCCCGGCATTTGGGATCTTTAGTATTTCTTCTGTAGATATCGACTTTATTTTTATTCCTTGAGAAATCTCTACATCCCAATGATATTTTTGTATCAGCGCAAGCTTTCTTGCAATCTCTTTATATTTATAATCGTTCGTTTCGTCATACTTTGCTTCAGCTGTTTTATGGTCAAAAATCTCAGCGTATGAGAGACCGGCGCTAGAGACGCATTTTTCCGAACAGGACAAGATGTAGTCGCGCACGATTTGCTCTATCGTCGTAAACAGTTCTGGACTGGCTGCGATCGGCCTTTTCCATTCGAGGGTTGCAATCCCGTACATTCCCGGTTCCTGAAGATGGAGTCCAATGTTCGTTGGGTGTAGTGCCTCGTCACGATTCCAATTGAGGAGATAGCGCTGATCCACGGCCTGAGCTACCCTCTCCAAAACATACCCAAAGGTTGAGCGGAGGCATCGTCTTGGTCCTAGGTCCGTTCGTGCTGCTGGTCCTGATCGCGCTGGCGGTGTTCGTCGTGTTCGGGGCGATCAAGATCGTGCCGCAGGGGCGGGAATATACGGTGGAGCGGTTCGGCCGCTACAGCCGTACGCTCAAGCCCGGCCTGACCATCCTGACGCCGTTCTTCGAGACCATCGGCCGGCGCATGAACATGATGGAACAGGTCATGGAGGTGCCGCAGCAGGAGGTGTTCACCAAGGACAATGTCACCGTCCAGATCGACGGCATCGTCTTCATCCAGGTGATCGACGCCTCCAACGCCGCCTACCGGGTCGACAACCTGCCCTACGCCATCGGCCAGCTGGCCATGACCAACCTGAGGACCGTGGTCGGCTCGATGGACCTGGACGACGTCCTCTCACAGCGCGACTCGATCAACACCAAGCTTCTGGCCGCCATCGACGCGGCGACCGAGCCGTGGGGGGTCAAGGTCACCCGGATCGAGATCAAGGACCTGAAGCCGCCGCCGGACATCTCCAACTCCATGGCCCGGCAGATGAAGGCCGAGCGCGAGCGGCGGGCGGTGGTCACCGAGGCCGAGGGCGAGAAGCAGGCCGCTATCACCCGGGCCGAAGGCGCCAAGCAGTCCGCCATCCTGCAGGCCGAGGGCCGCCGCGAGGCCGCCACCCGCGACGCCGAGGCCCGCGAACGCCTGGCCCAGGCCGAGGCCAAGGCCACCGAGATGGTTTCCCAGGCCATCGCCCGCGGCGACGTCAACGCCATCAACTACTTCATCGCCCAGAAATATGTGGAGGCCTTCGGCAAGCTGGCCGAGAGCCCGCAGCAGAAGACGGTGATCATCCCCGCCGACATGGCCGCCCTGATCGGCACCATCGCCGGCGTCGGGACCCTGGCCAAGACCGCGGCCGAGGAGGCCGGCCGTGCGCCGCCGCCGCGGCCGGCCGCGCCACCGCGGGGGACCTGAAAAGCGGTGTGCTAAAATAGAGCTGCAAGGAAGCAGAGGATGAGGCTCTAGACCCGATGCAGACCGCAGAGATGTTCGTGCTCAGCCATCCGTTCTGGGACTGGATCGCAGCCGGGGCGCTGCTGCTGGTCCTGGAGCTGTCCACCGGCTCCGGCTACCTCCTGTGGCCGGCGGCTTCGGCCGGGGCGGTGGCGGTGCTGACCCTGGTCACGCCCATCGGCGGGATCGGCCAGGTGATCGCCTTCACCCTCCTGACCGTCGCCACCACCTATCTCGGCCGCCGGTTCCTGAAGCCGGCGGCGGCCATGCCGGGGCCGGACGTCAACGACAAGGTCCAGCGCCTGATCGGCCGCACCGGCGAAGTGGCCCACGCCTTCAGCCACGGCCGCGGCCGGGTGTTCGTCGACGGTTCGGAATGGGCCGCCGACGCCGAGGACGACCAGGCCCTCGGCAAGGGCGCGCGGGTCCAGGTGACCGAGGTCCTGGGCGGCGGGCGGCTGAAGGTGAAGGGGGCTTAGAACGGCTTGGGATTTGTTGGAATCTCCACCCCCAAAACCGCTCATCCCGGCGAATGCCGGGACCCAGATCATAAAGCTCCGAACGGACTGATATTATCTCGTGACCGCAGGCCAAAAGACCGCGCCATAGGATCTGGGTCCCGGCATTCGCCGGGATGAGCGGATTTATGAAACTCGATCCTAAGCCCGACGCCGCAGATACCGTCGGCGCAGCTGGCCGGCGCGGCGCCAGGTCGGGGGGACGATCAGGCGCTCCAGGCGCAGGGCCTGTTGCCAAAGCACCGGGAACACCTCGGGCTCGCGGCGGATCAGCCGGCGGACCGGGAACACCATGCGCGGGTGGCGGTGCTGCAGCTCGATGAACTGGCGGCGGGCCTTGGGCGAGTTGCGCAGCACCAGGATCAGCCCGATCACCAAGAGCGGCAGGCCGAGGTGCCCGGGCAGAAGGGCCAGGACGAAGCCGGCGGCGATCAACAGGCTGCCCACGCCCACGACCAACAGCCGCAGCGCCTCGCGGCTCGCACGGCGCACGAAGCCGTAGGCGCCGGCAATGGGCGCGCCAGTCAGGGGCTCGGGACGCAGGGACACGGTCGAAAACATGGGGCTTTGGGGGCTTCGACCGTCGACGAATCAGCGGCCGTGGGGAGGTGGAGGTGATATGCGCACTGAGGTGAGGCTATCAAAGGTGCGGTTGACGCCGATCTAACGAAAATTTTCATATCGGCGTTATGTCGTGGCAAAATGGTCGCACCCGCTCAGGGCTTGCCGCCCTTGTTCTTGCCCTTGCCCTTGTAGTCGCCGCGTTCCGGGCGCGCCGGGGGGCGTTCGCGCCGGTCCTCGCTCTTGGGCGGCGGCCCGCGCCGATCCGGCTTGTGCGGCGGGCGTCCGCCGCGGGGCGGGGCGCCCTTGCCGGTGGGGGCGCCGGCGGGCTCGATGCGCATCTTCTCGTCGCTCTGGCTCTTCAGCGCGGCGGTGAAGCGGGCTTCCGCGTCCGGCGCGATCTCGAACTTGGTCTCGCGGTCGAAAATACGGATTTGGCCGATGTCCTTCTTGGTCACGTGGCCCAGGCGGCAGATCAGCGGGATCAGCCACTTGGGGTCGGCGTTGGCGCTGCGGCCAACCGGCAGGCGATACCAGGCGCCGTTCTCGACCCGGGCATAGTCCACAGGCGCGCGCTCGCGCCCGGCGGGGTCGTAGGGCTTGCCGCGCTCGCGCCGCTGGAAGTCGTCCGCCGGGGCGTCGAACAGCTCTTCCGGGGCCGGGGTGCTGGCGCGGTGCAGGCGGATCAGGGCGGCGGCGATCTGCTCGGCCCCGCGGGCCTCGAGCAGGGCGCGGGCCAGGCCCAGGTCCTCCTCGGCCGCGGGCTCGGCCAGCATGGGATCGTCGATCAGGCGCTGCTGGTCGCGCTGGCGGATCTCCTCGGCGGTGGGCGGGTTGGCCCAGGCCGCCTCGATATTGGCCGAGGCCAAAAGCTGCTCGGCGCGGCGGCGGCGCGGATAGGGGACCATCAGGACCGAGACGCCCTTGCGCCCGGCTCTGCCAGTCCGCCCACTACGATGGAGGAGCCCGGCGCGGTTGACCGGCAGGTCGGCGTGAACCACCAGGGCCAGGTCCGGCAGGTCGAGGCCGCGGGCGGCGACATCGGTGGCCACGCAGACCTTGGCGTGACCGTCGCGCAGGGCCTGCAGGGCGTCGGTGCGCTCCTTCTGCGACAGCTCGCCCGACAGGGCCACGGCGGCGAACCCGCGCTCGCGCAGCGACATGTAGAGGTGGCGCACCGCCTCGCGGGTCGAGCAGAACACCATCGCCCCGCCGCCCTCGAAATAGCGCAGCACGTTGACGACGGCCTTCTCCACTTCGTTCGGCGCCACGCGGATGGCGCGATAGTCGATGTCGCGGTGCGGCTCGTCGCGGTTGATGGTGTCGATGCGCACCGCGTCGCGCTGGTAGCGGCGCGCCAGGGCGGCGATATCCTTGGCGATGGTGGCCGAGAACAGCAGGGTGCGGCGCTCGGCTGGCGCGGCGTCCAGCAGCACCTCGAGATCCTCGCGGAAGCCGAGGTCCAGCATCTCGTCGGCCTCGTCGAGCACCACGACCTTCAGGCCGGAGAGGTCGAGATTGCCGCGCTCCAGGTGGTCGCACAGGCGCCCGGGCGTGCCGACCACGATATGGCAGCCGAAAGCCAGCGCCCGCTGCTCTTTCCGAGGGTCCATGCCGCCGACGCAGGTGGCGATCACCGCTCCGGCCTTGGCGTAGAGCCAGGTCAGCTCGCGGCTCACCTGCAGGGCGAGCTCGCGGGTGGGGGCGATGATCAGGGCCAGCGGCGCGCCGCCCTGGTCCAGGGGCCGGGTCGGGGGCAGGCGCGGGGCCTCGCCGATCAGGCTGGAGGCGAAGGCGAGGCCGAAGGCCACGGTCTTGCCCGAACCGGTCTGGGCGGAAACCAGCAGGTCGCGGTCCCGCGCGCCGTCTTCAAGCACGGCGGCCTGGACCGGGGTGGGTTCGGCATAGCCCTGCTCCGACAGGGCGAGGTCGAGCGCGGCATGGCTCGGGGGAAACGGCATCAAAGGTCCTTTGTCGATCTTGTCCGCATCGCGCAGCCCGGTCAGGGCGCGCGCATAAGCGCGGCGGAGGCGCTGTCGGCCTCGTCTTGCGGCACGCCATACACCGAAAGCGGAGGAAAGGCGCGGGTTTCGTCGCCGCAGGGGCGAATTCTCCGACGCAAACCTGTCTCCTTTGTCACTTGCCGCCGACCCGGGGGACAGGTTGACTGGGGCGTCATTTTTTCCGAGGCGTCATGACCGAAACCCGGCATCTGAGCTGGACGAAGCTGGCGGCGTTTTCCGCCCCGTCCGTGCCCATGGCCACGCTCGGCATGCCGCTGGTGGTGTTCCTGCCCGAATACTACAGCAACGACCTCGGCCTTTCCCTGGCCCTGGTCGGCTCGGTGTTCGGCCTGGTCAGGCTCTTGGACATCGGCGTCGACCCCCTGGTCGGGGCCTTGATGGACCATACCCGCACGCCCTGGGGCCGCTTCCGGCCCTGGCTCGCGGCCGCCGCGCCGGTGATCGCGCTGGGCGTCTACATGCTGTTCATGGCGCAGAAGGGCGTGGGGCCGGTCTATCTTTGGGCCTGGCTTCTGGTCGTCTATCTGGGCCTTTCCATGGGCGGGCTGTCGCACATGGCCTGGGGCGCGGTGCTGAACACCAGCTACGACGGCCGCTCGCGCACCTATGCCTGGATCCAGGCCCTCACCGTCGGCGGCCTGATCCTGGTCCTGTTGTTGCCGGCCCTCCTGAGCCAGCTGCTGCACGTGGGCAGCGGCGGCGGCATGCGGGCGATAGGCTGGCTCACCGTCGCCCTGATCCCGCTCTGTTTCGGCCTGCCGCTGGGTCTGATCGGCGAGCCGCAAGCTCCGCCCAGGGCCGAGCGCGCGGGCCTGGGAGACTATCTGGCCATTTTCCGCAACGGGACGGCCTTGAGGCTGCTGGCGGTCGACCAGCTGCTGGGCCTGGCCAGCAGTCTCACCGGCGCGATCGTGTTTTTCTATCTGGAGCAGATCAAGGGCTTCACCAAAGGCGAGTCCGAGGTGCTGCTGCTGGTCTATTTCCTCAGCGCGCTGGGTGGCGGGCCGGTATGGCTGTGGCTGGCGCGGCGGATGGGCAAGCACAAGGCCCTGGCCCTGGCCGCCGCCCTCTACGTGGTCACCCAGAGCTCGGCGCTGTTGCCGCCCCCCGGCGACATGCCGATCATGATCCTCGCCATCGCGCTGGCCGGCCTGCCCTATTCCTCGGCGGCGCTCTTGATCCGCTCCATGCTGGCCGACGTCGCCGACCAGGAGCGGCTGCGCACCGGGGCCGACCGCACGGGCCTTTTGTTCGCCCTGTCCCTGGCCAACGGCAAGATCAGCGCGGCGGTGTCGGTGATCGGCTCCTACTGGTTCCTGGCCGCGATCGGCTTCAACCCGGCCTCGACCCACAACAGCGCCCAGTCGCTGCTGGGGCTGGAGGGCGTGTTCGCCTTCGCCCCGGGCATCCTCGGCCTCACCGCCGCGGTGGTGATCCTGGGCTATGGCCTGACCGCCGAGCGCCATGCCGGGATCCGCGAGGCGCTGGCCGAGCGTGATGCGCTCGAGCCGCCGGCCGCGCCGGTCGCGGCGCCGCAGCCGGCGGCCCTGATGGTCGCCGAGCGATAGTCCCCCATCCCGAGGCGCCCGCCGGGCGGGCCGCGGCGGTCGCCAACGCCGCCGCAAATGGCGCGCTCGCACGGCTTGTCGCCACGGACGGAGCGCCCCGGGATGAAGCTCGTGGGCCGCCTAGCGCGTGCGCACCGCATAGCCGGCGACGCGGGCGCCCAGCAGGCGGGCGGTTTCCAGGTCGCCCTTGCGCGGGGCTTCCTCCGGCGAGGCGTCGGACGGCGAGACGGCCAGGGCCGCGCCGAAGCCGGCGGTCCAGTTGACGTCGTCCGGCCCATGTTCCTTCTTGTTCGACGGCATCACGCCCGTGCCCAGCCACACCTGGCTGTGCTGCAGGGCGAAGGTGATCAGGTAGGCGACGGTCGAGCCCTTGTCGCCATTGACCGAGGCCGAGTTGGTGAAGCCGGCGGCGACCTTGTCCTTCCAGCCCTGCGTGAACCAGACCTTGGAGCTGTCGTCGGCGAACTTTTTGAACTGCCAGGCCGGGCCGCCCATATAGGTCGGCGTGCCGTAGATGATCGCGTCCTGCGCGGCCAGCACGTCCCACGCCCCCTCGGGCAGGTTGCCGTCCTTGCCGATCTCGATCAGGGTCGCCTCGGCGCCGTCGACGCCGGCTGCACCCTCATGGACCGCCTGGGCTTGCTTGGCGGTGTGGCCGTAGCCGCTGAAATAAACGATGCCGATCTTGGCCATGATACCCTCGAAATCCTTGTCTGGCGCCGCGCGGGGCGCGGTCTGTCCGCGCCGCCGGTCGGCCTTGCGACGGGTAGATGGGAGAGTGGTTACAAAAGGGAAGTAGGCACTATATAGTAACTAAAGGAGATTTTTTCGAAATGTCGCGCGGCGAGGCCAAGCTTCACACCCAGTGCCCCATGGACGGGCTGCTCCGCCAGTTGATGGGGCCCTGGACGACCTACATCCTGTGGCTGCTGCGCAGCCAGGGCGCCCTGCGCTTCGGCGCGCTCAAGGCCCAGATGCCGGGCATCTCCTCCAAGGTGCTGACCGAGCGCCTGCGCCAGCTGGAGGCGGCGCGGCTTGTACACCGCGACTACAGGCCGACCATCCCGCCGGCGGTGACCTATTCCCTGACCGAGCGCGGCTCGGAGCTGAACGGGGTGCTCGACGGGCTGAGCGGCCTCGCCATGAAGTGGGCGGCCGAGGACGGGTTGGAGGGCGACGCAGGGTCGGACGAGGCGGCCTAGGTCTGCGCAACCCTAAATTAAGCGGGCGGCGATAGGCTGAAATCGGCGTCGTCCCGTTCACAGGGCGCGGCGCCGGGAGAGACGGCCATGTCTGTCACGCGGACATCCAGCACCAGGCGCTCGGGCGAGCATTTCGAGCCCCAGCTCGACGACGATCCCCAGGTCCAGCGCCGTCTGCGCGGCCAGCTGGAGCAGATCGACTACACCGCCTTCGCCTCCAATCGCGACATTCTCGGCCAGGCCCTGGGCCAGGTCGACATCCACAAGTTCCAGCGCATGGCGGTCGCCACCGCCTGCGCCCGGGCCGCCTGGGTCGGCGCCGCCATGGCCGCGGCCGAATCCGGCCATTCCCTGACCCCCGAGCAGACCGCGCGCCTGGCCCAGCTGCGCCTGGCGTTCGAAGAGCTGACCGAGGCCTACGAGGCCATGCGGCGCATGGTCGAGCGCGGCTATCTGAGCTACCGGCAGGCTTGAGCGTCGCATCCCTGCTGCGCCGCTCGCCTCCGCGCGAAACATGAGTTATACATATAACTCATTGAATGTGGAGCCGGCATGCGCGTTTCGACGGCAGACTTCATCAAGCACTACAGCAGGCTCGCCGACCAAGCCCTCGCCGAGCCGGTGACGATCACCAAGCATGGCCGCGACCGACTCGTCGTCGTCTCGGCGAGCGAATACGAGCGGCTGAAGCGGCGCGATCGGCAGGTTTTCCAGTCCGCCGAACTGCCCGACCGTGTTTTGGAGCTGATCGCCGAGGCCGAGGTCCCGGCCGAATACGCTCATCTGGACGATGAACTCGCCGACCCGGCGCTGTGACCTGGCCTGATCCGCGGCCGGGGCTCGTCATCCGCTATGCCTATCTCTGGCGACGAGAACACGACGCCGGCCAGGATGAGGGTGTTAAGGATCGCCCGTGCGCCATTGTCGTCGCGGTCGATGCGGAGAACGACGACAAGACGGTCTACGTCCTGCCGATCACGCATTCGCCGCCCTCAGATCAAGCGGACGCCATCGAACTGCCCCAGGCGACCAAGCTACGCCTCGGCCTCGATAGCGACCGATCCTGGATCGTGGTCAGCGAAGGCAACAGCTTCATCTGGCCGGGCCCGGATCTGCGTCCTCGACCTGGGCAGGGTCCAGAGAGCGTGGCCTTCGGCATGCTGCCGCCGGCCCTTTTCCGCATCATCAAGCAACGCTTCCTCATGCGCGTGCAAGCGCGCCGCACCGGCATCGTGCCGCGCACGGAGTAGCCGGCGTTTCTGCTCCATCGCCAGATTTCATCTTTTCCATCGCTGTCTGCGCCATTGGAATTCATGCGCTGGGCGACTATCACGGCCGCCGAGCGCTTCGGCGCGCCAGCCAATTCCTATGAGTTACCCGATGACCGACACCCCGCCCGACCGCCTCTCCGTCAACCCGGACAGCCCCTTCTACGACGCCGAGGTCCTGGAGCGCGGGGTCGGCGTGCGCTTCAAGGGCGTCGAGAAGACCAATGTCGAGGAATACTGCGTTAGCGAGGGCTGGGTGCGCCTGGCCGCCGGCGCGGCCAAGGATCGCCGCGGCCAGCCGATGACCATCAAGCTGCAGGGCGCCGTCGAGCCCTATTTCCGCGAGCCGGAAGGCTCCGAAACCTGAAGATTTTTCAACCTTTGTGGACCATTCGCTCTGTTCAAGCGTTTGGGTGGGCGCCATGTTCAGCGCAGCCGGCCAGATCGGGCCGGGCAAAGATGGGGAAGCTCATATGTCCTTGAAGGTTGTTTTGGCCGGCCTCAGCGCCACGGTCCTGATTGCCGCACCCCTGGCGGCCTTCGCCCAGGAGCCGCCCTCCGCGCCCATTCCCTATAGCGAGCTGGCCGCCAAGGACGCCGCCATGGACAAGGGCGACATGAAGGGCAAAGGCCATCATCACAAGGGCCACCACCACAAGGCGATGGCCAAGGCCGAGAAGAAGGCCGACGACAAGGCCGCCAAGCCGGCCGACGCCGGTCACTAAAGGTTTCGGCAGTTCCGATTGCAGAGCGGCCGCCTGGAGGACCAGGCGGCCGTTTTTCGTTGGGGGGATGGGTGAAGCCGAGGTCAGGCCAGCGCGGGTCGTCGTTTCGAAGCCAGCAAGCCGCCGACGAATCGCCAAGCCTGGATCAGGCCGAAGATGAGCATGACTAGCATTCTTGCGAACCGATGGATGTGTTCCCGCGCCTCATGCGGAAGCGACAGATAGACCCGCTGAACCTGAGTGAACTCGCTGGCGGTCTCCCGGGCGAAGAAGCCGAGGAAGATGATGCCCAGCAGTGAGATCATCGCCACATTCAAGACTTGTGCCGCCCTCGGTTCCGTAAGTCGCATTGTTGCCAATCGCCTCCCGCATTCGCAAAGGCGCCCCGCGCACCCGCCACCTTGATTCCGCAGGTGATCAAAGCCTGCCGCCCCAAGCTACTCAAGGCCGCAGCCAACTTCGCTGGTCGCCCGAAGGGCCAGCCTTGACTAGCTTGGGGCGGCAGGCGGGCACGCAACCGCGAAATCAAGGCTTGACCGGGCCGCTGCACCGCTTGAACGGCCCCCTTGACCCAGCCCCAGGGGCCGATCCCCATAAGGATCGCGTTCCGCAACACAGGGGTGAGTCGTGAGCGCTTCCGCCGAATACCTGAACCCATCCAAGGCCGCCCGGCGGCTCGGCGTTTCCCCCAAGGCTTTGCGACTCTATGAGAAGCGCGGCCTGATCGTTCCGCGGCGCACGGCGGCCGGATGGCGGGTCTATGGGCCCGACGAGATGGCGCGGGCCGGCGAGGTTGTGGCCCTGCGAGCTTTGGGGCTGAGCCTGGCTCAGGTGGCGCGCACACTGGCCGGCGACGCCGCTGAGCTGGAGCCGGCGCTGGCGGCGCACCAAGCGTCGCTCGAGCACAGGATACGCGAACTCGCCCGTACCGCCGAAAGGGTCCGCGGCTTGAGGAGCGAGCTGCTGCAAGG
Organism: Phenylobacterium montanum; assembly: GCF_018135625.1. NCBI lineage: Bacteria > Pseudomonadati > Pseudomonadota > Alphaproteobacteria > Caulobacterales > Caulobacteraceae > Poindextera > Poindextera montana. The sequence continues at coordinate 4,725,958 of NZ_CP073078.1, forward strand.
CCAGGCGCCCGCCGCCGACGCCCTGGTAGAACTCACGCGGCGGGAGGGCGAGACCACGGTCGCGTTCGACCTGCCCTGGCCGTGGGGCGGGGAACGGTTCGAACTGCGTGGCGTCCGCCCGATCACCTTCATCACTGGGCCGCTCGGTTGCGGGAAAACCCGGCTGGCGCAGCGCATCGCCGAAATATCACCGGGTGCGGCCTTCCTCGGCCTCGATCGCGCTGCAGGCGGTGTCGAGGCGGTGCGCGCTCTGATGGCGAGCGATGCGGCCCTCAAGGCGCGGGTCGAGGCCCATCTGACCTGGCTGGCGGAGGATGGCGCCACCGTTTCTGATGCTCTGGTCGCCCTGTTGTGCGGTCTGGAAGATGAGGTCCCGGCGGTCTTTGTCGTCGATATGGTGGAGCAGGGACTGGACGAGGCGACGCAGCAGGCCTTGATCGCCGGATTGCGCCGCCGCGGCCCTGGCGCGCGCCCGCTGTTCCTGATGACCCGTTCGAGCGCGATCCTGGACCTAGACGCCGTCGGTCCCGACGAGGCCATTCTCTATTGCCCGGCCAATCATGCCCCGCCGTTTCTGGTCGCGCCCTATCCCGGCGCCCCAGGGTATGAGGCCGTGGCCGACTGCCTGGCCGCGCCTGACGTGCGGGCGCGGACTGAAGGCATGCAGGCGGTGATGGCGGGCTGAGGCGCGTATCGCCAGCACTCTAAGGCGCGACCCCTCACGCCTCGAACGCCGCCACCGCCAGCCAGGCGCTCAGGGCTGCGGCGAAGGCCATGACGACGCGGAAGTTCTGCGGGTAGTGCAGGGCCTTGTAGGTCTTGCGCAGCACCGCCGGCGGGACCGCGACTATGGCCGCGCCCTTGATCAGGGTCAGCCAGCCCAGCAGGGTGACGGCGATCGGAAGCGGGCCGCCGGACCAGACGTTGTGGCCGACGACGCAGGCTGCGCCGGCGATCAGGGTGACGATCCCGGTCAGGAGCATCAGGCCCCGGTTCGAGATCATCTCGTCGATCGCCTGCAGCGCCGACTTGGCCCGCAGGGCCAGTAGGACGCACATCAGCAGGCAGGCGAGGCCGAAGAAGCGGGCGAGGTACAGGGTCAGGGGCGACATGGCCGGATCCTTTCCGTATCCGACCGCGAGGGTGGCCCCCTGAGGAGCAAGGTGCAACCGCGGGCTTCTACGGCACAAGGCTTGAACGGCATGGGATGCGCCGAACCAAAACGGGAATCCTCGGCGCCTGAAGCCGGAGGTGCTCCATGACGCTGGTCGCTGTCGTCGCCCGCAGGCGTTATCAAGGTTTCGAGTACCTGGCCCGCGATGGCCAGGGGAACAACTGGTCCACGGTCGAGCGTGACGCCCGGCTCTATCCCTCGGTGCACGAGGCGACCCGCGCGGCCCTGCGCCTGCCCGGCAAGGTCCGCGCCTTCGCCCTGCCGATCTGTCACTGAAAGCGGAAGCTGCTACCGCTCCAGCGCCGCCAACAGGGTGACGGCGATCGTCGCCACCGCTGTCCAGCAGGTGAGCGACCAGACCAGGCGGAAGGCCCGGACGGCCAGGGGATCGCGCCGTTCGGGCGCCTGAGGGTACGAGACGGACAAGCGGGTCATCGCCATACTCCGCGTGAAGATGGCCGCGATTGTGACCCGGCTTGGTGAACCGCTGACTGACCATGATAGTTATCGCTGCACGTGGCTGGGCGCGCCGAGCGCCGGGGCCGCGCCGTTTCGCCTTGGAAATTGATCCATCCTTGGTTACCGCAGGGCGAGTGCTGATTTAGTGAGGGCGTAAAGCCCTGGCCCCGGAGTAGTGCGATGATGCGGCGTCACCCCAGCCACCTGCGGCTCAAGCCCTTGGCCAAGCAGGTGATCGTCATCACCGGCGCTACTTCCGGCATCGGCCTCTCGACCGCCCGGGCGGCGGCGGCGCGGGGCGCGGCCCTGGTCCTGGCGGCGCGCAACGAGGATGCGCTGAAGGCGGTGGCCGAGGACCTGTCGTCCAAGGGCGCCGAGGTGGCCTTCGTCGCCGCCGATGTCGGGCGTGAAGCCGACGTGCGCGCCATCGCGGCGGTGGCGGTCAGCCGCTTCGGCGGCTTCGACACCTGGGTCAACAACGCCGGGGTGACCATCGTCGGCCCCGCCGAGCAGACCTCGCTGGACGACCAGCGGCGGCTGTTCGACACCAACTATTGGGGTGTGGTCTATGGCTCGCTGGCGGCGATCGACCAGTTCCAGAACCAGGCCGGCGGCGGCGCCCTGATCAATGTCGGGGCCGGCGACGTGGCCCTGCCGCTGCAGGCCGCCTTCTTCGCCTCCAAGCATGCGGTCAAGGGCTTCACCGACGCCCTGCGCACCGAGCTGATGGCCGCCCATGCCCCGGTCTCGGTGACCCTGATCAAGCCCTCGGGCGCCGACACGCCGGGCAAGGACAACGCTCGCAACCTGACCGGCGCGCCGATCGCCCATCCGGCAGGGATCTATGCGACGCCCCTGGTGGCCCAGGCGATCCTCTACGCCGCCGAGCACAGGACGCGGGAGCTGACCGTGGGCTCCGGCGGACGGCTCCTGGCCCTGGCCAGCCAGGTCGCGCCGGCCCTAACCGACCCGTTGCTGGCCATCGGCGCGCGGCTGAACGCGCGCATCGCCAAGGCGCCGGACCCGGCGCGGATCGACAACCTGCACCACGCCGGCCGCGACCTGCGCGAGCGATCCTTCCAGCCCGGGGTGCGCGAGACCAGCCTCTACGCCACCGCCCAGATGAAGCCCAAGACTACGCTCGGCCTGATGGCCGCCGCGGCCCTGGCGGCAGGGTTCGCCTTCAAGCTTGGCGCGCGCAAGGCGGCGCCCATTGATGAGTAGAGCGCGAGGCGCGCAGCTCTCAACTCCGCTCATCCCGGCGAATGCCGGGAACCAGATCATAAAGCTCCGGCCTGAGCATGTTCCCGCATGACCCGCTGGATCGGCGCCAGCGCCTTAGGATCTGGGCCCCGGCATTCGCCGGGGTGAGCGGTTGAAATGTCGGGGCGATCCGCATTCAATCGCGTCATAGGGTTCAAAGCAGAAATGGGGAGGGGCAGACCATGGCGCAGACGCGTGCGAACGGGATCATCATCGAATACGACACGCACGGGTCCGAGACCGACCCGCCGCTGCTGCTGATCTGCGGCCTCGGCATGCAGATGATCCGCTGGACCCCAGCGTTCCTGCAGGCCCTGGTCGACCGCGGCTTCTTCGTGATCAGCTTCGACAATCGCGACGTGGGCCTCTCGACCGCGTTCAACGAAGCTGGCGTGCCGGCGATCGCCGACGTGGTGGCCTCGCTGCGGCGGGGCGAAAAGCCGAACGTGCCCTACAGGCTGGAGGACATGGCCGCCGACGCCGCCGGGGTGCTGGACGCGCTGGATATCAGCGCCGCCCACATCGTCGGGGTTTCCATGGGCGGCATGATCGCACAGTTGGTCGCCGCGGACTATCCGGGCCGCACCCTGTCCCTGACCTCGATCATGTCCACGACCGGCAATCACGCCCTGCCGCCGGCCAGGCAGGAGGCGATGGACACGCTGAACAACCGCCCACCCTCGCCGTTCGAGGACGAGGAGGCGTTTCTGGCCCATTCCGTGCGCTCCTCGCGGGTGATCGGCAGCCCCGCCTATCCGACCCCGGAAGCGGACCTGCGCGCCAGCGCCCTGGCGGCGGTCCGGCGCAGCTACAATCCCACCGGTTTCGGCCGGCAGATGGCGGCGGTCACCGCCACCGGCGACCGGCGGGCGAAGCTTGCGACCATCACCGCGCCGACCCTGGTTCTCCACGGGACCGACGATCCCCTGGTCCCGATCGAAGGCGGCCGCGACACCGCCGCCAACATCAGGGGCGCCGAACTGGTCGAGATCCCCGGCATGGGCCACGACCTGCCCGCCGCCCTTTACGACCGGATCGCCGACGCCATAGCCGGGGTGGCGTCGCGGGCGTCGCGATGACCTCTCGCCAAGATTAAAACAAGCGTTTAAATCCTCCCTGACGGGCGCAGACCCGCGCCGGCCGCGAACAGGGAGAGGTTTCATGGGACGATTGCAGGATCGGGTGGCGCTGGTGACCGGCGCCGGCAGCGGCATCGGCCGGGCGACCTCGAGGATCTACGCCGCGGAAGGGGCCAAGGTGGTCTGCTTCGACCGGGTCGAGGCGGTGCACGAGACGGTGGAGGCGATCCGCGCCGCCGGCGGGACGGCGGTCGGCCTGACCGGCGATGCCGGGCTGGAGGGCGACGTGCAGGGCGCGGTGGCCAGGGCGGTGGCGGACTATGGTGGGCTGGACATCTGCTACGCCAACGCCGGGGTCAGCGGCGGCTACACCCCCCTGTTCGAGCTGACCGCCGAGCACTGGACCGACCTCCTCCGCATCAACCTGATCGGCCCGTTCCTGGCCATCAAGCACGCGGCCCAGGCCATGATCCCCAAGGGCAAGGGCTCGATCATCTGCACCGCCTCGGTGGCCGGATTGCGCTCGGGCGCCGGCGGCATCCCCTACAGCGCCAGCAAGGCGGGGGTGATCAACCTGGTGCAGACCACCGCCCAGCAGCTGACCGGCACCGGCGTGCGCGTCAACGCCATCTGCCCCGGCCTGATCGAGACCGGCATGACCAAGCCGATCTTCGACCGCGCCCGCGAGCGCGGCACCGAAGACCGGATCGGCCAGCTCAATCCCCTGCAGCGCTACGGCGTGCCGGAGGAGATCGCCGGCGCGGCCCTGTTCCTGGCCTCGGACGACGCGTCCTACGTCAACGGCCAGGCGATCGTGGTCGACGGCGGCCTGTCCTCCTCGCATCCGGTGGCCGGGCGGCTGCGCGGCGCAGGGGGCTGAGACCGCCTCCAGCGCATTGGCGGATTTCGAGGTTTATCTGACATTTCCGCCAAACCGCACCTCGCCTAGCTTCGGCCCCGGTCAAGCAGCAGGAGGCGAGGGCCATGGATCGGCGCGGATTTATCATGGCGGGCGTGGGCGGAGCTGTGGCGATCGCCGTGGCGGGGCCGGCGGCCGGCACGGCGGCGATCAGCCCGGACGAGCACGCCCGCACCATCGCCCTGATGCGCCCGCCCAAGCGCGCCCGGCCCCTGGTGGCGATCGTCGCCGACAATGTCGGGGCCGAGACCACCGACCTTATGATCCCGTTCAACGTCCTGTCGCGCTCGGGCCTGGCGGATGTGGCCGTGCTGGCGCCCGAGGCGGCGCCGATCCAGCTGATGCCGGCCCTGCGCATCCAGCCGACCGCAACGCTCGCCGCCTTCGACGCCGCCCATCCGGACGGCCCTGACTATGTGATCGTGCCGGCCCAGCATCGCCGCGACACGCCCGCCCTGCTGCCCTGGCTGCGCAAGCAGGCTGCAGGCGGCGCCACGGTGATCGGGGTCTGCGCGGGCGGGGCGACCGTGGCCGCGGCGGGCCTGATCGACCATCGCCGCTTCACCAGCCACTGGGCCGAGATCGAGGGCTTGCGCAAGGCCCACCCCAGCGCGACCTGGCAGCGGGACCGCCGCTATGTCGCCGACCGGGGCGTGGTCACCACCACCGGCGTCACCGCCTCCCTGCCCATGTCGCTGGCCCTGGTCGAGGCGATCGCCGGGCCGGAGCGGGCGCAGAGCCTGGCGGCCAGCCTGGGCGCGCCGGGAACGGACGAGCGGCACGACAGCGCCGCCTTCCGCCTGACCAAGGGCGATGTCGGCCTGGCCCTCGGCAATATCGGCGCCTTCTGGGGCCACGAGACGGTAGGCCTGCCCGTTGCGCCGGGCCAGGACGAGCTGGCCCTGGCCTTCACCGCCGACGCCTGGTCGCGCACCTATCGCAGCCGCTGTGTCACGGTCGGCAAGAGCGGGACGGTGCGCCTGGCCTACGGGCTGGAGCTGATCGTCGACCGCACCGGCGACGGCGGGCGCCTGGACCTGATGCTGCCGCCCCTGTCGGACGAGCGCCCGGCGGCCAGCCTGGATACGGCCCTGGCCGCCATCGCCCGCCGCTATGGCCGCCCCACCGCCGGCTTCGTCGCCCTGCAGGTGGAATATCCCTGGAGTGGGCGCGCCTGAGATTGCGCCGCTGCCGCGCGCCCTCTAGGGTATCAACGATAACCTATAAGAGGGAGCGTCCTATATGCTGGGGCCCAAGTTGCGTTTCGGCTCGTTCATCGCGCCGTTCCATCCGTTGTCGGAGAACCCGACCCTGGCCCTTCAGCGGGACCTGGACCTGGTCACCTTCATGGACCAGCTGGGCTATGACGAGGCCTGGATCGGCGAGCACCATTCGGCGGGCTACGAGCTGATCGCCAGCCCGGAGCTGTTCATCGCCACCGCGGCCGAGCGCACCAGGACCATCCGCCTCGGCACCGGCGTCTCGTCTCTGCCCTATCACCACCCCCTGATGCTGGCCGACCGCATCAACCAGCTGGATCACATCACCCGTGGGCGGGTGATGCTGGGCTGCGGCCCGGGCAGCCTGCCCTCCGACGCCTTCATGATGGGCATCCCCGTGGCCGCCCAGCGCGACCGCATGGACGAGGCCCTGGCCGATATCGTCAAGCTGCTGCGCGGCGAGACGGTGACCAACAAGACCGACTGGTACGAGCTCAGCGAAGCGCGGCTACAGATGACGCCCTGGTCTCGGCCCTCCGTCGAGATCGCCGTGGCCAGCCAGGTCTCGCCCACGGGCGCCACCGCGGCCGGGCGGCATGGCCTTTCCATGCTCTCGATCGGCGCCACCTCGGCCGGCGGATTCAACGCCCTGTCCTCCAACTGGGCGATCGCCGAGGAGAAGGCCAAGGAGCATGGCAATGTGATGGACCGCTCCGGCTGGCGCCTGGTCGGTCCCATGCACATCGCCGAGACCCGCGAGCAGGCCCGCGCCGACTGCGCTCATGGCCTGGAACAGTGGGTCTACTACTTCCGCGAGGTCGCGGCCCTGCCGCTGGTGGCCGACGGCGAGGGCGACATGATCGACCAGCTGATCGCCTCTGGCATGGCGGTGATCGGCACGCCCGACGACGCCGCGGCCCAGATCGAGCGGCTGAAGGCCCAGTCCGGCGGCTTCGGCTGCTTCATGTTCATGGACCACAACTGGGCCGACTGGGACCGCAAGAAGCGCTCTTACGAGCTGATGGCGCGGTTCGTGTTCCCCAGGTTCCAGAACCTCAACGACAACCGCGAGGTCTCGTTGAACTGGGCCCGCGACAACCGCGAGACCTTCATCGGCCATGCGCGGATGGCGGTCGGCATGCGCGTCGCCCAGCACATCCAGGAAAAGGGCACCGAGAACATCCGGCCCGAAATCCTGGAGGCCATGGGGATCAAGAAGCAGGACGCGGCGGAGTAAGCAGGCTTCGCAGCCGCGCTTCCAGAGCGGCTGCAGCCTTCAGTTCGCACTCCCATACCACCTCGACCCGCCAGCCAGCGGCTTCGAGCTTCTTGCGCGTCTGCACATCCCGCGCCCTGTTGCGCGCGACCTTGGCGAGCCAGTAGTCGCGGTTGGCTTTCGGCACCCGCGCGCCGCGGGCGCAGTCGTGGCCGTGCCAGAAGCAGCCGTGCACGAAAACGACCAGCCGCCGGCCCGGCAGTACGATGTCCGGCGAGCCCGGCAGATCCTTGCGATGCAGGCGATAGCGGGCGCCCAGCCGCCAGAGCAGCCTGCGCACGATCAGCTCCGGCCGGGTGTCGCGTCCCTTGACCTTGGCCATCACCGCCGACCGCTTGGCCGGCGAGAACACGTCGGTGTTCACAGCCCGTCGAACAGGGCGGTCGACAGGTAGCGCTCGGCGAAGCTGGGGATGATGGCGACGATGGTCTTGCCGGCCCAGGCGTCCTGCGACGCGAGGCGGAAGGCGGCCGACAGCGCCGCCCCGGACGAGATGCCGACCGGCAGGCCCTCGGTGCGGGCCGCGCGGCGGGCCATCTCGAAGCTTTCGTCGTTGGAGACGGTCATCACCTCGTCGATCACCCCGCGGTCGACATTGCCGGGCACGAAGCCGGCGCCGATGCCCTGGATCTTGTGCGGGCCGGGCTGGCCGCCGGAGAGCACGGCCGAGGTCTCCGGCTCCAGGGCGATCATCTTCAGCTCGGGCTTGCGCGCCTTCAGCACCTGGCCGACGCCGCTGATGGTGCCGCCGGTGCCGACGCCGGAGATGATGGCGTCGACCTTGCCGTTCGTGTCGTTCCAGATCTCCTCGGCGGTCGAGACCCTGTGCACCATGGGGTTGGCGCGGTTCTCGAACTGCTGCGGCATGACCGAGCCGGGAATCTCGGCCAGGAGCTCCTGGGCCCGGCCGACCGCGCCGCGCATGCCCTTCTCGGCCGGGGTCAGCTCCAGCCGCGCGCCCAGGAGGGTCAGCATCTTGCGCCGTTCCAGCGACATGCTCTCGGGCATGACCAGGATCAGCGGATAGCCCTTGGCCGCCGCGACGAAGGCGAGCGCGATGCCGGTATTGCCGCTGGTGGGCTCGATGATGGTCGAGCCCGGCTGCAGCTGCCCCGCGGCCTCCATGGCCTCGATCATCGAGGCGCCGATGCGGTCCTTGACGCTGGACAGGGGATTGAAGAACTCGAGCTTGGCCAGCACCTCGCCCTTGGGCTTCAGTTCTGCTGAAAGCCGGGGCAGGCGGATCAGCGGGGTGTCGCCGATGGTGTCGATGATGCTGTCATAGATCTTGCCGCGCCCGGCGCGCTTGAAGCGCTCGGCGCGGTAGTTGGGAAGCTCTTGGCTGGCGGTCATGGCGCTCGCTCGCGGTTGAGTGCGGACAGATTTGCCGCACTCTAAGCAAGGTTGGGCGCGCCTGGCATCATTAGAAATTGTGCAAGCGCCGGCAGGCGCGGCCGCGCCGGCCGGCCGGTTGCAGCCGGGCTATCAAGCCCCTCCGCTCATCAGCGCGGTCATGCGGCGATAGAGGTCGCCGGCGCGGTAGGGCCGGGGCAGCGCGGGCAGGCCCTCCTGCTCGGCGGCCTCCGAGACCGCGCGGTTATCGCAGGTCAGGAGCACCGGCAGTCCAGGATGGGCGGCGCGCACCTCCCGCGCCAGCTCCAGCCCGCCCGTGCCGCCGCCGAGGGCCGCGCCGCACAGCACCAGATCGATGCGCTCGCCCTGGCCGATCATGTCCAGCACGGCCGGCGCGCGATAGGCGACGCGAACCCCGAAGCCGAGGCTCTCCAGCATGGAGGCGGTGATCTCGGCCAGGTCGGCGTCGTCCTCGGCCACCAGCACCACCTCGGCCTGGGTGCGGGCGGGGGGCGGATCGGCGGCGATGGCGCGCGCTGCCGGCAGATAGATGCGGAAGGTCGCCCCGCCGCCCGGGGTCTCGGCCACGTCCACCGCGCCCTTGGACTGGTGGGCGAAGCCGAGCACCTGGCTGAGGCCCAGCCCGCTGCCGACGCCGGCGGCCTTGGTGGTGAAGAACGGGTCGAACACCCGGGGCAGGATGTCGGGCGGGATGCCTGGGCCGCTGTCGGCGACCTCGATCACCAGATAGTCGCCGTCGAGCTCAAGGCGGTCGTCGCGCAGGGTCTGGTTGCGGGCGGCGATCTTCAGGCGGCCCGCGCCGCCCATGGCGTCGCCGGCGTTGATGGCGAGGTTCAGCAGGGCCAACTCCAGCTCCCCCGCGTCGACCCGCACGCTCCAGAGGCCGGCGGGGACCTCGGTGACGACCTCGATCTCGCCGCGCAGCGAGCCGCTGAGGAGGGCGATCAATTCGACGAGGCCCTTGCTCGGGTCGAACAGCTCGGCCCGCACCAGTTGGCGGCCGGAGAAGGTCAGCAACTGGCGGGTCAGCTTGACCGCGCGGCGGGCCGCCTCGCTGGCGCGGTCCAGTTTGCGGGTCAGGGACGCATCGGCGGTGTGCTCGCGGCGCACCAGCTCCAGATTGCCGACGATAGCGGTCAAAAGGTTGCTGAAGTGGTGCGCGACGCCGCTGGCCAGGCGCCCGACCGCCTGGTGCCGCTGGGCCTGCCACAGGGCCTCCTCGGCGCGGCGGCGCTCACGCCGCTCGTCGGCGAGGGCGGCCTCGAGGGCGGCCAGCCGCTGGTGAGCCAGGGCGAGCGCCTCGGCATAGGGGGCTTCCGGACCGTCGGCCAAGCCGCCGGCCGGATCGGCGCTGCTCAGGCGCGGGTCCGGAGTATCGCAATCAACGTCCAAGTCGCGCCCCTTCAGGGGTTCGTCGTTCATCCGCCACCAAGAGCACTAAAAAGCCTGGCGCCGCGCGCCGATTCACCGGGGCCGCGAAGTCCGCGCCTCTCCCCGGGGCGCTATGATCACGGCCAAGCTGATAGTGCACAAGAAAGCTTGGCCGTCGCCTGCGCGATTCCGCGCAGGGGGCGCCTGGGCGGTGGATAACCTGTGGCTGAAATGCAGAACGGCCGGAACCGCGATGGCGATTCCGGCCGTAAGGTCAGCAGTTTGACGATATCAGAGGACTTCGAACAGGCCGGCAGCACCCATGCCGCCGCCGATGCACATGGTCACCACGGCGTGCTTGGCGCCGCGGCGCCGGCCTTCCATCAGCACGTGGCCGGTGCAGCGGGCGCCGGTCATGCCATAGGGGTGGCCGATCGAGATCGAGCCGCCGTTGACGTTGTACTTGGCCGGATCGATGCCCAGCTTGTCGCGGCTGTAGAGGCATTGCGAGGCGAAGGCTTCGTTCAGCTCCCACAGGTCGATGTCGTCGACCTTCAGGCCGTGGCGCTCCAGAAGGCGCGGCACGGCGAACACCGGGCCGATGCCCATCTCGTCGGGCGCGCAGCCGGCGACGGCGAAGCCCTTGAACAGGCCGAGCGGCTTCAGGCCGCGCTTCTCGGCCTCCTTGGCCTCCATCAGCACCACGGCGGCGGCGCCGTCCGAGAGCTGCGAGGCGTTGCCGGCGGTCACATAGTTGCCGGGGCCACGCACCGGGTTAAGGCTCTGCAGGCCTTCCAGGGTGGTGTCGGGGCGGTTGCACTCGTCGCGGTCGACCACATAGTCGACGATGCTCTCCTGGCCGGTGGCCTTGTCGACCTTCTTCATCTTGGTCGCCAGGGGAACGATCTCGTCCTTGTACAGGCCGGCCTGCTGGCTGGCGGCCATGCGGCGCTGGGATTCCAGGGCGTATTCGTCCTGGGCCTCGCGGCTGACCTTGTAGCGCTCGGCGACGATGTCGGCGGTCTCGATCATCGCCATCCACAGGTCCGGGCGGATCTGCATCAGCTTCTCTTCGGTGAAGCGATAGGTGTTCATGTGCCCGCCCATCTGCACCAGCGAGATCGACTCGACCCCGCCGCCGATGGCCACCGTGGCGCCTTCGTTCTTGATGTAGTGCGAGGCGGTGGCGATGGCCTGCAGGCCTGAGGAGCAGAAGCGGTTGATGGTGGTGCCCGAAGTGGTCACCGGGCAGCCGGCCCAGATGGCGGCGTTGCGGGCGACGTTGTGGCCGGTGGCGCCCTCCGGCTGGGCCGCGCCCAGCACCACGTCCTCGACCTCGGCGGCGTCGATGCCGGCGCGGGCGATGGCGTGCTGGATGGCGTGGCCGGCCATGGTCGCGCCGTGGGTGTTGTTGAATCCGCCGCGGATGGACTTGGCCATGCCGGTGCGGGCGTAGGAGACGACGACGACATCGCGCATGCGCAGGTTTCCCTTCACGTCAAACAGTAGTTTGAATTTCGGCCGGCACCCTAGGGGACCGTTACGGAAAGCGCTAGTGCGGCGCAGCATGATAACGCTGGCAGGGTGACAGCCGGCGGAACTCCAGCGAGATTGGCCTTGTGAGCAATCTGATCATCACCATCGGCGACGAGCGCTTCCCGGCCCGCTTCGAGCATCAGGCCGCGCCGCTGACCTGCGCGCGCTTCCAGAGCCTGCTGCCATTCCAGGACCGCATCATCCATGTGCGCTGGAGCGGCGAGGCGTGCTGGATCCCGATGGGCGAGCGCGACCTGGGGCTGGGGCCTGAGAACGCCACCAGCTATCCGGCGCCGGGCCAGGTGGTGCTCTATCCGGGCGGGATCAGCGAGACCGAGATCCTGATCGCCTACGGCCCGACCCGCTTCGCCAGCAAGGCAGGGCAGCTGGCCGGCAATCACTTCGGCACGATCATCGAAGGGCTGGACCGGCTGGCCGCCCTCGGCCGCGCGATCCTCTGGGAAGGCGCAAGGCCGATCAGGTTCGAAGCCGCCGCTTGACGCCCGCGGAAACCGCGCGCCTGATATTGGTAATCAACGATCAGGGAAACGCGTCATGGACCAGGCCTGGGACCTCGTCATCCGGGGCGGAGAGGTGTTCGACGGCTCGGGCGAGCCCGGGCGCGCCGCCGATGTCGCGGTCAAGGACGGCCGCATCGCCGCCGTCGGCCAGGTCAAGGGCAAGGGGCGCGAGGAGATTGACGCCAAGGGCCTGATCGTCACCCCCGGCTTCGTCGACGTGCACACCCACTATGACGGCCAGGCGACCTGGGACACCCACATGCAGCCCTCGTCCTGGCATGGGGTGACCACGGTGGTGATGGGCAATTGCGGGGTCGGCTTCGCCCCCTGCAAGCCCGAGGACCACGACCGGCTGGTGCGGCTGATGGAGGGGGTCGAGGACATTCCCTTCCCGGTGCTCAGCCAGGGCCTGCCCTGGAACTGGCAGAGCTATCCTGACTATCTGGACGCCCTGTCGGCGCGCAAGTTCGACGTCGACATCGGCTCGCAGCTGCCGCACGCGGCTTTGCGCGTGCATGTGATGGGCCAGCGCGGCGCCGACCGCGAGCCGGCCACCGAGGCCGACATCGCCGCCATGGCCGCCATCGCCCGGCGTGCGGCCGAGGCCGGCGCCCTGGGCTTTTCCACCTCGCGCACGCTGAACCACCGCACCAGCGACGGCCAGCCGACCCCGACCCTGACCGCCGGCGAGGACGAGCTGACCGGTATCGCCCTCGGCCTCAAGGCCGCCGGCAAGGGGGTCCTGCAGGTGGTCTCCGATTTCAGCGACCCTGAAGCCGAGTTCGCCATGCTGCGGCGGATCGTGCAGGCGTCGGGCCGACCCCTGTCCTTCAGCCTGCTGCAAAGCCCGCTGGCGCCCCAGAGCTACAAGGCCATGCTGGCCTGGCTGGACGAAGCGGTGGCGGCCGGCCTGCCGATGAAGGCTCAGGTGGCGCCGCGGGCGGTGGGCGTCTTGCTCGGCTTCGAGCTGACCCTCAACCCCTTCAGCTTCCATCCGACCTATCAGGCCCTGGCCAAGGCGCCGCTGGCCGAGCGGATCGCGCGCCTGTCCGACCCCGAAGTTCGCGCCCAGCTGCTGTCCGAAGACCCTGACCGGCCGATCCGCAACCTGATCGGAAATTGGGACCGCATGCATCTGATGGACCCCGACCGGCCCGACTACGAGCCGACCAGCGAGCAGACCATCGGCGCCCAGGCCCGGGCGCGGGGTGTCTCGCCCGAAGCGGTCGCCCTGGACCACGTGCTCAGCCATGGCGGGCGGGCGATGATCTATGTGCCGTTCCTCAACTATGCCGAGGACAGCCTGGACCCGGCCTACGCCATGCTGACCCACGCCCATACGGTGCCGGGCCTGTCGGACGGCGGGGCGCATGTGGGCATGATCTGCGACGGCAGCTTCCCGACCTCGCTGCTCACCCATTGGACTCGGGATCGCACCCGGGGCGCCAAGCTGCCGCTGGAGCAGGCCGTGCGGATGCAGACGGCGGATACGGCGGCGATCGTCGGCCTGATGGACCGCGGCCGCATCGCGCCCGGCCTGCGCGCCGACCTGAACGTCATCGACTACGGGCGGCTGTCCCTGCGCTCGCCCGAGGTGGCCTACGACCTGCCGGCGGGCGGCCGGCGGCTGATCCAGCGGGCCGAGGGCTATGTGGCGACGATCGTCGCCGGCGAGGTCACCTATCGGGGCGGCGAGCCCACCGGCGCCCTGCCGGGCAGGCTGCTCCGAGGGGCTCAGGCCGCGCCGGCGGCTATGGCGGCGGAATAGGGGAGGCGGCCATGACCGACGCGCCCCGCATCCTCGAGCCCCAATGCGAATGGACCGCCGAGACCGTCGGCGGCGAGGACGCCTGGACCGAGCATTTCACCCCGGCCGAGTTGCAGGAGATCGACGACGCCGTCCGCCACGCCCAGGACGTGACCAGCGACCTTTTGGACATCGGCGCCGAGGACTTCCCCCTGCCGACCCTGGCGCCGCGGCTGAAGCGGATCGAGCACGATCTGATGAACGGCCGCGGCTTCGTGCGCCTGAGGGGCGTGGACCGCGGCCGCTACGACAACGACGCCATGTGCCTGATCTACTGGGGCATCGGGATGCACCTGGGCAAGCCCTGGGCGCAGAACCACCATGGACACCTCTTGGGCGACGTCACCGACCAGGGCAAGAGCTGGGACGACCCCACCGTGCGCGGCAACGAGCTGGGCGGGATCAAGCTCGGCTACCACTGCGACGGTTCGGACCTGATCGGCTTGATGTGCCTTCGGAATGGGGTCTCAGGCGGGCTTTCCGCGGTCGCCAATTCGGTGGCCATCCACAACGCCCTGGTGCTCCAGCGCCCCGACCTGGCGGCCGAGCTCTACAAGCCCCAGCCTTACGATTTCCGCGGCGAGCAGAAGGCCGGCGGCAAGGCCTGGTACACGGTTCCGGTGTTCACCGAATGGGGCGGGCGGCTGTTCGTACGGGTGATCACCGCCTACATCCTGGCCTCGCAGAAGCACGCGGACGCCCCGCGCCTGACCGACGCCGCCCGCGAGGGCCTGGCCTGGATCGACGAGGCGGCCGAGAGCGGACGGTATTCGGTGATGATGGCCTTCGAGCCCGGCGACATGCAGTTCGTCAACAACTACCACGTGCTGCACGGGCGCACGGCCTATCTCGACGACCGCCCCAGCGGCCGGGTGCGGCACCTGAAGCGCCTGTGGCTGGAAACCGACGTCCTTGCCGACCGCCCACCCTGGTTCCGCCGCAACACCGGCGGCCACTGGGACGAACGCCGGGTGATCAGCCGGCTCGACGCGGTGGGGTGATCATTCTTCCCCTCCCCGCTACGCTTCGCTTCGCAAGGGAGGAGAAAAACTACTCCCCGAACCCTTCGCCCGCCTCGCGCGGCGCCATGCGGATCAGCCGTGAGTCCTCGACCGCCGCCTGACGGTGCTTGACGTGCTCGCGATAGCCCGGGTCGGTGACCATGGCCAGGAAGGCGCCCGCGTTCGGATAGGCGGCGATGAAAGCGAGGTCCCAGCGCTCGTCGGCGGGACCGGTGACGACCGTCTCTGGCTTGCCGACCCAGACCTGATGGCCGCCGACGCGGCTGAACACCTCGGCGCTGGTGCGGCCGTATTCGCGGTAGGCGTCCAGGCCGCTCATGCCCTTGCCGTGGTTGGGATGGCCCTCCGGGTACTGAGCCAGCTTGTTCAGCCGGATCAGGTTCAGCATGTGGATCGGCTGGTCGCGCGGCAGGGCCTTGAACGCGTCGAACTGTTCGCGCAGCGGGTCTATGGATCCGGCCATCTTGGGGCTCCCTCGTTCTTGTTGAGGCGAGCCTAGCGCGCCGCCCCCTATTCCGGCCAGAGGTCCTGGGGCGGGCCCTTGCGGTTCAGGATGTGGGTGGCGCGCTTGATCACCGCCAAGAGGTGCTCGATCCGGGTATCCCGGTCATAGGTCAGCTCGGCCCGGGCCAGGCCCTCCAGCATGAAGCGGGCGAGGTCGCGGCTGGCCTGAAAGCGGGCGCCGGCGCCGGTGGAGATCATCCGGGCGAAGGGTTCGCCCACCTGGGCGTGGTCGAATTCGGACTGGGCCGCGGCGATGCGCTGGCGCACGTCCGCGTCCAGCCTGGCGGCGGCCTCCAGCTCGGCGAAGGCCTTGAACGGGGTGGACTGCAGGGCCGCCCAGTAGGAATCGATCGCTTGGTCGGCGACGTCTCCGCCCGGCGCGCCCTGGTCGGCGGCGGCGGACAACAGGGCCAGCCGCGCAGCCTGGATGTGGCCGACCGCCGCGTCGACCAGCGCCTCGCGGGTCGGGAAATGGTACAGCATCGCCCCGCGCGTCAGACCGGCCTCTTCGGCGATGCGGGGATTGGTCGCCGCCGCATAGCCGATCTCGGCGAACAGCTTCATGGCGCAGTCCAGGATCCGCGCGCGCGTGCGCTGGGATTTCGGCGTGTCCCGGGCCGGGGTTGGCGGGGCTGCGTCGGTCATGCGGTCGTAGGCTGGCGATGGCGGTCGATAGGGCATGGGCTCAGCCTAGGTAAGGAAGTCCCGGGCCCTGCGCCAGAGGCTTCGCACCCAAACTGAACGAGCTTCACTTACGGCTTCACGAAACCGACATGCAATCACTTTAACCGGCGGCGAATGGCCCTGCTCCCTTGGCGGTCCCTAGATCCTGCGAGGCTCGACGCCCGATGAGCGCCGAATTCCCCGTCAAGCGCTTCCGCACCGTGTTCATATCCGATGTCCATCTGGGCACCCGCGGCTGCCAGGCGGAGCTGCTCCTGGACTTCATCCGTCATATGGAATGTCAGACCCTCTATCTGGTCGGCGACATTGTCGACGGCTGGAAGCTGAAGAGCGGCTGGCACTGGCCCCAGTCGCACAACGACGTGGTGCAGAAGATCCTGCGCATGGCGCGCAAGGGCTGCGAGGTGATCTACATCCCCGGCAACCACGACGACGTGGCCCGCGATTATTGCGGGGTTCACCTGGGCGGGGTGGTGGTGACGCGGGACGCGGTGCACGAGGCGGCGGACGGCAAACGCTACCTCGTCCTGCACGGCGACGAGTTCGACGGGGTCACGCGGCACGCGCGCTGGCTCGCCTTCCTTGGGGATTGGGCCTACAGAACCGTCTTGGCGCTGAACACGGTCTTCAATAGGATTCGGCGCAGGATGGGGTTCGGCTATTGGAGCCTCTCCGCCTATCTGAAGGTCAAGGTGAAGAACGCGCTGCAATTCATTGAGAATTTCGAGGCCGCCGTCGCCGAAGAAGCCCGCCGCAGGGGGGTGGACGGGGTGATTTGCGGTCATATCCACAAGGCCGAAATGCGCTCCATCGACGGAATCGCCTACATCAACGACGGCGATTGGGTGGAAAGCTGCACGGCCCTGGTCGAGCATTTCGACGGCCGGATGGAAATTCTCGAATGGTCCAAGCTGCGCTCCTGGTCGGTGATCGACCGGTTGCGCGCGGTGAGCGGTGCGGAAATCGAGGAGCCCGCCGCCGCCTGATGCGTATCCTTTTGGCTACGGATGCCTGGGAGCCCCAGGTCAACGGCGTCGTCCGCACCCTGACGCGCGTCATCGCCGAGTGCCGGGCGATGGGTCACGAGGTCGAGGTGGTCTCGCCCGACCAGTTCAAGACCTTCCCCCTGCCGACCTATCCCGAGATCAAGCTCGCGGTGGGGGCCTACGAGCCCGTGCAGGAGCGGTTCAAGTCGTGCGAGCCGGAGGCGATCCACATCGCCACCGAAGGGCCGATCGGCCTGGCCGCGCGGCGGATCTGCGTCGACTGGAAGCTGCCCTTCACCACCAGCTACCACACCAAGTTCCCGGAATACGTCTCCGCCCGCCTGCCGCTGCCGCTGTCGGCCGGTTACGCCTACATGCGCTGGTTCCACGGGCCGTCGGGGCGGATCATGGTCGCCACCCCCTCGATGCAGGAGGAGCTGGCCAAGCACGGTTTCAGGAACCTCTCGCCCTGGACCCGCGGGGTCGATACCGACCTGTTCCATCCGCGCCTGCCGGACGAGCCGGACGTCTATGCCGGCCTGGCTCGCCCCATCTGGCTGAACGTCGGCCGGGTGGCGGTAGAGAAGAACATCGAGGCCTTCCTCGCCACGGATCTGCCGGGCACCAAGGTGGTGGTCGGCGATGGTCCTCAGCGCGAGGAGCTGATCCTGAAATATCCGGAGGCGGTGTTCCCTGGGGCCAGGTTCGGCGAGGAGCTGGCGCACTATTTCTCGGGCGCGGACGTCTTCGTCTTCCCCTCCCTGACCGACACCTTCGGCCTGGTGATCCTGGAGGCCATGGCCACGGGCGCGCCGGTGGCGGCCTTCCCGGCGCCGGGGCCGATCGACCTGATCCCGGGCTCCAACGCCGGCGCCCTGGCTTCCAGCCTGGACGAGGGCCTGCGCGAGGCGTGCCTCAAGTGCCTGGACCTGGACCGCAAGGTGGTGCGCGCCTTCGCCGAGCGCTTCTCCTGGCGCGCCTGCGCCGAGGAATTCGTGCGCAACCTGCAGCCCTATCCGGAGCCGGAAAAGACCCGCTTCTGGCGCCGGCTCAGGCGGCTGGCGCGGCTGAGGCGGCGGTCCGCGCAGGCCTGAGGTCAGCGCACACTGAACCCTCGCCGTTTGAGCGAACTCACGAACACCTGGACCAGCATCTCCTCCAGGTCCTCGGGTCCATAGGGTTTGTTCAGGGTCGGGATATGGGCGAAGCTGGGCGCCTGTCCGGCCCGGCCGTAGCCGGTGGAGAAGATGAACGGCACGCCCCGCGCCTTCAGCCGTTCGGCCACCGGATAGACCTGCTCGCCGCCCAGGTTGATGTCCAGTACCGCGCCGTCCAGCGCCAGGCCTTCGTTACAGGCTATGGCCAGGCCCTTGTGCAGGTTGGAGGCCACCCCGACGATCTGGCAGCCGAAGGCGCCGAGCATGTCCTGGATTTCCAGGGCCGCCATCGGCTCGTCCTCGACCACCATCAGCCTAAGGCCCTGCAGGGCGAGGTTGTGCTCCATGATGCGCCACCCGTGATTGTGAAAGCCGGTCTTGCGCATCTGTCAGTATACGCCTGGTGCGGGCGCGAGCGGGGCTGTTTCCGGATCACTTTCTGGTGCGGGCGGCGGCTAGATCAGCCGGCTGCGCATGGCCTGGGACAGGAGGTCGATCAGCGACACGGCGACGATGATCACGATGACGATGGCGGCGGTGGCGCTGTACTTGAAGGCGTTCAGACTATCGAACAGCAGCTGGCCGATACCCCCGGCGCCGATCAGGCCGAGCACCGTGGCCGAGCGGGCGTTGGATTCGAAGCGGTAGAGGGCGTAGCTGGTCCACAGCGGTGCGACCTGGGGGATCACGCCCCAGGCGATCTGCTGCAGGCCCGTGGCGCCGGTGGCGCGCACGCCCTCGACAGGACGCGGGTCGATGGTCTCCACCGCCTCGCTGAACAGCTTGCCCAGCACGCCGCCGGTGTTGATCGCCAGGGCCAGAACTCCGGTGAAAGGGCCGAGTCCCACGGCGACCAGGAACATGGTGCCCATGACAAGGTCTGGCACCGCCCGCAATAGGTCCAGCACCCGCCGCACTGGCTGCTGAATCCAGGGCGGCGAAACATTGCGGGCCGCCGCGAGGCCCAGGGGAACGGCGAGCAGGACCGCCAGCAGCGTGCCCCACAGCGCCATCTGGATGGTCAGCCACATCGACGCGACATAGATCTTCCAGTCGCCAAAGTCGGGATGCAGGAACGAGTGACCGAACGTCTGCATATTGGCGGAATTGGAGAACAGCAGCGGGAGGCGGCGCAGTTCGACGGGGCCGACGCTGATCAGCAGCAGCAGCACGACCCCGCCCCAGACCAGGAGGTCGATCAGCCGGTCGGAAAGGGTGCGGACCGGCGGCGGCGGAACGGGGGCCGTCTCGCTCACGATGTCGCCGGGCCGGCGTCGCGGGCGGCGGCCTTGTGCGCTGCGACCTGGGCTTCGACCGCGTCATAGGCCTTCTGCGCCGCGGCGATCTTGCCGGCGTCGCCGGACTTGCGGGCGTCGTAGAGCGCCTGGCTGGCGTCCATCTCGCGGATCGGGTCCAGATAGTCGGCGCCGGCGTTGGCGAAGCCGGCATAGTCCAGGCCCTTCAGCACCGCCCGCTCATGCTCGCCCTCGGCGCCGGCGGCCTTGCCGTAGTTCAGGAAGAAGGCCTTCAGCTTGGCCTGCACCTTGGGGTCCAGGTCGCGGCGGGCGACGATGGAGGATTCCGGCAGCAGCGGCGAGCTCCAGATCACCTGCACCTTGTCGGCCAGCTCGGGATTTTCGCGGTGGGCGAAGAGGAGACCCACGGTGTTGTTGGTGGCCACGTCCAAGACCCCGTTGGCGACCGAGAACAGGTTGGACTGATGGCTGGCCGAGCGCACCACCTTGAAGCAGTCGTTGGGCTCGATCTTGTTGGGAATGAAGACATAGGCCATGGGCGCCAGGGTGCCCGAGGTCGAGCGGGCGTCGCCGATCCCGAAATTGTAGCGCTTGCCGCACTGCAGCACGTCGGGGAGGGTGATGCCCGAGCCCTTTTTGACGATGATCACCGACTGGTAGACCCCCTGGCCGCCCTGGGTGATCACCCGGGCCAGCACGTCGGCGTCGGCGCGGTTGACCGCCTCCAGTGTCGGCAGGGCCGAGAACCAGCCCACCTGGACCTGGTTGAAGCGCATGGCCTCGATCAGGGCGGTGTAGTTGCTGGCGAAGAACGGCTTGATCGTCAGTCCGGTCTGGGCGTGCAGGTCGTCGAGCAGGGGCTGCCAGACCTTGCTCATCGAGGTCTGGTCCTCGGCCGAGAGGATCGAGAAGTTGATGACCTGGTCCGGCTCCTTCTTGGCGCAGCCGGCGACGAGCGCGGCCGCCGTCAGGGCGGCCAGCAGGGCTTTGCGGATCATTGCGGGCGATCTCCTTCCCAGAAGACCTCTTCGATCTCCGGGCCATAGATGTCGATCAGGGCGGCATGGTCGAGGCCTTCGGACGGACCATCATAGGCCACCTTGCCGGCTTTCAGGGCGATCACACGGCGGCAGTAGCGCAGGGCGTAGTCGACCTGGTGCAGGCTGACCACCACGCTGAGGCCCTCGTCGCGATTGAGGTCGCAGAGCAGCTCCATGACCCTGCGCCCGGCCACCGGGTCCAGCGAGGCCACCGGCTCGTCGGCCAGGATCACTTCGGCCCCCTGGACCAGGGCCCGGGCGATGGCGCCGCGCTGCTGCTGGCCGCCGGAGAGGGTCTGGGCCCGCTGGCCGGCCTGGTCGGCCACGCCGACGCGGGCCAAAGCCTGCATCACCGCGACCTTCTCCGCCGCCGGCCACAGGCCCAGGAGCCCGCGCAAAGGGGCGATCCGCCCCAGCATGCCCAGCGCCACGTTGGAGAACAGGGACAGCCGGCCCACCAGGTTGAACTGCTGGAACACCATGCCGATACGGGCGCGCACGCCGCGGATCTGGTCGCTGACCTTGCCGCCGGCCTGCACGGTCTGCCCGAAAGCCGTGATCCGGCCCTCGCCGGCGTCGATACGCGTCAGGCCGGTCAGGGCGCGCAACAGGGTCGACTTGCCCGAGCCCGAGGGGCCGATCAGGGCCACCATCTCGCCGCGGCCGATGCTCAAGGAAACCCCGTCCAGCGCCTTGCGCGCCCCGAAGCTCGCAGACGCCCCCTGAACCTGCAGCACCGCTTCCGACGTCATGGCCATTCCTTGCTGCGCCGCGACGCGGGGAATGGCCTAGGGATGCGAAAGTTTCGTGACGGGGGCAAGGGGGAGAGGGGGAAACCGCTTCCGATCCTGAGTGGCCTAACCGGATGGTACGAGGCCTCTCAAGAGACTGAGCTGGTCTCGGCATGTTTGCGTCTGGCAGCTTCAAGCCACGCTGCCGTTTGCTCCAAACCACCAGTCCAATAGGAGCCTAACGAGGCAGGAATAGGCGTTTCAGAGCCATCCTTTCGTACATCGACTTGGAGGACATGAATGATCGCCCGCGAACCCGAATTCGACGCGCGAAAATTTGAAACCTGGCTCCATGACCAAAAGGTACTACCTTTCCCGGAATCCAGGAAAAATCCAGAATCAGACAGCCTTATGGTTGATCTATGTGATATCTTCCGAGTATATACGTACGTTACGCAGCAAATTATTCCGAACAGCAGCCATAGCCGGACCGGTACATTTGGAACGCCGTTCTTCTGAGCAAATTCTACAATTATGCCTGCGGTCACTATAAGAGCGAGCCATGCGAATGACGTGATCGGCAGCATCCGGAGCGCCGACTGGGTTCGTCTATTTTCCTGACTCATATTGCCATCCTAGTCAGCAAGGCCCTGCAGCCACGCTGGAATGTCCTGTTTGCTGTGCAGGACCCGCCACAGATCGATGTGGTCTTCGCGTTCGATGTAGAACGCCAGATAGGGATAGCGCTTCAGCCCCCAGCAGCGCAGGCCGGGCAGGTCCAGTTCCTGGCCGAAGCGGGGCGAACCTGAGCGCGGATGCTGGCCGATATGGCGCAAGGCGGCCTCCAGCGCGTCCACGAAGCCCGCGGCGACCCGCGGGCCGGCCGTCGCTGCATAGTGGTCGACGGCGCTCATGATATCTTCGCTGGCCCTTTCGCGAAGGACGACCGGCTTGGTCGTCACGCCGTCTTGGCGCTGGCGGCGCGCTTGCGCAGGTCCGCGAAATAGTCGGTGTCGGCGGTCCCGACCGGCGGCGAGGCCCCGCCCTCGGTCAGCAGCGCGCGCAAATGCTGGCGCTCCTGGTCCTTGCGGATCAGCTCGCGCACATATTCGCTGCTGGTGCTGTAGCCGCGGGCGTGGACCTGTTCATCCACGAAGGCGCGCAGAGCGTCGGGCAGGGAGATGTTCATGGTCGACATTGGTCGAGCCTAGGCGTTTGGCAAAATTTGGCAAGATTGGCGGGTCAGCCTGCCGGTCCTTTCAGCTCCACCGTGTTGCCGTCCGGGTCGCGGACATAGATCGACGGGCCGTCGCCCTCGGCGCCATAGCGCATGCCGGACTCGATCACGGCGACGCCATGGGCGTCCAGGTGGGCGCGGATCGCCGCATCGTCGAAGGGGGTGATCTGCAGGGCGAAGTGGTCGAGGTTGCGGCCCTCTTCGCTCGGCCCGGCGCCGCCCATCCGGCCCAGCACGCCGTCCAGCGGCACGAGGTCGATCAGCGACCCTCCGGCCCGAACCTGCCAAAGGCCGATCTTGTCCTGCACCTTGTCGACCGTGCAGCCGAGGACGTGCTGATAGAAGCCGAGGCTGGACTCGAGGTCGCGCACGCGCAGGACCACATGGTCGATCTGCTTCAGGACGAAGGGCGGCATCGGTTCGATCCTCGCAAAGGCCTATGGGTCAGATAGGTCCGCGACCCGTGGCGCGGAACCCCGCGCCGTGGCTGGATATGAGCCGACCAACAGCTGAGAGGGCCCGGGCGTCATGGCGCTCACCATCGACCACATCTTCGCCCTCTACGAGACCAAGGGCGGCCTGACCTATGGCGAGGACATGAGCCAGGTGGAGCACGCCCTGCAGTGCGCCGAATGCGCAAAGGCGGACGGGGCGGCGGAGAGCCTGATCGTCGCCTGCCTGCTGCACGACATCGGCCATCTGTTCGAGGACGAGGCGGAGGTAGTCGAGGGCCTGCGCGACGACCGGCACGAGGCCACCGGCGCGGCGCGGCTGGACGCCCTGTTCGGCGCGGCGGTGAGTCGGCCGGTGGCCCTGCACGTGGCCGCCAAGCGGTATCTCTGCGCCCGCGAGCCCGGCTATTGCGACGCGCTCAGCGCCGCCTCCAAGGCCTCGCTGGCGCTCCAGGGCGGCCCGTTCGAAGCGGCCCAGGCGGCGCGGTTCGAGACCTTGCCCTACTGGCGCGAGGCGGTGCAGCTGCGCCGCTACGACGATCTCGGCAAGGTTGTGGGCCGCGCCTTGCCGGATTTCGCGTCCTACCGGCCGATAGTCGAACGCGCAGCCAGGGTCGCCGGCTAAGCTCCGTTTCCTGAGCATTCCCGCCCCGCGCGCAACCGCCGCGCGACATTGTGAGCACCTAATGTCACAAATTTCCGCTTTACATCGGGGGGCGGAGACCCTATCTCGCGCGCTCCGGCGGACCCCGTTGTCCATCATGCGCTGCTAACGCCGGCCTGGGTTCAACAATCTGCAGGGGGTTACGTGAGTTGCACACGTACCATTCGCCCCTGGACCTGGTCCGTGAGCGGTCGCCGGAACGTCCTGTCGCACTCGTGCGACGGGGCGCCGTGGCCCTAGCGGCGTCCTGGTTCCAGAAGCACTTCAAAGGCGACGTTCTCTACGCCGTCAAAGCCAACCCTTCGCCGTGGGTGATCAAGACCTTGGCGGAGAGCGGGATCACGCGCTTCGACGTGGCCTCGATCCCCGAGATCGAGCTGGTGGCCGAGCACGCGCCTGGCGCCTTCATGGCCTTCATGCATCCGGTCAAGAGCCGGCGGGCGATCTCGTCCGCCTATTTCGACCACGGGGTCAGAACCTTCTCGTTCGATACCCACGAGGAGCTGGCCAAGATCGTCGACGCCACGGGACAGGCCAAGGACCTGAACCTGATGGTGCGCCTGGCGGTGCAGGCCGAGGGCTCGTCCTATCCCCTGGCCGGCAAGTTCGGCGTCGAGCCGCACGCCGCGCCTGACCTGCTGCTCGCCGCCCGGCGTGCGACCCAGGACCTGATGGGCGTGGCCTTCCATGTCGGCAGCCAGTGCATGCGGCCCACCGCCTATCAGGCGGCGATGGCGCAGGCTTCCCGCGCGCTCGTCCGCGCCGGCGTGTTCGCCGACGTGGTCGATGTCGGGGGCGGCTTCCCGTCGATCTATCCCGGCATGATCCCGCCGGCCCTGGCCGACTATGTCGACTCGATCGATCGCGGCTTCGCCGAGATGATGGTGCACGAGACCACCGAGCTCTGGTGCGAGCCTGGCCGGGCGCTGGTGGCCGAATCCTCCTCGGTGCTGGCCAAGGTCGAGCTGAGGAAGGGCGACGCGCTCTATCTGAACGACGGCTCCTACGGCTCGCTGTTCGACGCCACCCACTCCAAGTGGCCGTTCCCGGTGAAGCTGGTCCGCGGCGGAGAGCCGTCTTCGGCCCCGCTGAAGCCGTTTCGCTTCTATGGCCCGACCTGCGATTCCATCGACCACATGCCGGGGCCGTTCTGGCTGCCCGAGGACGTGGGCGAGGGCGACTTCATCGAGATCGGCATGCTGGGCGCCTATGGCGTGGCCATGACCACCCGCTTCAACGGCTATGGCGAGATGGACGCAGCCGAGGTCGACGACGCGCCCATGGCCTCGATGTACGGCCTGGCGCCCCGCTCGATCCCGGTTCCGCGGACCGAGAGCGCCAATGTCGTCAAGCTGTCGCGCGCCAAGGGCAAAAGGCGGCGCAGGAAGTAATTTCTTCGCTCATCCCGGCCTGCGCTGGGATGAGCGGTGGAAATTTCGGGTCACCAAGTCTAGACCCCTCACCCAACCCCGCCCCATCAGGGCCGGGCCCCTCTCGGCCGTCGCTCCGTCCGGCCCAGAGCATCGCGAACGACGGGCGCTCACCCCAAAGGGAAACCCGCAAGATGAACGCCGAGACCAACCGTAAGGCCGAACTGCTATCCAAGACCGTCGAGCATGTCGACATCGCCGCCTATGACGCCAGGCCGGTGATCGACGCCATGCGCAAGATGAGCTTCACCTCGCGCGACACCGCGCGGGCCGCCGACATCCTGTCCATGGCCATCGAGGACAAGGACTGCTCGGTGTGGCTGACGCTCGCCGGCTCGACCAGCGCCGCCGGCTGCATGCACGTCTATCGCGACATGATCCGCTACGGGATGATCGACGCCGTGGTCGCCACCGGCGCCTCGATCATCGACATGGATTTCTTCGAGGCCCTCGGCTTCAAGCACTACCAGGCCCAGGCCAATGTCGACGACCGCGACCTGCGCGCGCTCTACATCGACCGCATCTACGACACCTATATCGACGAGGAAGAGCTGCAGGCGTGCGACCACGCCATCAAGGACATCACCGACAGCCTGGAGCCGCGCCCCTATTCCTCGCGCGAGTTCATCTGGGAGATCGGCAAGTGGCTGGCCGCGGGCAATGCGAAAAAGCCCGGCTCGCTGATCCAGACCGCCTATGAAGAAGGCGCGCCGATCTTCTGCCCGGCCTTCACGGACAGCTCGGCTGGCTTCGGCCTGGTCAAGCACCAGGTGGAGCGGATCAAGGCCAAGAAGCCCTATGTGACGATCGACTCGGTGGCCGACTTCCGCGAGCTGACCGACGTGAAGATCGCGGCCGGCACCACCGGGCTGTTCATGGTCGGCGGCGGGGTGCCCAAGAACTTCGCCCAGGACACCGTGGTCTGCGCCGAAATCCTGGGCCTGGAAGCCGAGATGCACAAATACGCGGTGCAGATCACCGTCGCCGACGTGCGCGACGGCGCCTGCTCGTCCTCGACGCTGAAGGAGGCCTGCTCCTGGGGCAAGGTCGACGTGACCTTCGAGCAGATGGTGTTCGCCGAGGCCACCACCGTGGTTCCGCTGATCGGCTCGGACGCCTATCACCGCGGCGCCTGGAAGACCCGCGAGAAGCGCCGCTGGGCGAAGCTGTTCGCCTGACGGCCCGCAGGCGGGGCGTGCTTGCGCGCTCCGCCGATCCCCTCTACTCCCGGCCAAAACAAGCAAGAGCGGCTCGAGGGGACTTCCCATGACCAACGACACGGGCGTCGAGGTCTGGCGCGGCGGCGTCAACGTCTGGGAATGCGACGAGATGGGGCACATGAACGTGCGCTTCTACGTCACCCGGGCGATGCAGGGGCTGGTCGGCCTGGCCGCAGAACTGGGCATGCCCGAGGCCTTTTCCCCCGACGCCGATTCCACCCTGCTGGTGCGCGAGCAGCACATCCGCTTCCTGCGCGAGGCGCGCCCGCCGGCGCCCATGCACATGACGGGCAGCGTGGTGGAGATGGGCGAGACCGACGCCCGTCTGCTGCTGGTCCTGACCCACTCCACGACCGGCGAGCCGGCCGCCACCTTCCAGACCGTGGTCAGCCACGTCACGCCCCGCGACGGCCGTCCGTTTCCCTGGACCCGGCGAATCCGCGAGCGCGCCGAGCGCCTGACGGCGCCGGTCCCCGACTACGCAGCCGCCCGCAGCATCGCCCTTGAACCCTTCGAGACCACCGCCAGCCTGGCGCGGGCCGACGCCCTGGACCTCGTCACCATCAGCGCCGGGGCGGTCCTGCAGCAGGACTGCGACGTGTTCGGCCGCATGGGGCTGGACGGCTTCATCGGCCGGGTCTCGGACGGCATCCCGCGGCTGGTCTCGCGCCTGCGCGGAGCCGTGGTCGAGCATGCTGAGACGCGACCGGCGCGGGTCGGCGGGGCGGTGCTGGAATATCGCCTGGCCTATCTGGACTGGCCGCGGGCCGGCGACCGGGTGGTGATCCGCTCGGGCCTCGCCGGCGTCGATTCGCGCACCCAGCGCATGGTCCACTGGATGCTGGATCCCAACACTGGCCGCCCCTGGGGCGTGTCCGAGGCGGTGGCCATCACCCTGGATCTCGACGCGCGCAAGATCGTGCCGATCAGCGAGGCGGCCCAGGCGGCCATGCGCGGCATGATCACGCCTGGACTGGCGCTCTGATCAGCTGTGCAGGCAGGCGGCCAGCAGGGTCGCCCGCGTCAGGTCCGGCCGCTCGATCGGCAGGAAATGGGTGGAGTCGGCGATAGTCTCCACATGCTTGCGCGGAACCGTGTCCGGCAACTCGTCCTCGCTGACCAGGTTGCAGGTCGAGCCGTTCGAGGCGCGCAGCACTGTCACCGGGACGGTCAGACGGGCGATGTAGCTCCAAGGGTCATGGCCGTGCGAGCGGAAGTTGGAGCTTTCCCAGGCCGGGGCGCAGGTCAGTTCGACCTGGCCATCGTCCCGCTCGGCGAACCCGTCCTCGACATAGCCTTCCAGCGCCGCGTCGGGCCAGGTCTTGAAGGGGCCACGCCCACGATAGCTGTCGATCACCGCCTGACGGCTCGGAAACACCGCCCGCCGTCTCAGGGCGCCTTCGGCCAGGGGATTGCCACGGGTCCACTGGCCTTCCGCGGCCAGGAGTTGGGCGACCATGGCCTTGGACGGGATCACCGGGTCGAACAGCGCCAGGGCCCGCACACGGTCGGGCCGCTGGGCCGCCGCGAAAAGCGAGACCGCTCCGCCCAGGGAATGGCCGGCCAGAACGACGGGCGGCCCGTCCAGCAGGTCCAGCAGGGCGATCAGGTCCAGGCTGAGGTCGGACCAGCTGGTGCGTCCTTCGATCGCCGTGCGCTGGGGCGAGCCGCCATGGCCCTGCTGGTCCACCGCCAATACATGCAGCCGCCCGGCCAAGGGCGCCAGCACGTCGCGATAGGTCATCGCGTTGAAGCCGTTGGCGTGCAGAAAGATCAGGTCGAACGGCCGGGCCGGATCGCCGAATTCGACGGCCGCAAGGCGCGCGTCCGGCCCCAGGGCCGGCAGATCGAAGCGGCGTCGGACAGGAAGAGCAGAGGGGCCGGGCCCCGAACGGGTATCCATGACCAGTCGTTCTTGAACGCTTGCCGGCCCGGGTTCAAGCGGGCGCGCGCACGACGTAACGGAAGCTTCAGCTGCGGCTGCGGCGGCCCTTGGCCTTTGGTTGCGGCGCTTGCCACGCCTCCAGCAGGGTGCGGACAATCACGCCGATCACGGCCGGGTTGCGCATCACCAGAAGGCCTGCGGCCAAGGCGACGCCGGCCGAGGCCAGCGGCTTGTCGCGCACCAGTTCGAGGAGCTTCTCGGCCAAGCCGAAGCTTTCGGTATCCTCCGGCTGGTCGGCTCCACGCGCCGCGAATAGGCCGGCCAGCGCGATGGCGAGCGCCGCGACGGCCGCGACGCAGGCGGCGGCGCCAGCCGGTCCGATCAGGTCGCGCAGCAGGGCGTAGAGGGCGAAGGCGAGGGCGATCACCCCCACCGCCGCCGCCACCGCCATGGCCGCCAGGGCGGCGGCGGCCATCATCGCCTTTTGCAGCATCAGCGCTGGCGCCCGGAGCCCAGCAGCAGGCCGATCAGGACCCCGACGCCCAGCGCGGTGACCGTCGCGGTCAGCGGCCGCTCCTGCACGTGCTCGGTGACGTATTTCTGGGCCGTTTCCAGCCGCTCGCCGGCGCCCTCGGCGTAGGTGCGGCTCTGGGTCCGCAGGGTCTCCAGCCCGTCCTTGACCAGCTTCTCGATGCGATCGGCCAGTTCGCGGAAACTCTTTTCGGCTTGCTGAACGGTTTCTTCGGCGGCGTTCGCCACTTCGGCGGTTCCGGGGGTCTTGGGCGCGGGCATGGAGGTCTCCGGAGGGTTTGTAAGGCTAGGCCCACACATAACGCACACACTGGCGCGTGTGGTCCAGAAAAGTCAGCACGCCCCTGGGTTCGTGTTAGGTTGGCTTTGACATATGTCAGTTTACGGCGGCGTCTTCGGATGTGCTGTTAGGCGCTTTCTTTCTGCGGTTGCAGGGTGTTTTCTATGCGGCATGAACTGCTCCCATGCCAAGGGCGTCAATTTCGGCGGCATCCAAGGGCGCCGGACCGGACAGGATTCGCCATGAGGCCCGGGCGGTGAACGCCAGCGCCTCCCACTCCAGCGCAAAGGCCGGCGCGCCGTCTGTGCGTGACGGCAAATCCGATCCCTTCGACTTCAGCGCCCTGGGCCAAGTCCTGAACGCCGCCGACATCGGCGCCTTCGAATGGGACCGGGCGTCGGGAACCGTGTCGCTCAGCGAGCCCCTGCGGCGCATGATGGGCGCCGCGAGCAACCATATCCCGGGCGACTGGAAGAGCGGCTTCGGCGCGGTGATGCACCCCGACGACCGCGAGGCGGCCGTACAGGCGCTGGAGACGGGCATCGAGGCCGACGGGCGCTACCGGCTGGAATGCCGCATAGTCCGGCCGTCCGACGGCTCGACCTTCTGGGCGTCCAGCACGGGAGTGTTGCTGCGGTCGGGCGAGGCCGATCCCGGCCGCGTGGTGGGACTGGTGCAGGACATCACGGCCAGCCGCATGCTGCAGGAGCAGCGCGAGGGCCTGGTCGCCGAACTGGACCACCGGGTCAAGAACGTGCTGTCGGCGGTGCAGTCCATGGCCGCCCAGTCGGCGCGCAAGGCGCTCTCGCTGGAAGCGTTCCTGAAGACCTTCAGCGGCCGGCTGAAGTCGATGGCCTCGGCCCACGCCCTCTTGACCGCCACCCGCTGGCGCGGGGCCAGCATGGGCAGCATCGCCGCCGCTGAGCTCGGCGGCATCGCCCCCGGCCAGACCCGCTGGGAGGGGCCGGACCTGATCCTGACCCCGCGTGCGGCCCAGGCCATGTCGCTGGCCTTGCACGAGCTGGCGATCAATGCGGTCAAGTTCGGCGCCCTGTCGGTCGAAACCGGCCGGGTCGACGTGCGATGGCTTTCCTTGCCTGACGGCGGGCTGGAGCTGCAGTGGAACGAGTCCTTCGGCCCCCGGGTCGCGCCGCGGGCGCGCCGCGGTTTCGGGGCCACGCTGCTGGAAGAAGTCACCGGCCGCGAGCTGGGCGGCGAAGTGACCTTGGACTTCCGCCGCGAGGGAGTCTCGGCGGTGATCCGCACTGCCGCCGGCGCCATCGCCCAGCCCCTTGCGCCCGAGCCCGAGCCCGAGAACGAACCGGAAGCGGCCGCCGAGGCGCCGGTCATGCCGGCCTATGGCGGTCCGGCGCGGATCGATGGGCTGAAACTGCTGATCGTGGAAGACGCGCTTCTGCTGGCCCTGGAGCTCGAGGCGGGCCTGGAAGAAGCCGGCGCCAGCATCGTCGGATCGGCCGCGGACGTGGACGAGGCCATGACCTTCGTCGACCAGCCCCTGGACGCGGCGGTGCTTGACGCCAACCTGAACGGCGCCTCGGTGATGCCGGTGGCCGAGGCCCTGGCGGCGCGAGGCGTGCCCTTCGTGTTCGCCACCGGCTATGGCGACAGCCGCTTCAACCTGGCGGGCTTCGACGCCCCGGTGATCCGCAAGCCCTACGACGTGACCCAGGTCGCCGCCGCCCTGGCCGAGGTCACCGGGCGGGCCTAGTCATCGGTTTCACCCTCTGCTTCGGGGGCTGGAGCGGGACCGTGGGTGGTCGAGGCGGCGAACGGCCGCTTTCAACTACAGCCGGATGTTGTCGATCAAGCGTGTGGCCCCGAAGCGCACGGCCAGGGAAATCAGGGCGCCGTTCGCCACCTGATCCAGCTCCTCCAGGGTCACCGGGTCGGCCACGCTGACATAGTCGACCCCCGCATTGGGGACTTCGGCCAGGACGGTGTGCATGGCGGCGCGCAGGGCCTCGGCGTTGCGGGCGCCGGCGGCGTAGCGAGCCTCGGCGGCTTTCAGCGCGCGATAGAGCACCGGCGCGTTCTGGCGCTGGGTCTCGTCCAGGTAGGCGTTGCGGCTGGACATGGCCAGGCCGTCGGCTTCGCGCACGGTGGGGCAGACCACGATCTGGCAAGGGAAATTCAGGTCGCGGACCAGCTTTTCGATCACCACGCACTGCTGCGCGTCCTTCTGGCCGAAATAGGCGCGGGTCGGCTGGGTGATGTTGAACAGCTTGGCCACCACGGTGGCGACGCCGACGAAGTGGACCGGGCGCACCTCGCCCTCCAGCCGGTCGGTCACGCCGCCGATCTCGACCTTGACGTCGTAGCCCTCGGGATAGACTTCCGAGACGTCGGGGGCGAAGACCAGGTCGGCGCCGGCGGCCTCGACCAGCTCCAGGTCGCGGGCCAGGGCTCTCGGATAGCGGCCGAAGTCCTCGTGCGGGGCGAACTGGGTCGGGTTGACGAAGATGGTCACCGCCGCCGCGCCGCACTCGGCCTTGGCCCGGCGCACCAGGCTCAGATGGCCCTCGTGCAGGAAGCCCATGGTCGGGACCACGCCCATCTGCGGGAAGGCGGCGCGGGCGGCGCGGAATTCGGCGATGGTCTTCAGGGTCTTCACGGCTCAGCCCTTCTTGACGGCGACGGATTGGGCGTCGGTGGGGAAGGTCCCGGCGGCGACCTCGTCCCTATAGGCCTTGAGCGCTTTTTCGATGGCCTCGCCGATCTCGGCATAGACCTTGGCGTGGCGCGGCGGCTTGCCGGGCAGAAGACCCAGAATGTCGTGCCAGACCTGCACCTGGCCATCGCAGCCGACCCCGGCGCCGATGCCGATCACCGGGATGGTCAGGGCCTGGCTGACCTTTTCGCCCAGGGCCTTGGGCACCAGCTCCAGCACCACGGAAAAGGCGCCGGCGGCCTCAAGGGCCAGGGCGTCGTCCAGGAGCTTCTGGGCGGCCTCGGCGTCCTTGGCCTGGGCGCGGGCGCCGATGACGTTGGTGGACTGGGGGGTGTAGCCCAGGTGGCCCATGACGGGTACGCCCAGCGCGACCAGGCGCTCGACGATGGGGATCATGGCCCCGGCGCCCTCCAGCTTCACCGCCTGGACCCCGGCCTCCTGCATCATGCGGCCGGCGGCGCGCACGGCCTCCTCCAGAGTCGCATAGGTCAGGAAGGGCAGGTCGCCGACGACGAGGGCGCTCTCGGCCCCGCGCACCACCGCGGCGGCGTGGCGGACCATGTCGTCCAGGCTGACCGGCAGGGTGGTCCCGTGGCCATGCACGACCATGCCCAGGGAATCGCCCACCAGGATCACCGGCAGGCCGGCGCGGTCGACCAGGGCGGCGGAGGGATAGTCGTAGGCGGTGACCATGGCGATCTTCTCGCCGCGGCGCTTCATCGCCTGCAGGTCGCGGGTGGTGGTGCGCACCGGGGTGTCCTTTGCGACTGCTCTTCGGCGCCGCAATATCGCCTGCATGGCCCCGGGGGCAAGGGTTGTGACGCAGGGTGAGCCCCCTTCCCCCGCCGGGGGAAGGGTCTTCGAACCCCGCTACGCGCCTGCGCTGGGCCGGGCCTTCATCCGCTCCTGCCAGGCGGCGAGGTTCTTGTTGGCCGGGTCCAGGGGCTGGCCGACCTGGGCGCCGAAGGCCA
Source organism: Phenylobacterium montanum (assembly GCF_018135625.1). Classification (NCBI taxonomy): domain Bacteria; kingdom Pseudomonadati; phylum Pseudomonadota; class Alphaproteobacteria; order Caulobacterales; family Caulobacteraceae; genus Poindextera; species Poindextera montana. The sequence goes on from NZ_CP073078.1 coordinate 4,758,696, forward strand.
GGAAGGCGAACAGCAGGCAGTCGGCCAGGGTGATCTTGTCGCCGCAGATGAACGGGCGGCCCGCGATCAGGCCGTTCAGCCAGGTCAGGCGCTCGCGGGTGATGGCCTTCAGGTCGTCGGCGGCCTGGGGAATGCAGTGCACCCGGTCCTGGAACAGGCCGAGGCCGTCCGAGAAGCGGAAGCCATTGGCCATGGGCTCGCAAATGTTGAGGTCGATGCGCCGGGTCCACATGCGAGTGATCGCCCGCTCTTCCGGCGTCTCGCCGATCAGCGAAGGGCCGGGCCCGACCTCGTCGAGATATTCGCAGATGACGGTGATCTCGCTGATCACCCGGCCGTCGTCCAACTCCAGGGCCGGGGTCTGGCCGGCGGGGTTCTTGCCGGTATAGGGCGCGCGGCGGTTCTCGCCGCCCATCAGGTCGACATCGACCATGTCGAGCTTCATGCCCTTTTCGGCCATGAACATGCGAACCGTGGCCGGGTTCGGCCCGATCGAATTGTAGAGTTTCATGTCTCTTCCCTTGGCTTGTCGGCGCTCACGCGGCGATTTGCGCGCACAGGCTCAGGCGCGGCAAGCGTGACCATGGCGCGGGGCGGAGAACTTGGCTAGGAAGCGCCCTTACGGCAGGCCGCGTTTCGGCCGAGACCTTGGCCAGACGGGCTTGGATGCAGGTAGGACGGCTTATTTCGTCGGTGGTTTTGGCCGCGGCCCTGACGCTGGGCGCCTGCGGCCGCAAGGCCGACAAGGCGGGGCCGCCCGAACCCGGCGACCAGGCGGTGGCCAGCGTGGGCGGCGAGACGGTCTGGGCCTCGGACGTCCGGCGCGAAGCGGTCGGCGAGGGGCTGATCGCCGAGGGGGCGCCGCTGGAGGTTTCCTCCGAACCCTTTCACCGGGCCCTGGACGAGGTGGTCGACCAGAAGCTCCTGGCCGCCGAGGCGGTCAGGCGGGGCCTGGACAAGGACCCCGCGGTCGAGCGCCGCCTGGCCGCGGCGCGCGAACGGGTTCTGGGCGACATGCTGGTCGAGGCCATGGTCCAGAAGGCCGCCAACGACAGCGCGGTCAAGGGGCTCTATCAGGAGCAGCTCAAGCTCGCCAAGCAGGCCGAGGAATTCCACGCCCGCCAGATCGTGCTGGCCAGCCAGGCCGAGGCTGATGCGGTCAGGAAGCTCATTGCCGCGGGCGGTTCGTTCGAGGCCCTCGCCCTGCAGCGCTCGACTGATACGGCCACGAAGTTCAACGGCGGCGACCTCGGCTATTTCACCGCCGAGGTGATGCCGGCGGCCTACGCCGCGGCGCTGAAGCCCGCCAAGGCCGGCCAGGTGATCGGCCCGTTCAAGGCCGAGGCCGGCTGGGTTGTGCTGAAGCTGGAGGACCGCCGGCCCGAGGCGCCGATCAGCCTGGAGCAGGCGAGGCCCCAGATCGTTCGCTTCTTGACCTATGACGAGGTCCGGGCGCTGATTGAGAGACTGCGCGGCCAGAGCCAGGTCAAGCTGCTGATCGGCCCCGTCCAGGGCGGCGGCCGCGAGCCGGGTTCGGCGCCCATGATCACGCCCGCAAGCGCTTTGAGCCAGAGGAAGACGCCATGAGCAAGCCGCCCCGCGCCAACCCGGCCGCCAAGGCCCTGGAGGTCGCCGCCGAAGTGGCGGCCAAGCCGGCCGAGCTGGTCAGCCACACCCTGGAGAAGGCGCTGGACCCGCTGCATTCGGTGCTGAAGCACGCGGCCCTGAAGCGCGCCGAGAAGGGCAGCCAGCAGTTCGCCGCAACGGCGGGCAAGAACAACGCCGCCCTGATATCGCCGCTGGCCGTGCCGTTTCCCGCCATGCCGCCGATCGGTGGGTGCGAGCTGGCGACCGGGCGGGCCGGTTTCTACAAGCAGGCGCGCGAGGACGTGCTGGTGATGCGCTTTCCGCAAGGCGCCGCCTGCGCCGGCGTGTTCACCCGCCACGGGGTGGGCTCGGCCCCTGTGGACTGGTGCAAGCGCCAGCTGGAAGCCAGCGGCGGCGATGACGTCCATGCCCTGGTGGTCAATGCCGGCTGCGCCAATTCCTTCACCGGCCGTCCAGGAGCAGACGCGGCGCGGCGGGTGGCCTCGGCGACGGCCAAGCGCTTCGACTGTCGCCAGCGAGACGTGATGCTGGCCTCGACCGGGGTGATCGGGGTGGTGCTGGACGACGCCAAGATCACCGCGCGCCTGGCCGAGATCGAGGGGCGGCTGAAGGAGGACAACTGGGCGACGGCGGCGGCGGCGATCATGACCACCGACACCTTCCCCAAGGGCTCGTTCGCCGAGGCCGAGATCGACGGGGTCAAGGTCAAGATCGGCGGCATAGCCAAGGGCTCGGGCATGATCGCGCCGGACATGGCGACCATGCTGGCCTTCATCGTCACCGACGCGGCGATCGCGCCGGCGGCGCTGCAGACCCTGGTCTCGCTCTATACCCGATCGACCTTCAACGCGGTGACGGTGGACGGGGACCGGTCGACCAACGACACCTGCCTGCTGTTCGCCACCGGCGCCTCGGGCGCGCCCAGGATCAGCCGCGCCGGCGACCGGCGGCTGGCCGATTTCCGCGACAAGCTGGAAGGGGTGATGCTGGACCTGGCGCACCAACTGGTGCGCGACGGCGAGGGGGCGACCAAGTTCGTCAAGATCACCGTGAACGGGGCCGAGAGCGCGGCCTCGGCGCGCAAGATCGCCCGCACCATCGCCGAATCTCCCCTGGTCAAGACCGCGCTCGCCGGCGAGGACGCCAACTGGGGCCGCATCGTCATGGCGGTGGGCCGGGCCGACGAGCCGGTCAACCGCGACCGCATCTGGGTCCGCTTCGGCGAACTGATCGCAGCCCAGGAAGGGGCGGTTTCGCCGACCTATGACGAGGCCAAGATGAGCGCCTACATGAAGCGGCCCGAACTGGAGATCTCGGTCGAGGTGGGGGTTGGCCGCGCATCCGCCTCGGTCTGGACCTGCGACCTGACCAAGCGCTACGTCGAGATCAACGGGGACTACCGCTCCTGAGCGCCCCCGCCGATAGCCCAAAGCCGATCCTGCTGGTGGCCGCCGCCGCTCTGGTGGACGCCGACGGGCGGGTTCTCCTGTGCCAGCGGCCGAAAGGTAAACAGCTGGCGGGGCTCTGGGAATTTCCCGGAGGCAAGGTCGAACAGGGCGAAAGCCCTGAAGCCTGCTTGATCCGCGAGCTGGACGAGGAGCTGGGCATCCAGGTGCGGGAGGCCTGCCTCGCCCCCTTCGTGTTTACCTCACACGCTTACGAATCGTTTCACCTACTCATGCCATTGTTCCTGTGTCGTCGATGGGACGGCGTGGTCCAGGCCAAGGAACACGAGGCGGTCGCGTGGGTGAAGCCCAGCAAAATGAGCGACTATCCCATGCCGCCAGCCGACGTGCCGCTGGTCGCTTGGCTTCGCGACTGTCTCTGAAGGCCTTCCTCGCCGACGAGCGGGGCACCACAGCGGTGGAATACGGGCTGATCTGCGCCCTGATCTTCCTGGTGATCGTCACCAGCGTCTCCGCCTTCGGCAACAAGACCACCAACATGATGAACACCGTTTCGGCGGCCATAGGCGGCGCGATCGGCGGTTAGGGCGCTCGGCCCGCTCCATTTTCCATGAGAGACGGAAACTATGCCGCCCCTACTGCGGCGTATCGCTCTTCGGGCGGGCGCGGGTGGTCATGCCGGTGGCGGCGGCGTCCTCGGCGACCTGGTCGGCTTCGGCGGCGGCGATCTTGGGCGGCGCGGCCGAGGCGGCGGCTTCGGTCTTCTTGGGCTTAGGCTTGGGCGCCGGCAGCTTGGGGGTGACGGAGACCACCGGGGCGTGGCGGGCGCTTTCCTCAGGCTCTTCCGAGCGCGGGCGGCCGACCATGATCAGCTGGATGGCCAGGGTTGCGGCGACGCCGGCCAGGAAGCCGAGCAGGGTCCAGCCAAAGGCCCCTACGCCGCCACTCTGCTTCTGCGCCATCTAACCCTCGACCCTGAACGTTGCACGCCGCCTCAAGCGGCGCGGATGATGCCGTTCCTAGAACAATTCGAGGGGTTGCGGAACGGTCTTGCGCGGCGTCCGGATCAGGTCCCCGACCAGCTGCGCACCGGACCCACGTCCATGTGCACGAAGTCGGATCCGGGATAGTAGCCCACGCCGCCGCGGCCAAGGCTCAGGGCGGCGGCGTGCAGATGGCGCAGCTCCACGCCCGGCAAGCGTACGTCGATTGCCATGCCCTGCACGTGCAGGCTCCTCTTGGCCACCTCGCCGCTGTGTTCGTGCAGCATGGCGTTGGTTTCGGGCGAGCGGTAGCCGCTGATCACCTGGAAGGTGGCGCGCGACTCCGTGCGCTCGGAAACCGCGTGCAGCAGGTCCAGGACCCCCGGATTGATCGGATGCACCTTGCCGTTGCGATAGTCGCGCAGCTGGTGGTTCACCGCCTCGAGCACGTCGGGGATGTAGTCCCCTTGCTCGAAATAGACCGCTTCCAGCATTTCGCCGGTATGCAGGTTGTGCAGGGCGACGGTGCGGATGTCGTTCGAATTGAACGGATTGGCCCAGCTGAGCGCGGGTGCGGCGGAGAGGCCGGCTGAGGCGCAGGCGCCCAGACCGAGTTTCAATAGCGAACGTTTTGAAAGCAAAGCTGACCCTGCCCCACTGCCTACGACGCCCCCCGGCGACCTGTGACCGGGAGCACACCCTAAGCCGCGCGTCGGGTCAAGCTGGGCCGTGGGCGGGTGCGGCGATCCGCTGCATCAGGGCGGCGTCCCAGTCATAGGGGTCGGCGCGGAACTGGGCGATGCCATCCGGGCCGACGAAGGCGGTCCAGTACATCAGATAGACCGAGATCGGGGCGGGCAGGGGGGCGCGGACGGTCTTCTTGGAATCCAGGGTCTGCTGCACCTTGTCGGGGGTCCAGACTGCGTCGCCCGACAGCAGCGCATTGGCCAGAATCTGGGCCTTTTCCAGCCGCACGCAGCCATGGCTGGCCTGGCGAGAGAAGCGCGAGAAGGTGGATTTGGTCGGGGTGTCGTGCAGATAGACCCCGAAGCGGTTGGCGAAGTCGAACTTGACCTTGCCCAGAGCGGCCTTGTCGCCGGCCTTTTGCTGGATGCGGCTGCCGCCTTCGGGCGTCGAGATCACGATAAAGTCATTGCGCTTCATGTAGCCCGGGTGGGCCCGCTCCTTGGGCAGGATCTCCTTGGCGGCGATGTCGGACGGCACGTTCCAGGGCGGATTGAGCACGATGCTCTGGATCTGCGAGGTGAGCATGGGCGTCTCGTCGCCGGGCTTGCCGGTCACCGCCTTCATCGACAGCGTCGGCTGGTCGTCCTTGAACAGGGTCAGGACCGCGGCGGCGATGTTCACCTGGATGCGGTCGGCCGGCAGGGTCTGGGGTAGCCAGCGCCAGCGCTCCATATTGGCCAGGATCTGGGCGATGCGGTCCTCGACCGGGCGGTTCAGCGCCGCCAGGGTCTGCTTGCCGAGTTGGCCCGTGGGGTTGAGTCCATAGCGCCGCTGGGCGCGAGCCAGGGCCTCGGCCAGGGGTTGGTCGAATAGGTTCAACAGCTTGGGCCGGGGCAGCGCGGCGAAGCCGGGGTCCTCGATCGCCAGGCGGTCGCGCAGTTCGGCCACGCGCGGATCCTTGTCGCCGAGCTTGAGGTCCGGGCCGTCGTCGATGGCGTCCCAGCCGCCGTCGGCGGCGATTTTGCGATAGGTGGCCAGCGCGCCCTTCAGCGACTCATAGCCGGCATAGGGCGGCGGCAGGCCTTCGAGCCAGGCGGCCAGGCTGTCGCCCTTGACCGCGGCCAGGAACCCCGGCGCCGGGTCGAAGGGGGCGGGGCGCATGCCCCAGGGGTCCATGAAGGCGGCCGAGGCCAGCCGTCCGCTGTGCACCGCGCGGGCGTAGCGCAGGGTGGCGGCGATCAGCTGGATCTCGCCCTGGTGGCGCTCGTCGCCGCTCTGCGACTGCAGCAGCGCGTCAAGGCGCGCCGGGACGAAGGCGTCGTGAGCGAATCCGTGCGCCTCGGCCTGGCCGAGGGTCTTGCGCAGCAGGTCGACCTGATCCGGGCGCATAGCCGTCCAGACCGGCGGCGGGGGCGGCGTCGGCGCCGGCGCTGGGGCGGCCTGAGCAGGCTGAGGCGCTGGCGCGGCGGGGGGCGGCTGAGCTGCGGTTACGGCGCTCGCGAGCAGCCCGGTGGCGACCACCAGGCCCAGCACAGCCGCCAGCCCGCGGGCCGAGGGGCCGTCCGTCTTTCGCCTGCTATCGCCCCTGTCCGCCGTCATGTTCCGCTCGTTCATCAAAGCTCGCCGCCAAGCAAGCGGGGCCTTGGCCCCAGATAGTGGAATTCGCAGCCGAATGCGCGCGCCCGGCGACACAATTCCCGCGGTGAGGCTTTCCTGCGACAGGCGCCGCCGGCGCCACTCTGGCTCTTGGCCATACCGAATGTTCGGATCATGATGGGCGTCCACTCAGAAGACGAAATCAACGAGGGAAACGCAGGAATGGATGCGCAGGTCGCCCGCACCGGGCTTTCGGAAACCCGCCTGGAGCGGATCGCCGACCACCTCAGCCGCGCCTATGTCGAGCCGGGCAAGATCGCCGGCTGCCAGGTCGCGGTGGCGCGCCACGGGCGGCTGGCCTATTTCAAATCGCTGGGCAGCATGGACATCGAGCGCGGCAAGCCGATGGCCGACGACGCCATCTTCCGCATCTACTCCATGAGCAAGCCGATCACCTCGGTGGCCCTGATGACCCTGTTCGAGCAGGGCTATTTCCAGCTGGACGACCCGGTCAGCCGCTACATCCCCGAATGGAAGGACCACAAGGTCTGGGTCGGCGGCGACGGCGACCGGATGGAGCTGATCAAGCCCAACCGGCCGATGAGTTTCCGCGACGTGCTCTGTCACACCGGCGGGCTGACCTACGGCTCGCTGCTGGCCGCCCTCGGCGCGCCCGATGACGGCCATCCGGTGGACAAGGCCTATGCCGAGCACCGCGTGCGTCGCGACAAGGACGAGACCCTGCGCGACTTCGCCATGAAGCTGGCCAAGGTCCCCCTGCGCTATCATCCGGGCGAGCGGTGGATGTATTCGCTGTCGACGGACGTCTGCGGCTATCTCTGCGAGGCGATCAGCGGCAAGCGGTTCGACCATTTCCTGCAGGAGACCATCTTCGGCCCGCTGGAGATGAAGGACACATCGTTCGTGGTCGCGCCGGACAAGGTGGAGCGCTTCGCCGCCAACTATCGGCGGGGGCCGGACCGCAAGCTGCACCTGAGCGACGATCCGTTCGCCAGCGACTATCTCAGCCAGCCCAGCTTCCTCTCCGGCGGCGGCGGCCTGACCTCGACCACCGCCGACTACCTGCGCTTTTGCGAGATGCTGCGGCGGGGCGGGGAGTTGGACGGCGCGCGAATCCTGGGGCCGCGCACCATCGACCTGATGCGCCGCAACCACCTGAGGGGCGGCGCGGGCGAATTGACCGACATGGCCATCGGCGGCTTTTCCGAGACGGCCTATTCAGGCGTCGGCTTCGGCCTGGGCTTCGCCATGAGCCTGGACGAGGTGGCCACCGGCAATCTGGGCGCCGGCGACTTCTACTGGGGCGGCGCCGCCTCGACCATCTTCTGGGTCGACCAGAAGGAGGACCTGAGCGTGGTGTTCATGACCCAGCTGATGCCTTCAGGGACGTTCAATTTCCGGGGGCAGCTGAAGAACATCATCTATTCGGCGATCGAGGAGTGACCGCGGGCGAAGAATTTTGGTCCTGAATTGGGCATAACCAAAATCAGCGGTCCCCTTCCGGGCCTCGGGCGTTTATGAAGCGAGCCGACTCGATCCTCTCGCGCCAGGGACCTGTGATCCATGACCAATCCGCTGCTGCAATTGGGCCAGGCCGGCCAGGCTGTGTGGCTCGACTTCGTCCAGCGCGACATGCTGGAGAACGGCGGGCTGAAGGCCCTGATCGAGCGGGACGGTGTCACGGGGGTGACCTCGAACCCGGCGATCTTCGAAAAGGCGATCGGCGGCAGCCGCGACTATGACGCGGCGCTGAAGGCCTTCATCGAGGCCGGCGACGCCGACCCGGCGGCGGCCTTCGAGCACCTGGCCGTGGCCGACATCCAGGCGGCGGCGGACCAGCTGCGGCCGGTCTATGACCGCCTGGGCGGCCGCGACGGCTATGTCAGCCTGGAGGTCTCGCCCTATCTGGCCATGGACACCGAGGCCACGATCGCCGAGGCGCGGCGCCTGTGGATCGCGGTGGACCGGCCAAACCTGATGATCAAGGTGCCGGGGACGGGGCCGGGGGTTCCGGCGATCCGCACGCTGATCGGCGAGGGGATCAACGTCAACGTGACCCTCTTGTTCTCGCTGGAGGCCTATCTGGCGGTGGCCGAGGCGCACGTCGCCGGCCTCGAGGACTTCAAGGCCAGGGGCGGCGACGTTTCCCGCGTGCATGGGGTGGCCAGCTTCTTCATCAGCCGCATCGACGCCCAGATCGACGAGGCCATCGACGCCAAGCTGAAGGCCGGCGCCGGCGACGACGCCGCCAATCTGGCGCTCTCGCGCCTGCGCGGCCAGGTGGCGATCGCCAACGCCAAGATCGCCTATCAGCGCTACCTGGACCTGATCGCCACACCCCGCTGGAAGGCCCTGGCCGAGGCGGGCGCGGCGCCCCAGCGGCTGCTCTGGGCCTCCACCGGGACCAAGGACCCCCGCTATTCCGACGTGCTCTATGTCGAGACCCTGATCGGGCCCGACACGGTCAACACCATGCCGCCCAAGACCATGGACGCCTTCCGCGACCACGGCCGCGTGGCCGACACCCTGACCGACGATGTCGAAGGCGCCGCCGAGGTGCTGGCCGGCGCCGAGCGGTTCGGCCTGGACCTTGCGGGGGTCACCGACCGGCTGGTGGTCGATGGCGTGAAGCTGTTCGCCGACGCCGCCGACAAGCTCTATGGCGTGGTGGCCGACAAGCGGGCGGAGGTCCTGGGCGCGCGGCTGAACCGGCAGCACATCGCGATTCCCGACAGCCTGAAGGGCGCCTTGGCCCAGGCGACCGAGCACGCCCGCGCCGAGGGCTGGAGCCGGCGGCTCTGGGCCGGCGACGCCAGCCTCTGGACCGGCGGGGACGAGGCCAGGTGGCTGGGCTGGCTGGCGGCCGCCCGCGGCGAGCGGGTCGACCTGGACGCCCTGGCGGCCTTCTCCGAAGAGGTGGCCGGCGCCGGCTTCATCCACTGCCTGTTGCTGGGCATGGGCGGATCGAGCCTCGGGCCGGAGGTGCTGGCCGAGACTTTCGGTTCACGGCCGGGGCATCCCAAGCTTCTGGTGCTCGACTCCACCGACCCGGAACAGGTCGCCCGCTTCGAGGCGCAGATCGACCCGGCCCGGACCCTCTACATCGTGGCCAGCAAGTCCGGCTCGACCCTGGAGCCGGACATCCTGCACCGCTACTTCTACGACCGCGCCTGCGCCGTCCTGGGCGCGGAGAAGGCCGGCGCGTCCTTCGTCGCCATCACCGACCCTGGCTCCCAGCTGGAAGCCACCGCCAAGGCTCAGGGCTTCCGCCGCATCTTCCTGGGCGATCCGGCGATCGGCGGCCGCTATTCGGTGATGTCCAACTTCGGCATGGTCCCGGCGGCTGCGGCCGGCCTGGACGTGCGCGGCTTCGTCGGCTCGACACAGGTCATGACCCACGCCTGCGAAGCCAGCGCCCCGCCGGCCTCGAACCCGGGCGTGGCTCTAGGGTTGGCGCTCGGCGCGGCGGCCCTGGCCGGGCGGGACAAGCTGACCCTGGTCGCCTCGCGGGGCCTGGCGGACGTCGGCGCCTGGCTGGAGCAGCTCATCGCCGAATCCACCGGCAAGATCGGCAAGGGGATCATCCCGCTGGACGGCGAGCCGGCGGTTTCGGCCGGGACTTACGGCGCCGATCGGGTGTTCGCCTATCTGCGCCTGTCGGATCACGACCAGCCGGAGCTGGACGGGCATGTGCGGGAGCTTGAGGAGGCCGGCCATCCGGTGGTGCGCATCGACCTCGCGAGCCGCGACAGCCTGGGCCAGGAGTTCGTGCGCTGGGAAGTCGCCACCGCCATCGCCGGCGCCGTGATCGGCATCCATCCCTTCGACCAGCCCGACGTCGAGGCCAGCAAGATCAAGACCCGCGAGCTGACCTCGGGCTACGAGGCCACCGGCGCCCTGGCGGCCGAGACGCCGTTCCTGGAGGCGGACGGCATCGCCCTGTTCGCCGACAAGGCCAACGCCAAGGCCCTGCTGGAAGGCGGCGCGGCCACCCTGGAGGGCGTGCTGGGCGCCCACTTCGCCCGGGCGGGGGCGGGGGACTATCTGGCGCTGCTCGCCTATATCGACCGGGACCACAAGCACATCGCCGCCCTGCAGGGTCTGCGCAAGAAGCTGCTGGAGCGCTTCAAGCTGGCCACGGCGCTGCAGTTCGGGCCGCGGTTCCTGCATTCCACCGGTCAGGCCTACAAGGGCGGGCCGGACAGCGGGGTGTTCCTGCAGATCACCCACGCCATCGGCGAAGACCTCGCCGTGCCCGGCCGCAAGTACGGCTTCGGCGTGGTGCTGCAGGCCCAGGCCCGCGGCGACCTGGGTGTCCTGGCCGAGCGCGGCCGCCGGCACCTGCGGGTCCACCTGGGCGCGGACGTGGATGCGGGCCTGGCCCGGCTGATCGCGGCGGCGGAGCGGGCGTTGGGGTGAGGGTGCGACCCCGATATTTTGAATCCGCTCATCCCCGCGAAGGCGGGGATCCAGATTCAGCCACCGGCCTGTGCAGGCGGCCCCTGGATCCCCGCCTTCGCGGGGATGAGCGGAAAAAATTAAAGCCGCAGCGCTTAGTGAACAGCCCGGAGCCTCAAACCACCCGATTGACCAACGCCTCCCCGGCGGCCAGCCGCCGGCAGTTTTCCCGCGCTATGGCGATGCTGCGCTTCAGCGTCTCCGGCGTCAGCCAGGCGATGTGCGGGGCCACGACCACCTGGGGCAGGGCGAACAGCGGATTGTCGGCTCCGGCCGGCTCGGCGGCGAAGACGTCGAGGCCGGCGCCGGCTATGTGGCCGCTGCGGATCGCCGCGGCCAGGGCGGTTTCGTCGATCAGCTCGCCGCGGGCGGTGTTGACGATCATGGCCCCGGGCTTCATCCGCGCCAGGGCCGCCGCGCCGATCAGGCCGCGGGTCTCGGGCGTCGCCGGGGCGTTGAGGCTGAGGATGTCGGCGCGCGCCAGAAGCTCGTCCAGGCCGACAAAGGCGTAGGGCGCCTCCGGCTTGGGCGAGCGGGCGGTATAGATCACCTCGGCGCCCAGGGCGGTCAGGGCGGGGGCGAGGCGGCTGGGCACGCTGCCGAAGCCGAAGAAGCCCACCGTCCGGCCACAGATCTCGCCGGAACTGTCGAGGAGGTCGAGGTCCGGCCTCCAGCCCTCGCCGGCGCGGGTAATGCGGTCGAAATAGGCCGCCCGGCGCAGGGTGGCCAGCATCAGCATCAGGGTCATTTCAGCGACCGCCTGGCTGTTGCTGCCGGGCATGTTGGCCACCTGGATGCCGCGCGCGCGGGCGGCCTCGAGGTCGATGGTGTTCACCCCGACGCCCAGCTTGTGCACCAGCCGAAGCTTGGGCGCGCCGGCGATCACCTGGGCGGTGACGGGTTTCAGCACATGCAACAGCACCTCGGCCTCGGCCATCAGGGTGGTGAAGGTCGCCTCGTCGGTCTCGTCAACCACGGAAAGCTCGCTCCAGCCGTCGAAGGCCTCGGCGAGGTTGCGGCGAAAGCCCGGGCTGGCGCGGTATTGCAGGACGATCTTCATGGGCGAGCCGGGAGGGGACGGACCGGCAGGGCGTCCGCGCCGGCGAAGACGGCGTCCGCGCCCAGGGCCTCCTCGATGCGCAGGAGTTCGTTCCACTTGGCCATGCGCTCGGAGCGGGCGAAGGAGCCGACCTTGATCTGGCCGGCGTCCCAGCCCACGGCCAGGTGGGCGATGGCCACGTCCTCGCTCTCGCCGGAGCGGGCGGAGACGATGGTTCCCCAGTGGGCGGCCTTGGCGGCGTCGAGGGCGGCCTTGGCCTCGCTGACGGTCCCCGCCTGGTTGACCTTGATCAGGGCGGCGTTGGCGGCGCCCGCCATAGCCGCCGCGCGCACCCGCTCGGCGCTGGTGACCAGGAAATCATCGCCGATCACCTGCACGCGGTCGCCGAAGCTGCGGGTCGCGGCGGCCATGCCGGCGGGGTCGTCCTGGCCGGCCGGGTCCTCGATGGACAGGATCGGATAGGCTCGGGTCCAGCCGGCCAGCATCTCGACCATAGCCTCGGAGCCCAGTCCGCGCCCATCGAGCGCCAGTCGGTAGCGGCCGCCGCGGCCGAATTCGCTCGCGGCGATGTCGAGGGAAATGAACACGTCCTCGCCCGGGCGGAAGCCTGCGCGCTCGATGGCGGCGGTGAGGGCCTCCAGCGCGGCCTCGTTGCTGTCGAAAGCCGGCCACCAGCCGCCCTCGTCGGCGACCCCGGCGAGGGGGCCGCGCTCGGCCATCAGGGCGCCGGCGGCGCGATAGACCGCGGCGGTGATCTCCAGCGCCCGGCGCAAGGAGCCGGCGTGCGGGGCCATGATCATGAAGTCCTGCACGTCGGTGCGCCGGCCGGCGTGGGCGCCGCCGCCGAAGATCTGCACCTCGGGCAGGGGCAGGCGCACGGGGGCGCCGGCGGCGAGGTGGCGCCACAGCGGCAGGCCCTCGGCCGCGGCGGCCGCCTGCAGCACGGCCAGCGAGACGGCGACCAGGGCGTTGCCGCCCAGCCGCGCCTTGTTCGCGGTCCCGTCGAGCTCGATCAGCCGGGCGTCGATCGCCGCCTGGTCGCTAGCATCGGCGCCCGCCAGGGCGCTGGCGATCGGGCCGCAGACATTGGCTACAGCCAGGTCGACTCCCTGGCCGCCGAAACCTTCGCCGCCGTCACGCAGCTCGACCGCCTCGTGCTCGCCGCGGGAGGCGCCGGCGGGGGCGATGGCCCGGCCGCTCGCCCCGCCGGCCAGGGCCACCTCGGCCTCGACGGTCGGCCGGCCGCGCGAATCCCAGACCTGGCGGGCATGGACGGCGCGGATCTCGAACCGCATGGCGCTAGGACTTCAGCCGCCGGCGGCCCACGGGCAGGGCGGCGACCGGCTCGTCCTCCTCGCGGCGGGCCGGGTCGAGATAGGGGCCGAACTCGCGCGGATGCACGAACTCTGCGCGATACCAGGGCTGATGCTTGGCGTCGAACAGCTCGCGCAGCCACTCGATCACGCAGCGGATGCGCGCCGAGCGAGAGGCGTCGCGCCGCCGCACCAGCCAGAGCCTCAGGGTCTCGACCGGCAGGTCCAGCATGACCAGGCTCGGGTCGAGCGACAGGATCGCCGTCGGCAGCGGGCCGATGCCCGCGCCCTGCTTGATGGAGAAGAACGAGACCGCGCTGGAATTGGTGACGATCCGCTTGTGCAGGAAGTCCTGGAAGGCCGCGGTGCGCGGGTGCCAGGACTCGCGCTCGTGGTCCTGGGCGGCGTGGTGGACGTAAGGATGCGCCATTACCTCCTCGGGCGTGGTCGGCGCCCGGTAGAGGGCCACATAGTCGCGCGAGGCGAACAGGGTGTAGTGGAAATGGGCCAGGGGGATGGCCACCATGTCCGGGTTCTTCGGCTCGCTGAAGGTCAGGGTCAGGTCGACATCGCTGGCGATCGGCCGGTCGGGCCACAGGCCGGCGTCGATGATCAGGTCGATGCGCGGATTGGCGCGCAGGAACTCGGGAATGTGCGGCGGCAGGAACACCCCGGCCAGGCCGTCGGGCGCCGCGATACGGACCCGTCCTTCCGGCGCGTTCTCGCTGTCCTGGACATGGGTTTCGAAGTTCTCGGCCGCCCGCTCCATGGTCAGGGCGCTGTCGTAGGCGCGCTCGCCCGCCTCGGTCAGGGTCACGCCCTGGGGGCCTCGGATCAGGAGTTTGGTGTTTAGCCGCTCCTCCAGCCGGTCCACGGCGCGCGTAATGGTTGTCAAACCGATGTCGAGGGTGCGCGCCGCCGCGCCGAAGCTGCCCAGGCGCGCCACCGCCCAGAACAACCGGATATCGGTCCAATCCGCCTTACGCTTTACGACCTTAACCAAAACCGACCTACCCCTTTCATTTCCGCAAGACCCCCTTGCAATCTTCGCGGGTCCCGGAACGGCGCTCCAGGCTCTACCAAGTCCGCACGGCTAGCAACAAGGAGGCTGTACGGTGACTGCAGAATCCTCGACCCATAGTGAGGTGCGTCAGACAGTCACCTCGGCTGTGCGCGCCGAGCTCGCCTTGCTCGACATTCATCCGGCCCGTCCACAGGAGGTCGCCGAGGCGCGGCGCTTCGCCGCGGCGCTGATCGGCGGAACCATCGTCTCTCCCGCAGGGCTGCAACGTGTGCATGAATATTCCGGCGCCGGCCTGTTCCTGCATCGCGACGAGGACGAGCTGACCGGGGTCCTGGCCCTGGTGATGCTGAGCGCCGCCGGCCACGACGCGATTCGCCACGAAACCTTCGACGCCCTCGACCCGGACCTGGCCCATGTTGCCGCCATCGGCGAAGACCCGGCCGCCCTCTACGGCTGGGGCATAGCCGCCACCCGCAAGATGGCCGCGCGCCGCCTGGTCGACGGGCTGAGCGCCATCGCCAACGGGCCGGTCGGCCATCTGCCTTACTATTCCCGCGCCGCCACCCCCCAGGGCGAGCGGCTCTTGATCGAACGGATCGGCTTTCGCCCCTATCCGGGCTCGACCACCGGCCTCCTGCAGCTGGCTCCCCACCTCGGTTCGAGGATCGCCGCATGACCGTCCATCTCCCGCCGCCCGTCGCGGCGCGCCCGGCGCGCGCCTTCGCCAACGATTTCGAAGTCCGGATCGCCCGCACCCTGAACGACCTGATGCAGGTGATGGCCGTGCGCACCCTCGTCTATATGGGCGAGCAGGCCTGCCCTTATGACGAGGAGTTCGACGGCAACGACTTCGCTGGCGCCACCCACCTGATCCTGCGCAAGGCCGACGAGCCGGTGGGGGTGGTGCGCCTGCGCTGGTTCGCCGACTTCGCCAAGCTGGAGCGGCTGTCCATCCGCAAGGAGCACCGCGGCGGTCCGGGCCTGATGATGCTGAGCCGCGAGGCCTTCGACCTGGCCAGGCGCAAGGGCTACCGGCGGCTGATGGGTCATGCCCAGCTGCGCGTGGTCCCGTTCTGGAAGCGCTACTTCCAGGGCCGCGTGCGCGACGGGCGCAATCCCTTCTCGTTCTCCGACTACGACTATGTCGAGCTGGAATTCGACCTGGCCCCCGTGGCCGACGCCATCACCATCAATTCCGAACCCCTGGTGCTGCTGCGGCCCGAGGGCGACTGGGACCGACCCGGCGTCATCGACCGTTCCGTGGCGCGCTCGGCGCCCGCCGCCCCGATCTGAAGGACCTCCGCCTCAGTGTTTGCGCTTCGCCCCGAGCCGTCAGCGGCCGCCCGCCATCTGGTCTGTCTGGATCTGGTCCGATCCGAGGCGCGGTCCTGCGAGGGCGATCCCACGGGCCTCGCCCGCCGGATCGCCGTCTGCCGCCGGCTGTTGCACCACGCCCGCTGGCGAGGATGGGAGATCACCCATGTGCATCCACGCTCGGCCTCGCACGCCTCGCGGCCGGTGGATGGGCTGGAGCCCCTGCCTATCGAGCGGCTGGTCTATCGGACGGGCGTTTCGGCCTTTTCCAACCGCGCCTTTCGCCAGGCGGTGAAGGCGCATCCGGAGGCGGAGCTGGTGATCGCCGGCTTCTCGCTGTCCTCTTCGTGCCTGGCGACAGCGCTGACGGCGCACGACTGGGGCCTGCCGGTGGTGCTGATCTCGGACCTGGCGCCCGGCGACGACGAGCAGACCTTGAGGTCGGTGGTGGCGCCGTTCGTGCGAATCGCCGCCGCGGACGAGCTGATCGAGGTCCGGCAGGCGCTGCGCCTCGTCGCGGCCGCGCAGGATTAGGCGGAGGGGGCATGTCCGACGACCGGGTCGCGACGCTGCTGAACCTGCTCGGCGAACTGGAGGGCCAGTTGGAGGGCGCGTCCGATCCGCTGCTGACCGAGCTGCGCGAGGCGGTGGGCGCCACTCTGGCCGCGCTCTACCGCGCGAATATCGAGCGGCGGCTGGTCCTGGCGGCGGGACAACTGACCCGCCATTGAGTCCGCTCAGCGCTCCGATCCGAACGCGAGCTGGTGCAGGGCGATGGCGGCGCAGGCGGCGACGTTCAGCGAATCGAAGCCGGCGCTCATCGGGATGGAGATGTCGCTGGCGCGGGCGATCAGCGCCTCGGCCAGCCCAGGCCCCTCGGCGCCCAGGAGCAGGGCGGCGCGCGGCGGACGTTTCAGGTCGATCAGGCGGGTGCGGCCGCGCGGGGTCAGGGCCAGGGGCTCGAAGCCGTGATCCCGGAGCAGGGTGATTGGGTCCTGGTTCGGCCCGAACCGGGCGAAGGGCGTGACCAGGGCGCCGCCGACCGAGACCCGGATGGCCTTGCGATAGAGCGGATCGCAGCATTCGGCGTCCAGCAGCACTGCGCCGACGCCGAAGGCCGCGGCGTTTCGGAACAGGCCGCCCATATTGTCGTGGTTGGCGATGCCGAACAGGGCCAAGGCGAGGGCGCGGCCCGGCAGGCCGGCGAGGAGTTCGGACGGGGTCGGCTCAGGCGCGCGGCGGGCCAGGGCCAGGATGCCGCGATGGATGGGAAAGCCGACCACCTGGTCCATCACCGCCTGGCCGGCGGCAAAGACCGGCGTTTCCGGCGACGCCCTGGCCAGCAGCGGGGCCAGGCTCTCGGCGCGCTTGGCGGCGATCAGGATCGATAGCGGCGCATGGCGGCTCTGGGCCAGCAGCATGCGCAGCACCACCTCGCCCTCGGCCACGAACAGCCCCTGGCGGCCCACGAGGTCCTTTTCGCGGATGTTGCGATAGCCGGCGATGCGCGGATCGTCCGGATCGTCGATCGCGATCGGGGCGAAAGGCGTGCTCAAGGCTTGAGGGCGCTGGTCACCTGGGCGGCGGCGACGCCCTGGTCGTTGGCGGCCTGCGCCTGGACCCGGCGGGCGCGGCGATACGCCTCGCGGGCGGTGAGCCGGTCCCAGTAGACGCGCACGGGACCGGTGAAGGCCTCCTCGATCCCCAGGGTCTGGGCCAGCAGCAGCGCGTAGCCGACGGAGATGTCCGCGCCGGTGAAGGCCTCGCCGCAGAGATAGGGGCGTTCGTCGGCCAGGGCCGCCTCAACGCCGCGCAGGCGGGCCAGGAACCAGCGGCGATAGTCGCCCGCCACCTGCGGCTGGCGGCGATCCTCGGGCTCGAGCCGCGTGTAGCGCAGCACCAGGGTCTGAGGAAAGGTCAGGGTCGCCTCGCCGAAGTGCAGCCAGTTCAGATAGGCGGCATAGCGTGCGTCTTGGACGGGCACATCCAGGCGACCTTCGCCGTAGCGGGCCGCCAGATACTGGATCATGGCCGCCGATTCGGTCATCCGGGCTCCGTCGTCGAGCAGGGTCGGGATGGTGCCGAGCGGGTTGACGCCCAGATAGTCCTTGGCCAGCAGCCGGGGCGGGAAGGGCAGCATGTTCAGCTGGTAGGTCAGGCCCAGCTCCTCCAGCGTCCACAGCGGGCGGAACGAGCGCGCGTCGGCGCAGTGATAGAGCGTCAGCATCGGCCCCTCCCGATCATCTTGTTGGAGGTCAGTTTCGGCGAGGCGGCGGGCGGTGTCGAGCCGGCCGGAAGCAGATTTGGAGCTGTCAGAAAAGCTTCATTGAGAATGAGAGAAATTTGATGTTGACAGCGTTCAGATCGTGCGGCATATTTTGACGGTGTTTAGATGACACGTCATTGAGTAACCCGAGTTTGAGTACCCCCTGATCCGGCGCCTCATATGGGTTGGACTGGGCCGCCGGACAACGCGCCGGCAAGGAAGCGACCAAGAGATCCCTCCCCAATCTCTTTTTTCCTGGAGAATAGCCATGTTCCGTTTCGCCGCCGCCCTGGTGGGCGTCGCCTTCATTGCGACCGCCGCCAACGCCGCCGAGATCAAGGTCTCGACCACCGACAAGTCCCCCTCCGAAGTCCGCGCCGCCGTCAGCGACGCCGCGTTCAAGGCCTGCCGCGCCGCCTATGCCGGCGACGTCCTGGCCATCTATGAGCGCGACGGCTGCGTCCGCGACAGCGTGACCGAAGCCCTGGCCAAGGCCAACGCCGGCGTCGCCACCGCCGCCAACACCAAGGCTCCCGTGGCCGTCGTCGCCTCGCGCTAAGGCGTGACCGCCGGAGCCTGATGAGAGTTCCTGCCTGGACTGAGGCGGCCGCTCCCCGGCCGCCTCTTCTTTTTTTCGCCGGCGCTATTTCGCGGCCTGGCCGGCCGCCCTGGCGACGGCCTCGCTCGCATGGCGCTTGCCCAGGGTCTCGTAGCCTACCACCGTCACCAGCGGCGCCAGCATCAGCACCGCCAGGCACCAGGCCATGTCGACGCCGAAGGTCGCCAGGTTGACCGAGAACAGCAGCACCGCCAGCGTCCCGGCCAGAAGGGCGATGTGCAGGCTGTCGCCCTTGCGCACCAGCCAGGCATAGAGGCCGTAGACCAAGAGCACATAGATCCCCACCGGCGCCGCCACAGCCAAAACCGTGGTCACCGGCCCGATCCGCGCCTGGTGCGCGATGAACTGGGAGGCGGTCTGCAAGCCCGCGCCGGTGGCGGCGATGGAGGCGAACAGGACCATGTGGCCATAGCCCCAGACGAACGAGCGGCTGCGATGGATGTGCAGAACCGGCGCCGAGGGCAAGAGGAAATAGACCCACCACATGCCGAAGGTGAGGCCCAGGCCGGCGATCGCCACCAGGGCCGCATCCAGGCTCCAGCCCTGGGCCTCCACCGCCGCCGAGATCGCCGCCGTGGCGCCGACTATGCCCTCGCCGATGGCGATGATGGCCAGGAGGCCATAGCGCTCGGCGATGTGATGGGCGTGCCAGGGGGTGCCGTCGCTGAGGCGTTCGGCGAACACCGGCCCGGACAGCTCCAGCAGCACGAAGCCGACGGTCAGGCCCAGGGCCGCCGCGCCCGCGGGGTGTATCAGCAGCGTGCTCACCCAGCCGACCTGGGCGCCGGTGATCGCGAGGGCGTAGGCCAGGCAGGCCGGGCGTCGTGCGGGATCGCCGGCGGCGGCTCGCAGCCAGTGGACCACCATGGCGATACGCATGATCACATAGCCCAGCACCATGACGCCGTTGTCGAGGGGCAGGCCGTGGTCGATCGAGGCGAACATGCGCGGCAGGCCCAGGGCCAGGACCACCACCCCGACCATCTGCACCATGGTCACGACGCGGAAGATCCAGTCGTCGACATCGAAGGCCGAGGCGAACCAGGAAAAGTTGATCCAGGCCCAGCAGACGGCGAACATGGCCAAGCTGAAACCGGCAAGCCCGGCGGCGACGTGGCCCTGGGCGACCAGCCGCCCCAACTGCTGGGCGGCCACGCCGAAGCCGATGACGAAGGTGAGGTCGAACAGAAGCTCGAGCGGCGTCGAGGCCCGGTGCGGCTCGTGCGGGTCACGACCGCGCATGGCGCCCAGGGCGCGGCTCCTCACCCGTCGCAGGCCGAGTTCGTCACCATCTGTTGACACGGGCGTCTCATTCCCCTATCCACCGCCGCTCATTTCCGCGCCGACCTTGGCGCGGCCCTTGTCGACCTGTTGAACCGGAGCCGTCATCGTGAAGCGGACCTACCAGCCGTCCCGACTCGTGCGCAAGCGCCGTCACGGCTACCGCGCGCGCATGGCCACCAAGAACGGCCAGAAGGTCGTGGCCCGCCGCCGCGCCAAGGGCCGCAAGCGCCTGACCGCCTAGACCGTACTGTTCCCGCACGATCTGGCGGGAACCCATGACGTCGCCCCCTCCAATCGAACGCCTGAAGACCCGGCCCCAGTTTCTGGCGGCCGCCAAGGGCGCATCCTGCGCCAGGGGCGCGGTGGTGGTCCAGGCCCTGGATCGCGGCGACGAAGCCCACCTGATCCGCGCCGGCTTCACCGCCACCCGCAAGATCGGCGGGGCGGTGGTGCGCAACCGCGCCAAGCGGCGCCTGCGCGAGGCTGCGCGCCAGCTGCTGCCCCTGCACGGCCGGGCGGGCTACGACTATGTATTCATCGCCAGGGGCGGGACGACGGCGCGTCCCTGGTTGCGCCTGCTTGACGATATGAAAAGCGCGCTGATAAGCCTCGCCGCCACCCAGGTTCCCGCGGCGACCTCGCCGACGGCCGTCGCCGGATAGATTTCCCCCATGGATAACGAGTCCAACCGCAACACGATCATCTTTGTGATCTGCGCCGTGGTGATCCTTGGCCTGTATCAGTTCTTTTATATGGGGCCGCAGCAGAAGCTGCGCGCGCAGCAGCAAGCCCAGGCCGCCGCCGCGGCGGCGGCGCACAAGGCGGCCGCGACGCCCACGAGCCTGACTGCGCCGGGCGCCCCCGGCTTCGCCGCCAAGGCCGCGCCCGCCGCCGCGCCGCGGATCAAGATCGACACGCCCAGCCTGACCGGCTCGCTCAGCCTTCAGGGCGCGCGCATCGACGATCTGGCGCTGAAGCACTACCACACCGACCCCAATCCCAAGTCGCCCCTGGTCCAGCTGCTGCGGCCCGGCGGCGCCCAGCCCGGCTGGTTCGTGCAGACCGGCTGGCTACCCGGCTCGGCGCCCGAGGCCTTGCCGAATGAGGACGCGATCACCTGGACCGCCCCTGCGGGCGCGGTGCTGACGCCGCAGACGCCGCTGGTGCTGACCTATGACAACGGCCAGGGGCTGAAGGCTGTGCGCACCATCGCTGTCGACGACAACGCGATGTTCACCGTCACCGACCAGATCGCCAACAGCACGGCCCAGCCCCTTTCGATCCGCAGCTACGGCGTGGTCGAGCAGCAGGGCCTGCCCACGACGGACCTGACCAACAGCAACATCGTCCACGAAGGCGCGATCGGCGTCCTCTCCGGCGACGTGCTACGCGAGGCGAAATACAAGGACTGGAAGAAGAAGGGCTTCGCCGACCTGAGCTCCAAGGGCGGCTGGCTCGGCATCACCGAGAAATACTGGCTGGCGGCCCTGATTCCCGACCAGAGTCTGCAGTTCGACGCCAAGTTCCCGGTCGAGCAGGCTGACGGCGTCGATCTCTACAAGTCCGGCTATGTCGGCCCGGTCGAGACCGTCGCCGCGGGCCAGACCCTGACCCGCACCACCCACGTCTTCGCCGGCGCCAAGACCGTGCCGGTGCTCAAGGCCTATTCCGCCAAGCTCGGCATTCCCAAGTTCGACTCCGCCGTCGACTGGGGCATGTTCTGGTTCTTCACCCAGCCGCTGTTCCAGCTGCTCGAGTTCCTCAAAGGCTATATCGGCAATATCGGTCTTTCGATCCTGGCCCTGACCGTGATCGTCAAGGCGGTCTTCTTCCCGCTCGCGAACAAGTCCTACGAGTCGATGAGCAAGATGAAGAAGATCCAGCCCTTGGTCGAAGGGTTGAAGAAGCAGTACGGCGACGACCAGGCCAAGCTGCAGCAGGAGACCATGGCCCTGTATCAGCGGGAGAAGATCAACCCGTTCATGGGCTGCTTGCCCATGCTGATCCAGATCCCGGTGTTCTACTCGCTCTACAAGGTGCTGACCGTCACCATCGAGATGCGCCAGGCGCCGTTCTTCGGCTGGATCCAGGACCTGTCGGCCAAGGATCCGACCACCGTCTGGAACCTGTTCGGCGCCATCCCGTGGGATCCCTCGCACGCGCCCCTGATCGGGACCCTCCTGGCCACCAGCCTGCACCTGGGCGTCTG
This sequence comes from Phenylobacterium montanum, assembly GCF_018135625.1. Classification (NCBI taxonomy): domain Bacteria; kingdom Pseudomonadati; phylum Pseudomonadota; class Alphaproteobacteria; order Caulobacterales; family Caulobacteraceae; genus Poindextera; species Poindextera montana. The sequence continues at coordinate 4,780,544 of NZ_CP073078.1, forward strand.
GCCGCTGCTCTACGGCTTTTCCATGTGGCTCAGCCAGGCGATGAGCCCGCCGGCGGGCGTCGATCCGGCTCAGAAGATGATGTTCCAGCTGATGCCGATCATGTTCACCTTCATCATGGCCCAGTTCACCGTCGGCCTTCTGATCTACTGGTGCTGGAACAACGTGCTGTCGATCCTGCAGCAGTACGTGATCATGCACCGGCTGAAGGTGGAGAACCCGATCGACAGCTTCTTCGGCGCCTTCGCCAAGCCCAGGCCGGCGGGGTGAGCGACCCCGCCCACGACGAAGCCGCCATCGAGGCCGCGCGGATCCTGTTCGCGCGGCCGTGCCTGTTCATGATGGGGGCGGTGTCGATCGACGGCTTGCCGCCCGCCGACCTGCCCGAAGTGGCCTTCGCCGGCCGCTCCAATGTCGGCAAGTCCTCGCTGATCAACGGCCTGGTGGGCCAGAAGCACCTGGCGCGCGCCTCCAACGAGCCGGGGCGCACGCGCGAGGTCAATTTCTTCGTGCTGGACGAAAAGCTGCGCCTGGTGGACCTGCCCGGCTACGGCTTCGCCCGGGCGTCGAAGACCGACACCAAGAAGTTCCAGAACCTCGGCCGCGCCTACCTGCGCGGCCGGCCGAACCTGAAGCGGGTCTATCTGCTGATCGACGCGCGCCATGGCCTGAAGAGCGTCGACGCTGAGGCCCTGGACGCCCTGGACCTCGCGGCGGTGTCCTACCAGATCGTCCTGACCAAGGCCGACAAGATCAAGCCGGCCGAACTGGACAAGGTGGTGGCCGCGACCCTGAAGGCGATCTCCAAGCGCCCGGCGGCCTTCCCTCGGGTGGTCGCCACGTCTTCGGAGAAGGGGACGGGATTGCCGGAGCTGCGAGCCGAGATCGCCGAGGCCGTGGGGGTTTAGACCCCGCCAATCTGTGCAGCGCGAGCCGCCGCGTCAGTGGACAGGGAACAGCCCTCGATTTTCCCCAAAACTGGCAATCCACTCTGGCCCGTCAGGCCGCCATCCTGCGGACCCAGTGGAGGATGGACCCGATGACAAGAGCTTCCTTGGCCGCGCTGCTGCTGCTGTGCGCTGGCTGTGACCGCCATGCGCCGCCCGCGATGCAGGCCAAACCGGCCGTCGCCGCAAAGGCTGACGACGACAGCGGCCAGGGCCGGGCCGAGGCGGCGGGGCGAGAGCTTCTGGGCCGGCCGGCGCCCGCGCTCACCCTCACCACCCTCGACGGCCAGCGCATCGACCTTGCCAAAGCCTACGGGGAAAAGCCCGTCTATCTGAAGTTCTGGGCGACCTGGTGCGTGCCATGCCGCCAGCAGATGCCGGCCTTCGAGAAGGACTATCAGGACCTGAAGGACAAGGTGACGATCGTCGCCGTCAACACCGGCTTCAACGAGACCCCAGAGGGCGTCGCCGCCTATCGCCAGAAGCTGAGCCTGACCATGCCGGTGGTGATCGACGACGGGCGGCTGGCCCAGGCGCTGAACCTGCGGGTGACGCCACAGCACGTGGTGGTCGGTCGCGACGGCCGCATCCTCTACGTCGGCCACCTGGAGGACGACAAGCTGCACCAGGCCTTCGCCGCCGCCCTGGCCGAACAGGGCAAGCCCGGGGCGACCGGCGCCGAGGAGGCCCGCGAACCGGTGTTCCGTGTCGGCGATCAGCCCACGGGCCTCGCCGCGACCACCACTGCCGGCGCGCCTTTTCCGCTGACCGGCGCCAACCCGGACGGCAAGCCGCGCGTGCTGGTGTTCTTCTCGCCCTGGTGCGAGGGCTACCTGGCCCAGAGCCGGCCCGAGGCGTCCAAGGCCTGTCGGCGGGTGCGCGAAGAGGTCAACGCCATCGCGCCCAAGGGTCAGGCCGACTGGCTGGGGGTGGCTTCCGGCCTCTGGGCCTCGGCCAAGGATCTCAGCGACTATCAGGCCAAGCCCGGCAGCGCCGCGCCCCTGACCCTGGACGAGACCGGCCGGCTGTTCCGCGCCTTCGACGTGCACGACGTGCCGACGGTGGTGCTGATCGACGCCAAGGGGCGGGTGGCGCGCAAGCTGGGGCCGTCGGACGCCGGTCTGGCGGCGGCCGTCGAAAAACTGGCCAAGGGGTGACGAACATGCGCGCCATACTTATCGCCATGGCGCTCGTCGCCGGCCTGGCTCCGGCCTCGCGCGCCCTGGCCGGCGCTACAGTGGCTTCGGTGACCCAGGCCGACCTGCCGAGCGGCAAGGACATGGCCCTCACAGCCGTGACCGTCACCTATGCGCCGGGCCAGAGCTCCATGCCGCACCACCACGGCGGCTTCGTAATGGCCTACGTGCTGAAAGGGACCATCGTCACCCAGGTGGAGGGCGAGCCGGAAAAGACCCTTGGCCCCGGCCAGAGCTGGACCGAGGCGCCGGGCGCGCACCACATCGTCTGCCGCAATCCGAGCCGAACCGAGCCGGCCGAGTTCCTGGCGGTGATCGTGGCGCCCAAGGGCGCGGAGGTTTCGACGGCGGACGGCGCCCGCTGAAATCGCCCCCTGTCAGTCCGTGACAATCGTCCCGGTCTGCTCTATCCGATCCGCGCCCGCTTGTCCCCGCCCGGATCCGCCATGACCGACCCCTACGCCGAATCCCCCGACGAGCCCGGCTGGGCGACCGCCAAGACCCTGGCGGAGGCGCTGCCCTATATCCAGATCTACGACCGCGAGACGGTGGTGATCAAATACGGCGGCCACGCCATGGGCGAGGAGGCGGTGGCCAGGCTGTTCGCCGCCGACAGCGTGCTCCTGAAGCTTCTGGGCGTGCATCCGGTGGTGATCCATGGCGGCGGCCCGCAGATCAGCCGCATGCTGGAGAAGGCCGGAGTCAAGTCGACCTTCGTCGACGGCCTGCGCGTCACCGACGAGGCGACCATGGAGGTGGCCGAGATGGTCCTCTCCGGGGCGATCAACAAGGAGATCGTCAACTACATCAACCAGGCCGGCGCCGAGGCCGACGTGCGCGGCGTGGGCCTGTCGGGCAAGGATGCGCGGCTGATCACGGTCGAAAAGACCAAGAAGTCGCGGCGCGACCCGGACAGCAACATCGAGCACATCGTCGACCTGGGCTTCGTCGGCGACCCCAAGCGGGTCGATCCGCAGATCCTGGAAGCCCTGATCTACGCCAACCACGACTATATCCCGGTGATCGCCCCGATCGGCGTGTCCGAGGAAGGCGACACCTACAACATCAACGCCGACACCGTGGCCGGGGCGGTGGCGGGGGCGCTGAAGGCCAAGCGCATGCTGCTGCTGACCGATGTCGCCGGCGTACTGGGCGCCGACGGCGAGTTGGTGCGGCAGATGACCGTGGTCGAGGCCAAGCGCATGATCGCCGACGGCGTCGCCACCGGCGGCATGATCCCCAAGCTGGAGACCGCCATCGCCGCGGTGGAGGCCGGGGTCGAGGCGGTGGTGATCCTGGATGGCCGCCGCCCGCACGCCATGCTGACCGAGCTGTTCACCGAGCACGGCGCCGGGACCCTGGTGCGGGCATGACCCCAGAGTCCTCGCCAGACCTGGCCCACATAGACGTGTGGCTGTTCGACCTGGACAACACCCTCTATCCGGCCGAATGCGAGTTCATGGCCCTGATCGAGGCGCGCATGACCGACTTCATGCAGCGCGAGACGGGCCTGGAGCGCACCGAGGCGCGGGCGCTGCAGAAGAAGTACCTGCACGAGCACGGCACCACCCTGGCCGGCCTGATGGCCAATCACGGGGTCGATCCGGAGCTGTTCCTGGACGAGGTGCACGACGTCTCCATGGACGGCCTGACCCCGGACCCGGCCCTGCGCGCGGCGATCGAGCGCCTGCCGGGCCGGCGGCTGATCTTCACCAATGGCGACGCCCGCCACGCCGACCGGGTGCTGGAAAAGCTGGACCTGGCCGACCAGTTCGAGGCGGTGTTCCACATCGCCTCTGCAGACTATGTGCCCAAGCCCAATCCGGGGACCTTCCGCCGGATGATCGAGGCGCACGACATCGATCCCCTGGCCACCTGCTTCTTCGAGGACAGCGAGAAGAACCTGGCGCCCGCCGCCGGCCTCGGCATGACCACGGTGCTGGTGGGCGCGCACGCCGCCCGCTCCGACGCCGCCTTCGTTCAATACCGCACCGAGACACTGGCGCCATTCCTGGCCGCCGCCCGCCTGAAGCAGAGTTGAAACGACCATGACCGACGAGAACCGGTTCGCCGACCTGGAAGCCGCCATCGAGCAGGCCTGGGAGGCTCGCGCCGAGATCAGCCACACCACCACCGGCTTCATCCGCGAGTCGGTGGCCGAGGCCATCCAGCTGCTGGACGCCGGCCGTGCCCGCGTGGCCGAGAAGGTCGAGGGCGAGTGGGTGGTGCGCCAGTGGCTGAAGAAGGCGGTGCTGCTTTCCTTCCGCCTGCACCAGAACGTGCTGATGACCGGAACAGCCGGCCTGACCCACGAGCCGGGCGTCGGCCCCTGGTGGGACAAGGTGCCCGGCAAGTTCGCCAGCTGGACCGGGGCCGACTTCGAGGCCGCGGGCTTTCGCGCCGTGCCGGGCTCGATCGTGCGCCGCGGGGCCTTCGTCGGCCGCAACGCCGTGCTGATGCCCTCGTTCGTCAATATCGGCGCCTATGTCGATGAAGGGACCATGGTCGACACCTGGTCGACGGTCGGCTCCTGCGCCCAGATCGGCAAGAACGTGCACCTGTCCGGCGGCGTGGGCATCGGCGGCGTGCTGGAGCCGCTGCAGGCCAATCCCACCATCATCGAGGACGACTGCTTCATCGGCGCCCGCTCCGAGGTGGTCGAGGGGGTGATCATCGGCGAGGGCTCGGTGCTGTCGATGGGGGTGTTCATCTCCGCCTCGACCAAGATCGTCGACCGCAAGACCGGCGAAGTGCATCGCGGCAAGGTGCCGCCCTATTCCGTGGTGGTGCCGGGGACCCTGCCCGATCCGCACGGCGCGGGGCCGAGCCTCTCCTGTGCGGTGATCGTCAAGACAGTAGACGCTCAGACCCGCTCCAAGACTTCGGTTAACGAATTATTGCGGGATTAGCCTAAGAGGCGATTTTGTTGGTCCCGATTTCTTAATTTCCTAAAATATTCACATCACGAGCTCTACAGTTGGTGGCCGGAGTCGCGGAAAGGTGTTCTCATCCGCGGCCAAGGGGCTGCGCCGGTCTGTTCCCGCGCCGCCGACTGAGATAGGGGCGAAAACATGCTGCGTGGTCTTTCGGCCGCGATCGGGTCGGTCCTGGTCGCCGTGATGGCGTCGCTGGCCGGGCCTGCGGGAGCGCAGGGCTGGCTGGAGCGCTCGGGCAACACCTTCCACATGGCCACCTGTCCAGGGCCTGCAGCCCGGGGGATGGCCCGCTGCCACGCCCATGTGGTGACCGATGGCCGCGGCGCGCCGATCGCGCGCATGCTGGCGCGCAACATCACCCCGGCCGGCTATGGCCCCTCAGCCCTGTGGGCCGCCTACAACAAGGGCGCTGTCCCGACCGGCGGCGTGGGGATCACCGTCGCCATCGTCGACGCCTATGGCTACACCAACGCCGCCAGCGATCTGGCGACCTATCGCTCGCAGTACGGCCTGCCGGCCTGCCTCGCCAGCACCGGCTGCTTCCGCAAGGTGAACCAGAACGGCGGGACCAGCGGCCTTCCCCGCCAGAACACCGGCTGGGCCCAGGAGAGCGCGCTCGACATCGAGATGGTCAGCGCCATGTGCCCCAACTGCAAGATCATCCTGGTGGAGGCCAATTCGGCCAGCTTCGCCGACCTGGCGACCGCCGAGCAGACCGCGGCCAGGATGGGCGCGGCGGTGATCAGCAACAGCTATGGCGGCGGCGAGTCCGGGTCCGCCGCCTATGCTGGCGCCTACAACTACCAGAGCGCCTATCCCTTCGCGGTCAATCCGAACCTGGTGATCACCGCCAGCTCGGGCGACAGCGCCTATGCCGCCGGGCCGCAGTTTCCCGCGTCCCTGCCGTCGGTGATCGCCGTCGGCGGCACCAGCCTCGCCAGCAACGGGACGCAGACGGCCTGGTCCGGCGCGGGCAGCGGCTGCAGCACCACCTATCCCAAGCCGACCTGGCAGTTCGACTCCGGCTGCGCCATGCGCACCATCGCCGACGTCTCGGCCGTGGCGGACCCGAACACCGGCGTCGCCGTCTTTGGGCCGGCCAATTCCAGGACCTCGGCCTGGCTGGTGTTCGGCGGCACCAGCGTCGCCGCCCCGCTGATCGCGGGGGTCTACGGCAATGTGGTCAATTCCAGCCAGTTCCCCTACGGCCGCTTCCTCTATGGGAACTCCAGCGCCCTGACCGACGTGACCTCGGGCAGCAACGGCAGCTGCGGCGCGGTCGGCAGTTCTACCTACTACCTGTGCAATGCAGTCGGCGGCTACGACGGGCCGACGGGCCTGGGCGCGCCGAACGGGTTCGCTCCGTTCTGACGGCGCGGCGCAGGCTCAGTGCCTGCGCCCGTCCACCTTCCCGGCGTCGATGGCCAGGGTCACCTGGCCCTGGTCCTTGTCGCCGATCGGCACGGTGACCGCGCCGGCGACCTCGCGATAGCCGCCCGTGCCGACGCCGACCGAAACGAAGCCGTGGGGCTTGTGGTCGGGCAGGGGTTCCTTCTGGTCGTCGGCGCCGTCGGCGACGAATTGCTGGATGTCGGCAGCGGTGGTGTCCGGCGGCGCGGCCGGCGCTCCCTTGGCGGTGGCCACCGGCGCGTCGGACGCCTGGGGCTCCTCCGCCAGGGCGGGGCTGGCCAGCAGGGCCAGGGCCAGAACGGCGGGGATCAGGCGAAACGGCGGCATGCGGCGTACTCCTACACGCCCCAGACCTGCGCGCCAGTGTTGTCGCAATTGAGGCGCGTCGGTTTCAGGTCGTGTCACCGGCGCCCGAACAGCCGCTCGATGTCGGCCAGCTTCAGTTCCACATAGGTCGGGCGGCCGTGGTTGCACTGGCCGGAGTGGGGCGTGGCTTCCATCTGGCGCAGCAGAGCGTTCATTTCGGCGGCGCTGAGCCGGCGACCGGCGCGGACCGAGCCGTGGCAGGCCATGGTCGAGCAGACCGCCTGCAGCCGCTCGGCCAGGGCCAGGGCGGCGCCGTTCTCGGAGAGGTCGTCGGCGATGTCGCGGATCAGCCCGCCGACATCGGTCTCGCCCAAGAGGGCCGGGGTCTCGCGCACCAGGATGGCGCCGGGGCCGAAGGGCTCGATGATCAGGCCGAGCGCGGCCAGCTCCTCGGCCTTGTCCGCCACCCGCTGGGCCTCGGCGGGGTCCAGGTCCACCACCTCGGGCAGCAGCAGGGCCTGGCGAGTCACGCCGCCGGCCTCCATCTCGGCCTTCATGCGCTCATAGACCAGCCGCTCATGGGCGGCGTGCTGGTCGACGATCACCACCCCGTCGCGGGTCTGGGCGACGATATAGGTCTCGTGCACCTGAGCCCGGGCGGCGCCCAGGGGAAAAAGGGTCGGATCAACCACCGTCTCGCCGGCCGGCGCCGGCGGGGCGTCCTGAACGAAGGCCATGGCGGCTTCGGCCACCTGTGCGAAGCCGCTCGGCGAAGGTTCGACCCGCGCCGAGACCTGGCCCAGGCCCGGCAGGTTGGCGGTCGCGGCGACCGGAGAGGGCGTCCACCCGCCGGCGCCCCAGGCCGAGAAGCCTGCCGCGCTCGGGCCGCCGGGGCGGAAGCCGCCCAGGGCCTGGCTGGCGACGGTGGTAGAGGCCCGGTGCCCCGCGCCGGCCAGGGCGTGGCGCAGGGCGCCGACAATCAGGCCGCGCACCAGGCTGGGGTCGCGGAAACGCACCTCGGCCTTGGCCGGGTGGACGTTGATGTCCACCTCGACCGGATCCAGCTCGACATAGAGGGCTGCGGTGGGGTGCCGATCCCTTGCCAGATAATCGGCGTAGGCGGCCCTCAAGGCCCCCTGAAGCAGCCGGTCGCGCACGGGCCGGCCGTTGACGAACAGGTGCTGGTGGGCCGAGTTGCCGCGCGAATAGGTCGGCAGGCCGGCATAGCCGGTCAGGCGCACGCCGTCTCGCGTCTGGTCGATCAGCAGCGCGTTGTCCTGGAACTCGCCCCCCAGGACGGCGTGGAGCCGCTTCAGCCGCCCCTCCGGCCCCTCGGCCTCGGCCGGCAGGCGCAGCACACGGCGCCCGTCCAGGTCCAGGGCGAAGGCCACCGCCTCGTGGGCCATGGCCTGGCGCTTGACCTCTTCGGTGATGGCCATGGCTTCGGCGCGTTCCGACTTCATGAACTTCAGCCGCGCGGGGGTGGCGAAGAACAGGTCACGTACCTCGACCCGCGCTCCGTGCGGTCCGGCGAAGGGCGCCGGATGCGCCTCGCCCACCGCCCCGCCCTCGACCGCCAGCGCATAGGCGTCGGCTGAACCTTGTGCGCGGGCTGTCAAGGTCAGGCGGGCGACCGAGCCGATCGAGGGCAGGGCCTCGCCGCGAAAGCCCAGGGTGCCGATGCGCAGCAGGTCCCAGTTTCCATCGTCATCCGGCGACAGCTTGGAGGTCGCATGGCGCTCGACGGCGACGCCCAGCTCCTCGCGCGTGAGGCCGGAGCCGTCGTCGACCACCAGGATGCGGGACAGGCCGCCCTGATCGGCCTGCACCTCGATCCGCCTCGCGCCAGCGTCGATGGCGTTTTCCACCAGCTCCTTGACGGCGCTGGCCGGCCGCTCGACCACCTCGCCGGCGGCGATGCGGTTCACGGTTTCCGGCGGGAGGCGACGGATTGTCATACGGCCACCATAGCCGATTCCGCGTTATAGGACGGCGCCCGCCACGACATCGCCTTGATCGGCGGGCCTATCGCCCAAATCTGTAGTCGTGGCGCGCCGCCTCCCCCGCGCTGATTCAACCGAGTGGATTTCTTGACCCGATCCCGCGTTTTCTCGGCGCTGTGCGCCGTTATGGCCGGCGTTTTCGGCCTGACCCTGGCATCCGCCGCCGGCGCAGCGCCGGCCTGGTGGCGCGTCTCCGATGGCCGCAACGAGATTTGGATCATCGGCGCCCCGCGCGTGACGCCGCGCAACTTCAACTGGGACACCTCGGGCCTGGAAAAGCGCCTGGCCTCGGCCAGCACCCTGATCGTGGGGCCACAGCCGAAGAACAAGGTCGCCGAGACCGGGCTGATCCTGGTCAATTTCGGCGAACTTCGCTCGCCCACGCCCATGGAGACGACGCTGTCCCCGCCGCTTCGCCGCCAGTTCGCCGCCATGCGCCAGTCGATCGGCCAGGGCCAGGGTCACTACGACGGCTGGAAACCGGCCGTAGCGGGCTTCTGGCTGTCGCAGGACTTCCTCAAGGCCTACGATCTGCAGTCCGGCCAGGTGGAGAGCAAGGTGCGCAAGCTGGCGCACGCCAAGGGGCTCAGCGAGACGCCGTCGGGCACGGTGGACGCCAGCGAGATGATCAACCAGTTCAAAACTCTCGGGGCGAAAGGCCAGGAAGCCTGCCTCGCCGCCTCGGTGCACGACCTTTCGGTGGGGCCGGATCGGCTGAAAGCCCTGGCCGACGCCTGGGCCAAGGGCGAGGTGACCACCCCGCCGATCGACGCCATCGACCGCGCCTGCCTGCAGGCGGCGCCGGCCTTTGGGGCGGCTTTCGACAGGGCGGCGAACCAGGACAGCGCCGCCATCGCCCAGGCGCTCAGCCGCGGCGCGCCGCGCGCGGTGGCGGAATTCGACCTGCCGACCCTGATCATGCCGGGGGGCGTGCTCGACCACCTGCGCGCCCGCGGGCTGCAGGTGTCTGGGCCGATGGAATAGGGCGGCGGTTGCCGGGAGCTCAGAGCCCCGGCAGCTTGATGTGCGAGTCCTTCTCGCGCTTGATCACGATCGGCCCGTTGCCGGTCAGCTTGGCGATGCGGGTCTTTTCGACTTCCGGATCGACCGGGGTCGGGCTCGAGGCGCCAGCCTCGTTGGCGGTCAGCGCCTGGCCCTGGGTCTCGGGCTTGTCCTTGCGCCAGAACATGATCTTGTCGGCGAAGCTGGTTTCCTTGTGCGCCACGCTGCCGAACTCGTCATCGACCACATAGCGGATCAGCGGGTCGGCATGATCGGCGCCGGCCTTGGAGGCCAGCATCTTTTCGCCGTCCGAGCGCGACTCGGCCGCGCGGGCGCCCAGAAGGGCGGTGCGGGCGGCGCTTTCGGGCTGCAGCTCCTGGGGGCGCGGCTCGCCGGGCGCCGGCGGGCGCAGGGCGTAGTCGGGGGGCACAACCAGGGGCGCCTTGGTGACCACGCGAAACTCGTCGGGGGTGACCTTGGTCATGCCCAGGGCCTCGCGCGTGCTCTGACAGCCCGCCAGGCCCAGGCCCGCCAGCAGAACGGCGGCGACCGCGACGCGATTGAAACTCATCAGACCTATGCTCCTAGGACCGCCCCCGGCCGTCTCTTGCGGCTTCGATAGCGCATTATTGCGCCGGGCGCCAATGCCCTAAGACGCCGCGGGTTTCTCCGCCTTGTTCGGCGAGACAAGTCCTTCCAGCAGCAGCAGGATCACGCCGACGGTGATGGCGCTGTCGGCCACGTTGAACACCCATTTGAAGCCGATCCCGGAGAAATCCAGGAAATCGACCACCGAGCCGAATCGCACCCGGTCGATCAGGTTGTTGCCGATCGCCCCGCCCATGATCAGGCCGATGGCCAGCGCCGTCCAAAGCCTGGTCTGGCGCCAGGCGAACACGCCGAGGCCGATCACCACCGCCGCGGCGAAGATCACCAGCAGCCAGCGGCCCATGGGCGTGTCGGCGCGCAGGAGGCCGAAGCTGACCCCCTGGTTGGCCACCGAGCTGAGCATGAAGAAGGGCGGCAGCACCGGGATCCGCAGACGTTCGGGCAAGTCCAGCGGGCCGATGACATAGGCCTTGGAGGCCTGGTCCAGCACCACCACCAGGGCGGCGAGGGCGTAGGCGACCCAGCTGGTGCGGCGGCCCGGCGATTCACTCGCCATGCTGTTCATCCCAGTAGGCGACCGCGTCGGCGTCGCGCAGCGACAGGTCGGGGTAGCGCGGATCGCTTCCCACCTCCGGCAGGATGCGCCAGGAACGAGCGCACTTCTGACCTTCGGCCTTCAGCGGTTCGACGGCGACGCCCTTGACCTCGTCGAGGCGGAAGGCGCCCTCAGGCCCTTCGCCGGCGACCAGGCTCGCCTGGCTGGTGCGGAACACCTCGGCGGCGTCCAGGCCCTCGAAGGCGGCCAGGAGTTCGGGCGCTGTGATATGCACCCGGGGCGCCGCCTCCAGGGCCGCGCCGATGCGCTTTTCGCGCCGCTCGACCTCCAGGGCGCCGGTGACCGCGCGGGTCACCGTCTCGACCCGGCCCCAGCGCTCGGCCTCGGCGTCGTTGCGCCATTCCGCCGGCGTCTCCGGGATCACCCTCAGGCAGTTGGAGCCAGCGCTGGGGAAGCGCGTGGCCCAGGCCTCCTCCATGGTGAAACAGGCCAGGGGCGAGAGCCAGGCGGTCAGGCGCTCGAACACCAGGTCCATCACCGTGCGGCAGGCGCGGCGGCGCAGGCTGTCAGGCCGGTCGCAATAGAGGGCGTCCCGGCGGATGTCGAAATAGAGGGCCGACAGGTCGCCCGAACAGAACTCGGACAGCGGCCGCCAGACGTCCTGGAAGCGGTAGGTCTCGTAGGCGCGGCGAACCAGGCCGTCGAGCTGCCAGAGGCGATGCAGGATGTAGCGCTCCAGCGGCGGCATGTCGGCCAGGGCTACGCGCTCTGCCTCGTCGAAGCCGGCCAGGCCGCCCAAGAGGTAGCGCACCGTGTTGCGCAGCTTGCGATAGCCGTCGACCGTGGTCTGCAGGATGGTCTTGCCGATCCGCTGGTCCTCGGCGTAGTCGACCATCGCCGCCCAGAGGCGCAGGATCTCGGCCCCGCTGTCCTTCATGATCGCCTGGGGCTCGATGGTGTTGCCCAGGCTCTTGGACATCTTCTCGCCCTTCTCGTCGAGCGTGAAGCCGTGGGTCACGACCGCTTTGAACGGCGCGCGCCCGCGCGTGCCGCAGGATTCCAGCAGCGAGGACTGGAACCAGCCGCGGTGCTGGTCCGAGCCCTCCAGATAGCAGTCGGCGGGCGAGTGGGAATCCGCCCGGCCCTCCAGGGTGAAGGCGTGGGTCGAGCCGCTGTCGAACCATACGTCGAGGATGTCGTCGACCTTCTCGTAGCGGTCGGGATCGTGGTTGCCCAGGAAGTCACTGGCCGGGCGGTTGAACCAGGCGTCGGCGCCCTCCTCGGCGATGGCCTCGCAGATGCGCTTGGAGACGTCCGGGTCCGCCAGGGGGTGGCCGGTGTCCTTCTCGATGAAGATGGCCAGGGGCGAGCCCCAGGCGCGCTGGCGGCTGACCAGCCAGTCGGGGCGGGTCTCGACCATCGAGCGGATGCGGTTGCGCCCCTGAGCCGGATAGAACTCGGTGGCGTCGATGGCGCGCAGCGCGGTCTGGCGCAGGGTCTTGCCCTGGTGCGCCGGGCCCTCGATCGGCGCGTCCATGCGAATGAACCACTGGGGCGTATTGCGGAAGATCACCGGGGCCTTGGAGCGCCAGCTGTGCGGATAGCTGTGCTCCAGCCGGCCGCGGGCCAGAAGGTTGCCGGCCTCGATCAGCCTGTCCATCACCGCGCCGTTGGCCGGGCCGAACTTGCCGGCCTTCTTGCCCTCGGTCTCCAGCACCTTCAGGCCGGCGAACAGGGGCACGTGGTCGTAGTAGGCGCCGTCCGGATCGACGGTGTCGGGGATCTCGCGATGGCCGTGGGCCAGCCAGACCTGATAGTCGTCCTGGCCATGGCCGGGAGCTGTGTGGACGAAGCCCGTGCCCGCATCCTCGGTCACATGGTCACCGGCCAGCAGCGGCACCGCGAAACCATAGCCCGAGTCCAGGTTGGCCAGGGGGTGGGCGCAGACCATGCCCTGGCAGTCGACCCGTTCCTCGCGGCGCCAGCGGTCGATCTTGGCCGCCGCGCGCACGTCCTCGGCCAGCCGGTCGGCGACGACCAGCCGGTCGCCGGGCTTGGCCCAGGGCTCGAACGGCAGGCCGGTCTCCATGGCCTCGACCACATAGACCGAATAGGCGATGTCCGGATTGTACGAGATCGCCCGGTTGGCCGGGATGGTCCAGGGCGTGGTGGTCCAGATCACCACCGAGGCCCCGACCTCGCCGTCCGAGCCCTCGATCACCGGGAACTTCACCCAGACCGTGGGGCTGACATGGTCGTGGTATTCGATTTCTGCGTCGGCCAGGGCGGTGCGCTCGACCGGGCTCCACATGACGGGCTTGGAGCCGCGATAGAGCTGGCCCATGGCCACGAACTTGTGGAACTCCTCGACGATCTTGGCTTCGCTGGAGAAATCCATGGTCGAGTAGCGGTTAGCCCAGTCGCCGATCACCCCCAGGCGCTGGAATTCGCCGCCCTGGACCCCGATCCAGTGCTCGGCGTATTCGCGGCAGCGGGCGCGGAACTCGGCCTTGCTGACCTCGTCCTTGCGCCGGCCTTTGCTACGGAACTCCTCCTCGACCTTCCACTCGATCGGCAGGCCGTGGCAGTCCCAGCCGGGGACGTAGTCGACGTCGTAGCCCAACAGGAAACGCGAGCGGACCACGAAGTCCTTGAGGATCTTGTTCAGCGAGTGGCCGATGTGGATGGCGCCATTGGCGTAGGGCGGGCCGTCATGGAACACGAACAGGGGCGCCCCGTCCGCCTGGCGCTTCTTGCGCATGGCGGCGTAGAGGTCGGTGCGCGCCCATTCGCCCAGGATCTCGGGCTCCAGCTTGGGTAGGCCCGCGCGCATGGGGAACGGGGTCTCGGGAAGGAAGACGGTTTCGCGGTAGTCGCGGGCGGCGGTCTCGCCGTGGGCGTCGTTGGCCATGATCGGATCCAAAACTAAGGCTCGATGGGACTTTGAAAAGGGTCGAGGTCTCCCGGCGCGCGACAGCCCTTAACAGGAGCGCGTCACGCCGGGCGGATAATTCGAAACCCTGTCCGAACCTTGATCATGCGGGCGGTGTAACAGAGGGCGGCGCGAGGGGCGAGTGGGTTGTTGCCCCAGCCCAGCCCTAGCTTGTCGGGAGCATCTCTACGCCAGCCGCCCGGGCGGCGGCGACTAGGCGCTTGTCACTGGTCGCAAGGGGAACTTGCAGGCGGAGCGTCAGTTCGAGATAGGTCGCATCATAAGCGGTCAGGCCATAGGCTTCGGCGAGTTGCGCTGTCGCGCTCCATGTCCGAACGGCGGTTTCATCGTCGATGCTGATCGGCAAGGCGTTGAGCAGGCCCGCCAGGCTGCGGCGCTTCTCGGCCGTGATCCTGCCACGCCGTTCGGCGGTCAGCAGCCCGTTCAGCGCCTCGATCGGCCATAGCTGCGGGGCGAATGCGCCCGCTGCGGCGACCCGGTCGAGCAGCGCCATGATCGCCGGAGTCTGTTCGTCCTCGAAGCACCAGGCGAGGGCGATGGAATTGTCGAGGACGAAACTCACCGCCGCCCTTCGTCGATCAGGTCCCGGATGCTCAGGCCGCCCAGCGTCTGGCCTTTGCTGGCCGTTCGAAGCCCCTCGGCGGCGCGGCGGGCCTTGTCTCGATTGAAGCCGGTCTCCGCCGGAACCAGGCGGGCTATCGGCTTGCCGCGACGTGTGATCATCACCTCGCCGCCGCCTTCGACTTCGTCCAACAGGGCCGTCAGACGATTCTTGGCTTCAAAGACGCCGACGGTATGCATTGGGCTGCTCCGATGAGTTGGCTATCTGGCTAGCTAGATGGCTAGATTAGCAGGCGGGATCGTTAGTTCCAATACGACAGGCGGAGGCCGGTTGCGCCCTTGACTTGGCCGGAACGGCAGGCAGGCTCGCAACTGTGAAATCAAGGCTCGGCCTCGCCGCTGGACGGCGCACCTAGAGACCAAGTGCGGGCCACCGCGTCCCTGACCGCCGATACGGAACGAGCGACGCCGCATCCGATCGCCCCTCGACAGGCTTGCTAAGCTGCATCATCTCTGGGTCATGCAGCGGAGCTATCCGAGATTGACGAAGGCGCAGGCCGACGCGCTGAGCCTCATTACGCCCAGCGGAGGCCGTGCCGGCGAGCCACTGTATTTCCCTTCTCGAGTTCGCCTCAAATCCGGCACGAATATCGAGTGTGTTTACCTAAGCGAGGCCATCACTTGGTTCCGTTGGTGGGGTGTCTGGCCCGAAGATGATCGCGGCAAGTCAGTCGTCTCTCTGGCCGAGATCGACGCCCTCTCGGAAAGCCCACATCGCTTGCCCGCGAGCTTCGCCAACCAGCTCTATGAAGCCGGCGAGACTGGGATGGGCTACACCGTCTTCACCGTGAAGTTCCACGACGGCACCAGTTGCGCATTTGGGAACGGCAACGCGATCGACTTCATCCACTATCCTGCCGGAAAGTCCGCACGTGATGTCGCTGCGGTCACGCCGCATGTTCCGGCTGGAGGCCGGAACATGAATCCAGTCCCGGATTACTCGTGGTGTCTCTACAGCGTGGAATGACCTGCCCCGATTCGGCAGCGGCGGTTAAAGCCGTCTCGGTCCTTGCCTCTCAAATCTCTGGCAGCAAAATCCTCGCCGCCGCGTCGGCATCCTTGCCGATCTGGTCGATCAGCGCTTCCAGGCCCTCGAACTTCAACTCCGGCCGCAGGAACGCCACCAGGTCCGTCTCGATGGTCTGGCCGTAGAGGTCTTCGTCGAATTCGAACAGCCAGACCTCCAGCCGCGCCTCGACCAGGCCGGTCGTCGGATTGACGCCGAAATTGGCCACGCCGGGGATCTCGCGGCCGTCGGCCAAGCGGGTCCTCGTCGCATAGGAGCCCAGGCGCGGGCGGACATAGTCGCCGCCGTTCACGTTGGCGGTGGGGAAGCCCAGCTTGCGGCCCAGCTTCTGGCCCTCGACCACCACGCCCTCGATGGCGAAGGGCCGGCCGAGGATTTCGGTGGCGCGTTCGGGATGGCCGGCCTTCAGCGCCTCGCGCACCCCGCTGGAGGAGTATTTGGCGATCTTCTCGTCGCCCGCCCGCTCGGCGATGGAGACCGAGAAGCCATAGGTCTCGCCATAGCGCTTCAAGGCCTCGGGATCGCCGCTGCGGCCCTTGCCGAAGGTGATGTCGAAGCCGGCGGCGACGTGGCGGGCGCCGAGCCCTGAGGCCAGCACGTCGCGGGCGAAGTCCTCGTCGCTCATCTGCGCCATCTCGGCGTCGAACGGCAGCACGTAGAAGAAGTCGACCCCCAGGTCGTCCAGCGCCCGGGCCTGCTGGTCCAGGGTCATCAGCCGGAAGGGCTCGACATTGGGGAAGAAGTAGCGCCGCGGATGCGGCTCGAAGCTGATCACCCCCAGCGGCGCGTGCAGCCGGCCGGCGGCGACAGCGGCGGCGGCGATCACCCGCTGGTGGCCCCGGTGCACGCCGTCGAACTCGCCCAGCGCCACGGCCGCGCCGCGGTGCTCGGGCTCGATGTCGCGCCAGCCGTGGATCACTTTCAGATGCAAGTTCAGCCGCCCCGCCGCGAAACCATCACCACCGCCTCGCCCTCGACCACGGCCTTGCCGTTCACGCTGCAGACGGTGCGAAGCGTCACATGGGCCTTGGCCTCATCGATCGCCACTATCTCGACCCTGGCCGTCACCCCGTCGCCGATCTTCACCGGGCGGCGGAACTTCAGCGATTGCGACAGGTAGATGCTCCCCGGTCCCGGCAGTTGCATGCCGATCACCGCCGAGATGTAGCTGGCCGCCAGCATGCCGTGGGCGATGCGGCCCTTGAACTGGGTGGTTGAGGCATAGGCCTCATCCAGGTGCACGGGATTAGCGTCGCCGGAGACCTCGGCGAAGGCCTGGATCACGGCCTCGCTGACCGTCCAGGCGCGCTCGGCGCTCTGGCCGACGCTCAGGTCCTCAAGCTGCAGTCCGCTCAAACTCACCCTCCGTTCACCAGATCAGATCCGCCATCAGGTAGCGGGCGGAAAGGCCGTCTTCGGCCAGGCGGTGCGCCGCGGCCGCCGGATCGAGGGCGCCTGTGGCGTCGCACACCTCGGCCCTGTGGATACCGCCGGCGACGAACAGGCAGTCAAGATGCTGGTGCAGGGCGCCTTGCACGTCGGTCGGCAGGCCGTCGCCGACGCACAGCACACGGCGGCGGTCGACCGGCCGGCCCAGCAGCCGTTGAGCCTCGGCCAGAGCCAGGTCGTAGATCGGCGGGTGTGGCTTGCCAGCCATGATCACCTTGCCGCCCAGGTCGCCGTAGAACTGGGCCAGGGCCCCGCCGCAATAGATCAGCCGGTCGCCGCGCTGGACCACGATGTCGGGATTGGCGCAGATCATGGCCAGGTCCCGCTCCAGGCAGACCCCGAAACGGGTGCGGTAGTCCTCTGGCGTCTCCACCTCGTCGTCGAAGGGGCCGGTGCAGCTGATGAAGGCCGCCTCGTGCGGGTCGGCGAATTCCAGGGGCAGGCCCTCGTAGAGAGGGGCGTCACGATCCGGCCCGATCGCCCAGGCGGGGCCGGGCGCACGCTCGGCGAGGAGCGCCCGGGTGGCGTCGCCGGAGGTGACGAAGGCGCTCCAGGCAGCCCGCGGCACGCCCAGGCGCTCCAGTTGCTCATGCACGGCGGCGGCTGGCCGCGGCGCGTTGGAGATCAGCACCACCGGCTTGTCCGCTGCGAAACGCGCCAGGGCTTCGCAGGCGACGGGGAAGCCTTCGCGGCCGTTGTGGATCACCCCCCAGACGTCGCACAGCAGCACGTCATAGTCGTCGGCGATGGCTGACAGGCCGGTCAGGGGCAGGGGCGCGCTCATATGCTGGGCGGTAGCCGCCTAGCCCTGCCGGGTCAACGCTGTTGTCGGGTGTTACCGCCCGCCGTGCTGGGCCAGGCCGCGCTTGACGAAGTCGGCCGGCGGCTCCGCCTCGGCCAGGACCTGGTCGCGGATCGCCCGCGGCTCGCCGAACAGGTTGCCCTGGCCGTAGCCGATGTTCAGCTCCAGGATGTCCACCACCTGGCGCTCGCTCTCGATCTTCTCGGCGATCAGCTCGACGCCATAGCGGCGGGTCAGGTCGGCGAAGTCGGCGGCGGCGATGTCCTTCAGGCCGCGCAGGGTCAGCCGGCCATCCTCTTCCGTCAGTTGGCCGATCAGGGTGTCGGCGGTGACCTTGACGTACTTGACGTCGGCCCGGGCCAGGTCCTGGAAGTCGAGGTCCAGGTCGGTGACCTTGTCCAGCGAGAAGCGGAAGCCGAGGTCGGCCAGCTTGGCCATGTTGCGCGCCTCGGTGGCCCCGCGGCGCTCGAAGGCCGCCTGGCCCAGCTCGAACACCAGCCCCTTGGCCATGTCGCGGTTCTGCGACAGGAACTCCAGGAACTGCGGGAAGAACTGCTCGTCGCCCAGGGAGGCCAGGGAGATGTTGCAGAAGATCGCCACCTTGCGGTCGCCCTTGGCCAGGCGGCGCACGATCTGGGCGCAGCGGAACAGCAGCAGGTTGTCGATGGTCGACATCAGCCCCTCGGGCTCGGCGACGGTCAGGTATTCGGCGGGCATCAGAACCCGGCCGGTGGCGTCGCGCAGGCGCGAAAAGCTCTCGTAGAACACCGTCCGCCGCTGCGGCAGCCCGACGATCGGTTGCAGATAGAGGTCGATGCGGTTGTCGCTCATCGCTTCGCGAACGGTGTCGAGCAACAGGGCGTGCTGGGCGGAGTGATGCTGCATGGCCTCGGCCACGCGCAGCTGGGCGGGGGATTGCGGAGGCGGCGCGTGGTGGGCCGGAGCGTAGTGGACTGGAGAATGGTGGACCATCGGCATCGAGAGCCGCTCTTCCAGCGTGTCGCTCATCTGCTGCACGGCGTCGTCCAGGCGGCGGATCTCCTCCGCCAGGATTTCGGAGCGCTCGAAGGTCTCGGTGGCCACGGTCTTGGCCAGGGCGGCGACCCGGTCGTGCATCTTTTCCAGCTGGTTGGCCAGGATCACGTGGGCGTCGCGCACGTCGGCCAGGTCGCCCGACTGGCGGCCGCGCTCCATTATGCGCGAGACCTGGCCATGCAGGGCGAGGGCCAGGCCCAGGCCGCCGATCAGCGCCGCCACACCCGCACCCCATCCGCCGCCGCCCCGCCAGATGAGCAGGGCCGCTGTCAGGGCCAGACAGAGATAGGCGCCGGCCAGCAGCGCCGTAGTGACTTTGCGCATCGTTCCGCCCATTCGAATCAATTTATTATCCAACAGCTTGGCTATCCAGGCGAATCGCTTGGCGCCGCAGGGGCGGTGTCGCAGGCGCCGAGATCGGATCTCTCGCTATACACAAGCTCCCCGGCGCCCAGTTCCTGACGTTACGGACAATGCCCGAATTGGGCCGGCGCGACTATCGGCCGCACGTCTCGCGCGAAGGTTTCGGATGCACGATTAACCGGCGATCCGACAATTCACGGCTAAGCTGAATCGTGTCGCCAGGGGGTGGCGACCCGGCCGGAAATCGATCGCCGCGAGCGGCGGCAGGCGAGGCGAGTTTGGGGACATTCAAGGCGCGCGCCACGGGCCCGGGGCCGTCGACGGCATTGAAACTGCTGGCGGTCGGCCTGGCCGTGTTCGCCATGGCCCTCGCCAGCATGACCTATACCCGCTTCGGAGGCCGGATCGCCTGCCTGTGGCTGGCCAATTCGATCACGGTGGCCGCGATGCTGCGCTCGCCGCCGCGGCGCTGGGTCTGGCTGCTGCTGGTCACCACCCTTGGCAACGCCGCCGCCAAGGTGGTGGCCGGGAGCCAGGTTCCGCTGTCGTTCGGCACCTCCTTCGCCAGTTCGCTCGAGGCCCTGATCTGCGCAGCCCTGACCCTGCGCTGGTGCGGCCCGGCCATCGACATCAGCCGCCCGCGGCACCTGGCCATATTCTCCGCGGTCGGCGTCCTGCTCGCGACGCCTGTGTCGGCGATCGCCGGCAGCGCGATCATCTGGGTCGCGCGCGGCACGCCGGTTCTGGAAGGGCTCGCCAGCTGGTGGCGGATCGACGCCCTGGGCCTTTTGATCGGTGGGCCGATGCTGCTGGCTCTGACGCCGGAGGCCATGCGGGAGCTCTGGGGTTCGGTGCGGACCGGGCGCGGCGCCCTTTCGGCCGGGCTGCTCGCCCTGGCCTTGGTGCTGACCTGCAGCCATACGCGCTATCCTCTCGCGTTTCTCGTCCCGCCGGCCCTGATCCTGTTGGCGTTCGAGCTGAACGTCGCCGGCGCGGCGGTGGCGCTCGCGATCAGCGCCCTGGTGATGGTGGGCTATCAGCTCGCGCGCATCCGCGAGGAGGCCGCACCGCCTTGGGACGCCGCCGACCGGCTGTTCCTGCTGCAGGTGTTCCTGGCGGTGATGACCGCGATGGTGCTGCCCGTGGCCACCGCCCTGGCCAGCCGGCGGCGGCTGGAGAGCCAGCTGCGCGAGGCCCTGTCCGAGGCCCAGGCGGCCTCTGTGGCCAAGGGCGACTTCCTGGCCAATATGAGCCACGAGATCAGGACCCCGCTCACCGCCATCATCGGTTTCTCCGGCCTCCTGGAGAGCACGCCCGACCTGCCGGCCCAGGCCGAACTCTATGTCGAGCGCATTTCCCGCAGCGGCCGGGCGCTGCTGTCGATCGTCAACGACATCCTGGACTTCTCCCGCATGGAAGCCGGCCAGGTGACCCTGGCGCCGCGGGCGATCGACCCGGAGATCCTGGCCCGCGAAACCCTGGACCTGGTCGCCGAACAGGCCGCGGCGAAGGGGCTCGATCTGCGCTTGGAGACCAGCGGCCGCCCAGGATTCGTCGAGGCCGACGGCGAACGCCTGCAGCAGGTGCTGCTGAACCTGGTCACCAATGCGGTGAAGTTCACCCCGCGCGGCTCGGTCACCGTCCGGCTCGAGCGTGACGGCGAGCGCCTGCGGCTGGCGGTGACCGACACGGGGGTCGGCGTGCCGCAGGCCGTGCGGCAGCGCCTGTTCGAGCGCTTCTGGCAGGTGGACAATTCCAGCACGCGCCTGCATGGCGGCACGGGCCTGGGCCTGGCGATCTGCAAGAGCCTGGTCGAGCTGATGGGCGGCGAGATCGGGGTCGAGGGCCGCGAAGGGGAGGGCTCGACCTTCTGGTTCGTCGTGCCGGCTCCGGCGGCGCAGCCGGCGCCCGCGCCTGACGAGGCCGAGGATATCGACGGGCTCGAGGTCGGCTCGGCGCACATCCTGGTGGTCGACGACGTGGCCGCCAATCGCGAGCTGGTGCGGGCCATGCTGGCCGCCCTGGGGCACAGCCTGGTCGAGGCCGAAGGTGGGGCCGAGGCCGTCGAAGCCGCCGCGCGGGAGCGCTTCGACGTGATCCTGATGGACATGCAGATGCCGGGCATGGACGGCCTCGCCGCCACCCGCGCCATCCGCAGCGCCTCGCCGCTCAACGCCGCGACGCCCATCCTGGCCCTGTCGGCCAACGTGCTGCCGGCCCAGGTGGCGCACTGCCTGGAAGCCGGGATGGACGACCACCTGGCCAAGCCGATCGCCCCGCTGGAATTGCTGCAGAAGATCGCACAGTGGTCGCGGGCGCGATCATCGGCCGCGCCCTCGGGCCAGGCCGCCTGAAGCGATCACTGATCGAGGTTCAGTGAATCTTCAACCGCACCTGTCATGGTTGCGGGACCATCCCGTCGCCCTAGCCGCGAGTTCCGACATGTCGCTTGCGATCGCCATCGTGCTCAGCCTGATGGGCGCCGTCGTGGGTGTGATGCTGCGCTATGGCGGGATGGGCTGAGCAAAGGCCCGCTGGAGGCCCGCCGCCAGCGCGAGGTGTGCGTCCGCATCGGCCCTCATCTCAGCGTTGCAGTCCCGCTGCCGCCGTGCCTAAGTTTGTCTTGGCGCGCGATCGGGAGGAAACATGGCAAGCTTGCGACTATGGGCGGCGGTGTTGGCTATCTCGATAGGGGCGACGCCATCCCTCGCGCGGCCAGTCCCAAATCCCGGCTCTCAAGCCGGCGAGATCGTCGTCACTGCTGAACGTCGGATTTCGGAATACGATCCGCAGCAGACCCCGCATGTCACGCTGACACGTCGCGCCGACAACCTGATCACCGAGGTCCGCGTCGTCTGTGACACTCGCGAACCCGGACAGAGGCGCGAGGAGCTCAAGCAGACCCTGCGGGCGATGATCCGCGCAGCCGGTGCAAGCCATGGGATCAGTTTAGGTCTCGGAGACGAGGTGGTGGGGGCGTTCGACGAAACCATGCTCGATTCGGTGATCGAACCAGACACCAAGACCGACACCAGCGTCGCCCGCGTGGTCATCAAGACCCCGGTCTCGGCCACAGACAGCTTTGACTCGGCCACTGCGCGTGTCACGGCCTTCATCAAGAGCGTGCCCAAGGCGGGGCGCACCGAGGTCTTACGGGAGTCCGACTGGAATCTGACCATCGTGGGACCCGAGCGGAACCGGTCCGAGCTGCTGCGGCTGATCGCCGAGGACGCCAAGGCGAGCGCTGCGCAATTTGGTCCGGGTTACGGCTTCGTGCTGGACGGGTTGCAGCACCCGATCGCCTGGTACCAGGAGGGGCCGCTCGATCTGGCTCTCTACATTTCCTACAAGCTGCAGATCACGCCGATGAAATAAGCCGCCTAGACTCGCCTCAGTTGTACCGAGGCTTCCTCAGCAGCGCGCCGCGGTCGGCTGAGCGGATCTCGACTTCGAACACGTCGCTGTCGCGCTGCACGCGCAGGGGAATGGTCACCCCCGGCGGACCGAGCGCCCACAGGCGCCGGTAGAACTCCGCCAGGTCCGAGACCGGCCGCCCGCCCACCGCCAGCAGCAGGTCGCCGGCATGCAGCTCGGCGCGGGCGGCGGGACCGCCGGGATTGACCCCGACCACCGCCACCCTGGACCCCAGTTCCTGGGCCAGAACGCCGAGCCAGGGCCGAGGCGGGTGGGGAGGGCGGCCCTGGGTCAGGTCGTTCAGGATCGGCGGCAGGAGCTCGGACGGTACGAACATGTTGATCGGCACGGCGTCGTCGCCGAACTGGCCGAGCATGTTCAGCGAGCCGATCCCCACCAGCCGGCCCAGCTCGTCGATCAGAGCCGCGCCGCTCCAGTGCGGGTGCGCCGGGGCGGTGAACAGGGCCTCGTCCAGCAGGTATTCCCAATAGCCGGCGAAAGGCTGGCGCGCGACGACCCGGCCGGCCGCGGCATGAGCCCGGCCGCCGGCGCCCGCGACGATCACCGTATCCCCCGCCGTCAGCGACCGGGAATCGCCGATCGGCAATGAAGGCAGGCCGAGAGGCTCCATCGCCTGGACCAGGCCGAAGCCGGTGACGGGATCGACGCCGAGGACGTGAGCATGAACCTGCCGGCCGCTGTTGAGGGTCAACAGCACTTCCTCGGCTTCCATGACCAGGTAGCCGATGGTGAGCACCAGGCCATTGGGCCCGATCACCGCGCCGTTGCCGATGCGGTGGGCGCCCAGGGTTCCGGCGGTGAAGGCGTCTTCGGGGATCTTCGCCTCGAGCGCAACGACCGAGGACAGCACATGGTCCAGCTCGAACGCGAAGTCCTGCGGCGCCGGCCTCAGCCGCGCATCGACTTCATAGCCTTCAAAGGGTGAGTTCACGCCGGCGACTCCTTTCAGATCTTGAATCTTGGGCGTGATGAGGCGTCGCGCAAGGGGACGGCGGCGGTGCGCGACGTTGCAATTGCCTTTTTTATAATTGACATCATTTTCATATGTGGTGTCGTTGCCTGCGCCGCCCAGACGGCGGACCGATCAGGGAGCAACCGCCGCATGACGGGGCGCAGGCTGGAGGGCGCAGAGCGGGCGCGGCTTGTGCCGCTGATCCTGATCGTCAGCCTGTTCTTCCTCTGGGGCATGGCGAACAACTTGAACGACGTCCTGATCGCCCAGTTCCGCAAGGCGTTCTCGCTGGGCGACCTGCAGTCCGGCCTGGTGCAGTCGGCCTTTTATCTCGGCTATTTCCTCCTGGCCCTGCCGGCGGCGATGTTCATGCGCCGGTTCGGCTACAGGGTGGCGGTGATGCTGGGGCTCGCGCTCTACGGCCTGGGCGCGCTGCTGTTCTTTCCGGCGGCCGAGGTTCGGCTCTATTCCGCCTTTCTGGGCGCTCTGTTCGTGATCGCTGCGGGCCTGGCCTTTCTGGAGACCTCGGCCAACCCCCTGATGCTGGTGATGGGCGAGCCTGAGGGGGCGGCGCGGCGGCTGAACCTGGCGCAGGCCTTCAACCCCCTGGGCTCGATCACCGGCGTGATCGTGGGTCGCCAGTTCATATTTTCCGCCGCCGAGCCGGATGCGAAGCAACTTGCGGCCATGCCCCCGCCGCAACTCGACGCCCTACACGCCGCCCAAGCCCACGCGGTTCAGGGCCCCTATCTCGTCATTGGCCTGTTCGTGCTGGTCTGGGGCGGGTTGATCGCCCTGACCCGCTTCCCGACGGCGGCCAGCGATCATGCCGCGAGCGAACAGGGGACCATGGCAGACGTGCGCGCGCTCTTGGCGCGGCCTCGCTACCTGTTCGGCGTCCTCGCCCAGTTCTTCTATGTCGGCGCCCAGGTCGGGGTGTGGAGCTTCCTGATCCGCTATGCCGAGCGCGAGGTCGGTTCGCCCGAGCGCGCCGCTGCCGGCTACCTGATCATCTCGCTCGTCGTATTCATGGCTGGCCGCTTCGTTGGCTCGGCCCTGATGGGGCGGGTCAGCCCTGCGCGGCTGACGGCCCTGTTCGGCGCGATCAATGTCGGCCTGTGCCTTGTGGGCGTATTGGCGCCCGGCATGGCGGGCCTCATCGCCCTGGTGGCCGCCAGCTTCTTCATGTCGGTGATGTACCCGACCATCTTCGCGCTCAGCGTCGAGGGGCTGGGGCCGCTGACCAAGATCGGCGCCTCGTTCCTGGTCATGGCCATCATCGGCGGGGCGGTCCTGACCGCGGCCATGGGCTGGATTTCCGACCGGGCCTCGATCGCCGCGGCTATGGCGGTCCCGGCCCTGGCCTTCGCCGTGGTCGCCGCCTTCGCCCTCACGGCCGGTCGGCGGACCGCCGCGGCGGGCTTGCTGGCCGAGGCCACGCCGTGATCGACGCCCACCAGCACTTCTGGCGCCTCGACCGGAACGACTGCGCCTGGCCGACGCCAGATCTTGCGGCCATCCATCGCGACTTCGGCCCGGCCGATCTGAAGGCGGCGGCGGAGCCCCTGGGCGTGACCGGCTCGATCCTGGTCCAATCCCAGTCCAGCGAGCGCGACACCGACTGGCTTTTGGGCCTGGCCGCGGCCGAGCCTTTCATCCTGGGCGTGGTCGGCTGGACGGACCTGGCGGCGGACGACGCGCCGGGCCGGATCGCCGCCCTGGCCAAGCGGCCCAAGCTCGTCGGCCTGCGACCCATGCTGCAGGGGCTGGACGACGACGCCTGGATCGCCAGCCCGGCCGTGGCGCCGGCCCTGGACGCCATGGCCCGCGCCGGCCTCGCCCTCGACGCCCTGGTCTTCCCGCGCCACCTGCCGCACCTGTCCGATGTCGCGAAACAGCGCCCGGACCTGACCATCGTCATCGACCACGCGGCCAAGCCGCCGATCGCCGAGGGCCGCCTGGACCCCTGGCGCGATCACATGGCCCGGCTGGCCGAATTGCCCCAGGTCTGGTGCAAGCTTTCCGGCCTCCTGACCGAGGCGTCGCCGGGCGCCGGGGCCGGCGAACTCGAACCTTACGTCCAGCATCTGCTGCAGATATTCGGCCCCGAGCGGCTGATCTGGGGCAGCGACTGGCCGGTGCTGCTGTTGGCCGGCGACTATGCCGCCTGGCTCGGCATGGCCCAGGACCTAGTCGCCAGCCTGGGCGAGGAGGCCCGCGCGGCGATTTTCGAGACCAACGCCCGCCGCGCCTACCGCCTTGGAACCGCTTGTCCGGCCGGGCAAATCGGCTCCAACTCGCCGCTTCAGCATGAGGGCCTGCGCCGATGAGCCTGGACGACGCCGAGCCGGACAGCGAAGCCGACGGCCCGCGCCGCTACCGGGCGCCGGCGCTCGAAAAGGGCCTCGATATCCTGGAACTGCTGGCGCGCCAGGGTTCGGCCATGACCACATCGCAGATCTCCGCGGCCCTGGACCGCTCGGTCAGCGAGCTGTTCCGCATGGTCCAGGTCCTGGAGTATCGCGGCTACATCGAGCCGGCGGCCGACGGCGACGGCTATGAGCTCAGCAGCAAGTTGTTCGCCCTGGCCATGACCCGGGCGCCGGTCCGCACCCTGATGGAGGCCGCCCTGCCGGTGATGCGCCAACTCTCGGCCGAGGCGCGCCAGTCCTGCCACCTGGCCATCGCCTCCGACGACCAGATGGTGGTCGTGGCCCGGGTCGAGAACCCCGGCTATGTCGGCTTTTCCGTGCGCCCCGGCTATCGCCGCCCGCTGACGGACTCGACCTCCGGCGCGGTGCTGATGGCCTTCCAGCCCGAGGCTGCGCGCCAGGCCCTGTTCGCCCGCCTGGCCCCCGGCGGCAGGATGAGCGCCGCCGCCTTCGCCCGCCGCGCCGAGGCTATCCGCGCCCAGGGCTGCGAGCAGGCGCCCAGCGCCTTCGTCGAGGGGGTGATCGACATCTCGGCCCCTGTGATGGGCCCGCACGGCGCCGTGGCCGCCCTGACCATCCCCTACATGCAGAGCCGGCCCGTCGCCATGACCATCGAGGCCGCCATCGCTGCGCTGCAGGCCGCCGCCGGGCGCATCTCGGCCGAACTTCAGGGGACTTGAGTTCGGCGCACGATTGACACCGCCAGCCCCGGCGCGCATTTTTACAGGAAATACTATTTTCATAAATGAACGGGGCGAGGCTTGGCCTACGAGGCGCAGAGGCAGGGCGAAAGACCGCTTCCCAGCTTTCCGCGGCTGGGGTTCGGGGCCGGGCCGATCGGCAACCTCTATGCGCCGATCAGCGACGCCCAGGCCTTCGAGACTGTCTCCGCCGCGCTGGCCGAGGGGATCGGCTATTTCGACACCGCCCCCCACTACGGCTTCGGCCTCAGCGAGAGCCGGCTGGGCGTGGCCCTGGCCAAGCTGGACCCCGAGGAAAAGACGCTGGTCTCGACCAAGGTCGGGCGGACCTTGCAGCCCATCGCCGCCGACGCGGCCGGCGGCGTCCGCCATGGCTTCGCCGAGGCCGCACCGTTCGAGCCGGTGTTCGACTATGGCCGCGACGCCATCCTGCGCTCGTTCGAGGACAGCCGCCGGCGGCTCGGGCGGCGGCGCATCGACCTCCTCCTGGCGCACGATATCGGCCGGGTCACCCATGGCGAGGACCACGAGCGGCGCTTCGCCGAGTTCATGGACGGCGGCTATCCCGCCATGCGGTCCTTGCGCGATGAGGGCGCGGTGGGGGCGATCGGCATCGGCGTCAACGAGTGGGAGGTGGCCGAACAGGCGCTGAGAGCCGCCGAGTTCGACGTTATCCTGCTGGCCGGGCGCTACACCTTGCTGGAGCAGGGGGCGCTGGAGAGCTTCCTTCCGCTCTGCGCCGCGCGCGGTGTGCGGGTGATCATTGGCGGCCCCTACAATTCAGGCGTCCTGGCCCGCGGCGCCGGCGGCGAGCCCCCGGCCCGGTACAATTACGAGACCGCGCCGGCCGAGGTGCTGCGGCGCGTGGAGCGGCTGGAGGCCGTCTGCGCCCGCTTCGAGGTTCCCCTGGCCGCCGCCGCCCTGCAGTTCCCGCTGGCCCATCCCCAGGTCGCCAGCGTGATCCCGGGCCTGGCCAGCGCCGCTGAGGTCAAGGCCGCCGCGCGCCTGATGGCTCTGCCGATCCCTGACGCCCTATGGGAGGCCCTGCTCCACGAGGGCCTGCTGCGTCCCGACGCCCCGACCCCGCGCCGGCCCGGCCCGCTGATCCTGCTCTCCGAGGCTGACAATGTCCTGGTCTGCGCCGGTCCGGTCGCGGCCGGCCAGGTGCTGGAGATCGACGGCGAGCGGGTCACGGCCCTGGACGATGTCCCCACCGGCCACAAGATCGCCCGCCGCGCCCTGAAGCCCGGCGACAAGGTGCTGAAATACGGCGCCCCGATCGGCTCGATGACCGCGCCCGCGGCCCGCGGCGCCCACGTCCACGCGCACAACCTGACCAGCGACTACATAGCCAGCCACGGCCGCGACGCCGTCGGCGGAAAGGCCGACTGATGCTGCAAGCCTATCTCAGGCCCGACGGGCGCAAGGGCATCCGCAACGTGGTGGTGGTGGCCTATCTGGTGGAGTGCGCTCACCACGTGGCCCGCCAGATCGTCACGCGCGCCGACGACCTCGACACCCACCTGATCGGCTTTCCCGGCTGCTATCCCAACGACTACGCCCTCACCGTGATGCAGGCGCTGTGCGCGCATCCCAATGTGGGCGGGGTGCTGCTGGTCTCGCTGGGTTGCGAGAGCTTCAACCGCAAGGCTCTTTTGGACTCCGCCCGCGCCGCCGGTCGGCCGGCCGAACTGCTGGTGATCCAGCAGGCCGGCGGCACTCGCTCGACCATCCAGGCGGGGCTGGAGGCGGTCGCCCGCCTGCGCGCCGCGGCCGACCAGGCGCCGCGAGCGGCCATGGGCCTGGACGAGCTGGTGATCGGCACCATCTGCGGCGGCTCGGACGGCACCAGCGGCGTCACCGCCAACCCCGCCGTCGGCCGCTGTTTCGACCGGCTGGTCGAGGCCGGCGCCGCCTGCATCTTCGAGGAGACCGGCGAGCTGATCGGCTGCGAGAAGATCATGGCCAGCCGCGCGGTGACGCCTGAGCTCGGCGCCGAGATCGAGGCCTGCGTGGAGAAAGCGGCGCGCTACTACACCATCATGGGCTTCGGCAGCTTCGCGGCCGGCAACGCCGACGGCGGCCTGACCACCCAGGAAGAAAAGTCCATGGGCGCCTATTCCAAGTCGGGCGCCTCGCCGATCAGCGGCCTGATCAAGCCTGGCGACCGCCCGCCCGGCGGCGGCCTCTACCTGCTGGACGTGGTGCCCGACGGCGAGCCGCGGTTCGGCTTTCCCAACATTTCCGACAACACCGAGGCGGTGGAGCTGATCGCCTGCGGGGCGCACATGATCCTGTTCACCACCGGCCGCGGCTCGGTGGTCGGCTCGGCTATATCGCCGGTGATCAAGGTCTGCGCCAACCCCGAGACCTATCGGCGCCTGTCCGAAGACATGGACGTCGACGCCGGCCGCATCCTGGAGGGGCGCAGCGGCGTGGACGAGGTCGGCGCGGAGATCTTCGACCTGGTCGTAGCCACCGCCGGCGGCCGGCGCACCGCGTCTGAGGACCTGGGCCACCAGGAGTTCATCCTGACCTACAAGCATTTCGAACCGATCGGCCCGGCCTGCCTGCCGGTCCGGGCGGCCTGAGGGTGTTGGCTGTGAGTGTTGAGTCGCGGCGAGCCCCCTCCACCATGCTTCGCATGGTCCCCCTCCCCCAGTGGGGGAGGAATGGCGTGGACGTCGGTGCTCCAATTCCTCCCCCTCAGGGGGAAGGGGACCGCCCGAAGGGTGGTGGAGGGGGCCTGCGCCGGACAGAAGGACCGAGGACCCCATGGGACGACTGAGCGGCAAGACCGCCCTGGTGACCGCAGCAGCGCAAGGGATCGGGCGGGCGACCGCCGAGGCCTTCGTCCGCGAAGGCGCGCGGGTGATCGCCACCGATATCGACCTCGCCGCCCTGGAGGGGCTGGCGGGCTGCGAGGCCCGCCGGCTGGACGTGCTGGACGCCGCCGCGATCACGGCCCTGGCGGCGGAGCTGGGGGCCATCGACGTCCTGGCCAATATCGCCGGCTTCGTCCACGCCGGCAGCATCCTCGACTGCGAGCCGGCCGATTGGGCGTTTTCCTGGGACCTCAATGTCGGCTCGATGTACCGCACCATCCGCGCCTTCCTGCCGGCCATGCTGGCGGCGGGCGGGGGCTCGATCGTCAACATGGCCTCGGTGGCCAGCTCGGTGAAGGGCGTGCCGGGACGCTTCGCCTATGGCGCCACCAAGGCGGCGGTGATCGGCCTGACCAAGTCGGTGGCCGCCGATTTCGTCGGCCGGGGAGTGCGCTGCAACGCCATCTGCCCGGGCACCGTGCAGTCCCCCTCGCTGGAGGCGCGGCTGGCGGCCACCGGCGACTACGAGGCGGCGCGGACGGCCTTCGTCGCCCGCCAGCCCATGGGGCGGCTGGGCAAGCCTGAGGAGATCGCCGAGCTGGCCGTCTATCTGGCCAGCGACGCCGCCGGCTTCACCACCGGGGCGATCCACATCGTCGACGGCGGCTGGATCGGCTGAGATGCGACGCTTCGTGCTCCTCCTGGACCTGAAGGACGATCCGGAGCTGATCGCTGCCTATCGCCGCTGGCACGCGCCGGGCGGCCCGCCGGCGGCGGTGGTCGCCTCGATCCGCGCCTCGGGGATCACCGACATGGAGATCCACATCTGCGGCGAGCGGCTGGTGATGCTGGTCGAGGCCGAGGACGGCTTCTCCTTCGCCGCCAAGGCCGCGGCCGACGCCGCCGATCCGGAGGTCATGGCCTGGGAGGCGATGATGGACCGCTTCCAGAAGGCCCTGCCCTGGGCCAAACCCGGCGAGAAATGGACCCCGGCTGAGCGTATCTTCGCCCTCGCCGAACAGCCCTGAAAAGAGACGGAAAGACCAAAGCATGAAACTGCTGCGCTACGGCCCCGCGGGCCAGGAAAAGCCGGGTCTGATGGACGGGGAGGGCCAGATCCGCGACCTCTCGGCCCATATCGCCGACATCACCCCCGCCGCCCTCGGCCGCGAGGCCCTGGCCAGGCTGGCGGCGCTGGATGTCGCCAGCCTGCCCGTCGTCGAGGGGATGCCGCGGATCGGGGTCCCGGTCTCGGGCGTGCGCCAGTTCATCGCCATCGGCCTCAACTATGCCGACCACGCCAAGGAATCCGGCATGCCGATCCCCGCCGAGCCGGTGATGTTCACCAAGGCGGTCAGCTGCCTGTCCGGCCCCAACGATCCGGTGATGCTGCCCAAGGGCTCGGTCAAGACCGACTGGGAGGTCGAGCTGGGCGTCGTGATCGGCGAGACCGCCCGCTACGTCGACGAGGCCAGCGCCATGGACCATGTGGCCGGCTTCGTCCTGATCAACGACGTCTCCGAGCGCGAATACCAGATGGAGCGCGGCGGGACCTGGGACAAAGGCAAGGGCTGCGAGACCTTCGGCCCCGTCGGCCCCTGGCTCGCCACCCGCGACGAGATCGTGGACCACGACGCCCTGGCGATGTGGCTCGACGTCAACGGCCGGCGCATGCAGGCGGGCTCGACCAGCACCATGATCTTCAAGGTCCCAGAGCTGGTCAGCTACGTCAGCCGCTTCATGACCCTTTTGCCCGGCGACCTGATCACCACCGGCACCCCGCCCGGCGTCGGCCTCGGCCAAAAGCCCGAGCCGGTCTACCTGAAGGCGGGGGACGTCATGAGCCTGGGTATCAGCGGCCTGGGCGAACAGCGGCAGGAGGTCGTGGCCTGGGGTTAAGTCAGTCCTCGAAGCCCACGAACACCACCGCCTCGTCCACCGGCTTGCGGCGCGAGACCACGGCGTTGGCGGGAAACCGATCGTCGGGATAGCCCATGGCCACGCAGATCATGATCACCTGGTCGTCCGGAATGCCGGCGTGCTCGCGCACCACCGGCGACTGCATGATGCCCTGGCTGTTGATCACGCAGCCCAGCCCCCGGGACCAGGCGGCGTTGACCAGGGCGTTCACCACCCCGCCGCAGTCGAACGGCCCGATGTCGCCGCCGTGGATCGAGCGGTCATAGGTGATGACCACGGAAACCGGCGCGTCGAACTGGCGAAAGCCCCGCAGCACCCAGTCGGTCCGCTTCACCTTGTCGTCGCGCTCGATGCCCATGGCGCCGAACAGCTGCTTGGCGATTTCGATCTGCCGCTCGCGGTGCGGGCCGACATAGTCGCCATGGCTGCGGACCTCGCGCGAGGCCGGCACGCCGGCCAGGTTGCGCTCGGTATTGCCGACCCGGATGCGGTCCAGCGGCGCGCCCGCGACCACATAGAAGTTCCAGGGCTGGGTGTTCAGCGAGCTGGGCGCGCGCATGGCCAGCTCGATGACCTCGCGGATCACGGTCTTAGGCACGCCCTCCGGCTTGAACCCCCGGATGCTCCGCCGGCCCAGCACCACATCGTCGAACTTCATTCCACCCTCGTTTTCGGTTTGCACGGGGTCATGCCGCGCCTGCCGCAAGGGCGGTCAACTTCACTTTGACCGGCCGGCAAGGTGGGGCGACCGCCGACGAGCGAGCTGCTTTTCGTCTTGTCCGAAATCCCCTTCCCAGTCAGACCTTTGCGGCCTTCCTGGTGGAGCCGAGGGGAGTCGAACCCCTGACCTCCTCATTGCGAACGAGGCGCTCTACCAACTGAGCTACGGCCCCCTTTTCAGGGTAGGCGCGCACATAAGGGGCGCCGCCCTGGGCTGTCAAGCGCGTGCGGCGGCGCGCCTTGCCGCAGACGGCCAAGCCGGGCTAGATGGGGCGCTCCATGAACTGACGAGAGTCGGAAGAAACCATGATCGACGCGGTGCTGTGGCTGTTCAACGCCGTGGTCGGCCTCTACATCTTCGTGGTGTTCGTCGCCGTGATCATGAGCTGGCTGACCGCGTTCAACATCGTCAATCCGCGCAGCCCGATCGTGATGCAGATCGAGCGGATTCTCTACGCCCTGACCGATCCCGCGCTCCGGCCGATCCGCCGCGTCATTCCCTCGCTGGGCGGGCTCGACATCAGCCCGATCATCCTGTTGCTGCTCCTGGAGTTCATCCAGCGGCTGGTGAACAACCTGCTGCTCGGCCGGGTGTTCTACTCCATCTGATGACCGCGCGGCTGGTGGTGCGGCTGACCCCGCGAGCCGGGCGCGACCGCATCGACGGCTGGGACAAGGACGAGGCTGGGCGCGCCTTCCTCAAGGTCCGCGTCGCGGCCCCGCCGGTGGAGGGCGAGGCCAACGCCGCCCTGGTCCGCCTGATCGCCAAGACCCTGGGCGTATCCAAGGGCGCGGTGCGGGTCGTCGCCGGCGAGACGGCGCGGCTGAAGCAGCTGGAGATCGAGGGGCTGGAGCAGGTCGAGCTGGCGCAACGGCTCAGCCCATCCCCTCTATGAGGGCGCGCAGGTTGCGGTGAAAGTGGGTGATCGCCCCTTCGAAGCGCCCGAACTGGAAATGGTCGTTGGCGCCGCTGGCGAGGCCGCGCTGGATCGATTCCACCACCTCGCGGTCCTCGCGCGCGCCGGCGTCGACGAAGTCGGTGTCGCGGGCGATGGCGTCCTTGGCGGTTTCGATCGTCTCCTCCTCCGCCAGGGCATAGGTCAGGGTGCGGGTCAGGGTCGCGCTGATCGGCTCCAGCACCACCAAAAGGGTCCGCTGGGGGAAGGTGGCCACGATCACGTTGGGGAACAGGTGATAGACGTGGGTCAGGGTCCCGCCGACCCGGCGTTCGGCCGGCGCCACGCCGCGCAGCTTGTTGATGTTGCGATAGGGGAAGGTGACCCGGCTGTTCCAGCCGAACCGCTCGACCACGTTCAGGTTGTCGAACTGCACCGGGAAGAAGGTGTCCCGGTGGGTGGCGTAGATGTGGTAGCCCTCGAGGAAGCCCTCGGCCACGATCTTCCAGTTGGCGTGGCTGTCCTGCTGGCCGGTCGAGACCAGCTTGAGGCTCGGCGGCAGAAGCTCGGGCAGGCCGTCCAGGCTGGGGCCGCCCGGCGCGGGGGCGTCCTGGGTGATGAAGACGATCCCGCCGCGCTCGGCCACCGCATGCAGGGGAACCAGGCCGTTCTTGGCCTTGTCCAGGCCGGGAAAGCCGTCCTCGTGCGGCACGTGGCGCAGGGCGCCGTCCAGGCCGTAGGTCCAGCCGTGATAGGGGCAGACGAAGCTGGCCTCGCGGCCGTGGCCGCAGGCCACCTGGGCGCCGCGGTGGCGGCAGGCGTTGCGGAAGGCGCGCACCACTCCGTCGCCGCCGCGCACGGCGATCAGCGGCGTCCCGGCCGCCTCGCGCGCTATGTAGGCGCCCGGCCGATCGAGGGCGGCGGAAGGGCAGAAGGCGGTAGGGACCCGGCGCATGACCTGATCGCGCTCGATCAGGAACCGGGCCTCGGAGCGGTAGTTGGCCACCGGTTCGCGCCAGGTCTCGTCGCAGACGTCGGTGGTCTGGTTGTCGATGTGGTCCAGGATCCGCTGGGCGATCGCCGGCGCGTCCAGAAGCGCTTCCATCTCGTTCGTCTCCCTGCCGCTGTTGCGGTCTTGGTTGCGGAGCATAGCCGCGCCGGGGCCGGCTGGCGCGCACATTCGAGTGAATTTCCCTTAGGTCACGGGGGGTTACCTAGCCTAGCGTCTTCAAAATCCCGGCGGCCTCAGCCACCGACGCGCCCAGGGTGTCCTTGCGGTCCAGCATGGCGAAGCCGAGGTCGGCGGCGCGGTCGCCGGGGATTTCCGGCCCTTCCGGCGCATAGACCCGGGCGCCGAACGAGCCGTGGACTTCGTGGACCCCGGTCCGCCGCACGATCTCGGCGATATTGGCGGGGGTGACGCCGCAGCCGGCCATGACCCTGATGCGCCCTCCCGCCTGGGCCACGAACTCGGCGATGCGGTCGGCGCCCAGGAGCGCGTTCCTGGCGCCGCCGGAGGTCAGGATGCGCTCGAAGCCCAGGGCGATCGCGGTCTCCAGCGCCCGGGCGAAGTCGGGAACCAGGTCGAAGGCGCGGTGCAGGGTCAGGCCCAGGCCCTTGGCATGTTCGACCAGGGCGGCCAGGACATCCTCGTCCAGCTCGCCCGAGGCGGTGTTGGCCCCGATGACCACGCCGGGCAGGCCGGCGGCGCGCGCCGCGTCGATGTCCCAGCGCATGACGTCGACGTCGCGGGCTTCATAGCGGAACTCGCCCGGGTGGGCGCGGATCATGGGATAGGCGGGGATGGGCTGGCGCGACGCCAAGGCCATCAGGCCAGGGGTGGGGGTCAGGCCCTGCAAGGCGAGAGACGAGCAGAGCTCGATGCGGTCGGCGCCCGCCTGCACCGCCGCGACCAGGCCGGCGGGACTGTCGACGCAGACTTCCAGGAGGCGGCGAGGGGACATGGGAGCGGCTCCGGCTTCAGGTTGCCCGCGGCCTTGCAGGGTGTAAGCCTGGGCGGGCGAACAGGATGTGTGAGGAGCCGCTGATGATCGATCGCAGACGCTTGATCAAGGCCGGGATGGCCGGGCCGGCGGCGATGGCGGCGGGCGCGGCCGCGGCGGCCGACGCAGGGGCCGAGGGCGTCAGGCTCGGCAAGCCCTGCGTGATCTCGACTTGGCCGTTCGGCGTGGCGGCCAATCAGGCGGCGTGGCGGGTGCTGAACGGCGGCGGGCGGGCGCTGGACGCGGTGGAGGCCGGGGCGCGGGTGACCGAGGCCGACCTCAGCAACCACAGCGTCGGCCGGGCCGGCTATCCCGACCGCGACGGCCATGTGAGCCTGGACGCCAGCATCATGGATCACGACGGCAATTGCGGCGCGGTGGCGGCGATCGAGCACATCGCCCATCCGATCTCGGTGGCGCGGCGGGTGATGGAGAAGACCCCGCACGTGCTGCTGGCCGGCGACGGCGCCCTGCAGTTCGCCGTGGAGCAGGGGTTCGAGCGCGAGGAGCTGCTGACGCCGGAATCCCGCATCGCCTGGCAGGAATGGCTGAAGACGGCGAAGTACCAGCCGGCGGCCAACAGCGAGGCCTCGACCTATGGCAAGGGCAAGCTCGGCACGCCGGGCGGGGCGGCCAACCACGACACCATCGGCATGCTGGCCCTGGATGCGGCCGGGAACCTCTCGGGGGCCTGCACCACCAGCGGCATGGCCTGGAAGCTGCGGGGACGGGTGGGCGACAGTCCGATCGTCGGCGCCGGCCTCTATGTGGACGGCGAGGTCGGAGCGGCCACCTCGACCGGGGTCGGCGAGGAGGTGATCCGCAACTGCGGCAGCTTCCTGGTGGTCGAACTGATGCGCCAGGGCCGCTCGCCCGCCGAGGCCTGCAAGGAGGCGGTGACCCGCATCCTGAAGCGCAAGGCCGACGCCAAGGACCTGCAGGTGGGTTTTATCGCCCTGAACCGCGAGGGCGAGGCGGGCGCCTGGGCGATCCAGTCCGGCTTCAGCTGGGCCCTGTGCGACGGGGCGCGCCAGGATCTGGTCTTGCCCGGACCGAGCTTCTATCCGGCTGCCTGACCTATTTCGAGGAGCCGCCGGTCGCGGCCCGGCCGGCGGCGGAGACCGCACCTGCGCCCACGCCCACCGCTGTGGTGGTGACCTTGGTCGCGACGCCGACTGCGGCTCCGGCCGCGCCGGCGACGGTGGCGGCGACGCAGCCCGCGCCGGTCAGGGCGAGGGCGGCCAGGGCGGCGGCGAGGGCGAAGCGGCGAACTGAAGACATTGGGAAAAACCTGGGACACGAAACAGGCTGCAGTATGGCCGCTCGCGCCCGCGCCGGCCCTGCGGCCTATGCGCCCTAGAGGTCCAGGCCCGGGGCCTCAGGCGCGCCCTCGCCGCCCCCGTTCAAGGCGAGCTGCATGATCACCACGTCGAGCCAGCGGCCCTTCTTGTAGCCCACCGCCTGCATCACCCCGGCGTGGCGAAAGCCCAGGGAGGCGTGCACCCCGATCGAGCCGGCGTTCTCGCTGTCGCCGATCACGGCCAGCATCTGGCGCAGGCCCATGGCCTCGCAGGCCTGGATCACCCGGCCCAGCACCAGCTTGCCCAGGCCCTGGCCCTGATGGCCGGGGGCGACATAGACGCTGTCCTCGACGGTGTAGCGATAGGCCGTGCGCAGGCGGAACGGGCCGGCATAGGCGAAAGCGGCGACCTGGCCGTCCACTTCGGCCGCCAGATAGGGCAGGCCGCGCGCCTGTACGGCGGCGAGGCGCGAGGCCATCTCCTCCGTACTCGGAGGATGTTCCTCGAACGTGCCGAAGCCGTTCAGCGCATGGTGGCCGTAGATGGCGGCGAGCGCCGGCGCGTCGGCCGCCGTGGCCGCGCGGACCAGCGTCGTCACAGGTTTTCCCACCCGCGCTCCACCGCCCAGATGGCGAAGGCGTAGTCGAGGGCGATCTCCTTCAGGAAATCAAACCGGCCCGAGGCGCCGCCGTGGCCGGCCTCCATGTTGATCTTCAGCAGCATGGGCGCCTCGCCGGTGGTGAACTGGCGCAGCTTGGCGATCCACTTGGCCGGCTCCCAATAGGTCACCCGCGGGTCGGACAGGCCTCCGGTGGCCAGCACCGCCGGATAGGGCTTGGCCCCGATGTTGTCATAGGGGCTGTAGCCGGCGATGCGGTCGTAGGCCTCGGGATCGTCCAGCGGATTGCCCCACTCCGGCCATTCCGGCGGGGTCAGGGGCAGGGTGATGTCGCTCATGGTGTTGAGCACGTCGATGAACGGCACCGCCCCGATGATCCCGGCCCAGAGGTCGGGGCGCATATTGGCGATCGCCCCCATCAGCATGCCGCCGGCCGAGCCGCCATAGGCGACGATACGGCCCTTACGGCCATAGCCCTCGGCCGTCAGGTGCTCGGCGCAGGCGATGAAGTCGGTGAAGGTGTTGGTCTTCTTCTCGCCCCGCCCGTCCAGGAACCAGCCCCAGCCCTTTTCCGCCCCGCCGCGCACGTGGGCCGTGGCCCAGATCCAGCCGCGGTCGACCAGCGACAGGTTGCGGATCGAGAAATGCGGCTCCATCGGGATGCCATAGGCGCCATAGCCGTAGAGCAGCATGGGCGCTGAGCCATCCAGCGGAGTTCCAGCCCGCATCAGGACCGTGATCGGCACCTCCGCCCTATCGGCGGCGCGGGCGTAGAGCCGGCGTGTGACGTAGGCGGACGGATCGTGGCCGGAGGGAATCTCCTGGGTCTTGCGCAGGGTGCGGCCGCGGGTCTTCAGGTCGTAGTCGAACCATTGCCGCGGGGTGGTCGGCGACTCGTAGACGAAGCGCAAGGTGGTGGTGTCGAACTCGTAGCCGCCGGCGAGGCTCAGGGCATAGGCCTCCTCGGCGAAGGCGATTTCGTGTTCCTCGCCGGTCTCGCGCGCGGTCAAGAGGATCTTGTTGTTGGCGTTTTCGCGCACCAGGCGCACGAACCAGTCCTTGACCGCCCCGATCGCCACCACATAGCGCCCTGGCTGGTGCGGCGACCACTCGGTCCAGGCCTTGCGCGAGGGATCGCCCAGCGGGGCCTGCATGACCTTGAAATCCACCGCCCCGTCGGCGTTGGTGTGGATCAGGAAGCGCCCGTCCCAATGCTCCAGGTCGTAGCGGACGCCGCGGGCGCGCGGCTCGACCACCTTGGGCTCAGCGGTCGGATCGTTGGCCGGGATCAGCCGCACCTCTGAAGTCTCATGGTCACCCGAGCCGATGACGATGAAGCCGTCGGACGAGGTGGTTCCGACCGACAGGAAGAAGCCTTCGTCCGGCTCGTCGAACACCAGGACATCGTCCTTTGTCCCGCCGCGCGCGGGTCGGCGATAGACCTTGGCCGGCCGTCCGTGGTCGTCGCGCCAGATCCAGAACAGCCAGTTCGAGCAGGGCGAGAAGGTGAAGCCGCCTGTGGCGCTCTCCACGGGCTCGGGCAGGGTTTCGCCGGTCTCCAGGTCCTTGATCAGGATACGGAACACTTCCGAGCCCTGCTCGTCGACCGCATAGGCGTAGAGTCGGTGGTCGGGGCTGTGCTGGGCGCCGCCGACCTGGAAATAGGCCTTGCCCTTGGCTTCGGCGTCCTCGTCCAGCAGGATCACCTCGCCGGTCTCGGCGCCGCGCGGGCGGCGGGCGTGTATCGGGTGCTGGGCGCCCAGTTCGAAGCGGGCATAGTAGTCCCAGGGGCCGTCCGGGGTCGGGACCGAGCTGTCGTCCTCCTTGATGCGCCCCTTCATCTCCGCGAACATCTGCGCCTGCAGCGGCTCGGTCTGGGCCAGCATGGCCTTGCAATAGGCGTTCTCGGCCTCGAGGTGCTCGCGCACGTCGGCCCGCACCACGCTGGGGTCGCGCAACACCTGCTGCCAGTTGTCGTCCTTCAGCCAGGCGTAGTCGTCGACGCGGATACGGCCGAGTTGTTCGATCCGCTTGGGATCCTTGCGGGCGACAGGAGCGATGGGGCGGGTCATGCCCCAAGACTTAGCGAGGGGGCGAGGGCTGGGGAAGGGGCGTCGCCGCCCCTATTGCGCGATCACCGCCAGACGCTCGTTCAGGGCCGGATCCAGCGCGCCCGAGGGGGCGAGGCCCTGGTCTCGCTGATAGGCGGCGATGGCCAGCTTCAGCGCCGGGGATTCAGCGCCGTCGGTCGGACCCTGATAGTAGCCGAGGTGCTGCAGCGCGCGCTGGGCGGTGACGACCGGCGAGGCCACGGTGGCCTGGGCCACCAGGCTGGGGCCTTGGGCCAGGAAGCTCTGGGCTGCGCGTTCAGCGGCGCCCTGGGACTCCACGGACAGCTGGGCCTTGATGCGCTGGGCGCTGGAGCGAGACTCGGCGTCGCCGGCGCGGGCGGCGATCAGGTACCACTTGTAGGCCTCGGCCGGGTTCTGGGCGACGCCGAAGCCTTCCTCATAGAGGCGGCCGAGATTGTACTGGCTGTCGGTCAGGCCGAGGTCCGCCGCGCGGCGGAACCACTGGGCGGCGGTGGTGGTGTTCTTCGGCCCGCCGGTGCCCTCGAAATAGTAGAGGGCCAGGTTGTGCATGGCCTTCTTGTCGCCGCCCTGGGCCGCGCGCTCGGTCCAGCGACGGGCTTCGGCGCTATCGTGCTTCAGGCCGGCCTCGCCGCCCTCATAGAGCTTGGCCAGGTAGAACTGGGCCGGGGCGTAGCCGAGATTGGCCGACTTCTTCAGCGCCTCGACGCCGGTGAAGTCGTGCGACTCGATGCGGCGGGTGGCGTCGCCATAGAGACTGACCGCGTCGGGATTGGGCGCGGGCGGCAGGTTCAGCGCGGCGGTCGCTGGGCCGCCGGCGGCTGAGGCGTCCGTGGAGGGCTTGGTGGCGATGGCTTCGGCCAGGATCGGGCCGGGCGCGACCGCAGGCGCAGCGGCCTTGGCTGGCGCTGGAGTCTTGGTCCCGAACAGGCCCGCGATTTCTTGCGAAAGGCCGCTCGAGGGCTTTTCCGAGAGAACGGCGTAGCCGGCGACCGAGACGCCCATCGCGGCGGCGGCGCCGAAGACCAGAAGGGCGTTGGCGGTGGCCGAGCCCTGGCGGCGGCGCAATGGCGGCTGAGCGGCGGAGCCGGAGAAGAAGTCGCGGGCGCGGGACCGGCCACGGCCCTCAGTGCGCTGGGCGGCGGCGCGCGTGGCGGCCCGGGCCTGCTCTATCAGGTCGCGGGTGGAGCCGGAGCGGGGCGCGAACAGAGACTCGGCGTCGTCCTCCAGCTCGGCTTCGGCGGTCGGAGCGGAGACGTCGCGCAGATAGGGGGCCTGGGCGATCGGGGCGAAACCTTCGGCGGCGGGCTCGGGCGCGTCAAGATCGTCGTCACCCTCGTCGAAGGCGGTGGCGACGATTTGCGATTCCGCGGCGTCGGGGGCTTCAGGCGCAGCGGCGCTGGCCAGATGGGCCGGGGTCGTGACGTAGGTCTCGGTGGCGCTCCAGGTCTCGGCCGGGGCGGAATGGACCACGAAGGGCTGGGAGACGAAGGTCGCGCCAGGAAGGGGCTCAGGCGTAACGGCGGGGGCCTCGGCCTCAGGCGCCCAGGCGCTGTCCTCCTCGGCGTGCGGCAGGCGGATATCGTCGGGCTCGGCCTGGGGCAGGACGGGCTCGTCCGCCAGGGCTTGAGCGGCGGCGCCATGAGACAGGGTGTCCGGCTCGATGCCGAACTCGGCCATCATGCGGGCGGTGGCGGCGATCACCTCGGCCGGCGAAAGGAACGGATCCATGGCCGGGTCCGTCGGCTCGACGGGCTCTTCCTCGGCGACGGCCTGGGCCAGGCTGGGCTCGATGAAGTCGGGCTCGTCCAGCTCCTCGGCGATCAGCGGCGCGGTGGAGGCGGCCTCCAGATCGTACTCGAATTCCGCTTCGATCTCGTCGGCCTCGGCCTCATAGGCCGGTTCGGCGGCGGCCGGGCTGGCCGGACCCATGGGCGGTCGGCTGGCGGCGAAGCTGTCATGGCCGAACG
The DNA here is from genome assembly GCF_018135625.1 of Phenylobacterium montanum. Taxonomy (NCBI): domain Bacteria; kingdom Pseudomonadati; phylum Pseudomonadota; class Alphaproteobacteria; order Caulobacterales; family Caulobacteraceae; genus Poindextera; species Poindextera montana. The sequence goes on from NZ_CP073078.1 coordinate 4,821,621, forward strand.
GGGCCACGTCTGGCTCGAGGAAGACCGGCTCGCCATAGACCGGCGGGCTGTAGCTGGGGGGCACATAGGCCTGGCCGGCATAGGCGGGGCCGAAGGCCTGGACGGCGTAGGGAGGCGCGGCGTAGGCGGGGACGGCCTGGACAGGCGCGGCGGGGACTGGGGCTGGCGCCGGCTCGGCCAGCTTGGTCTCCAGCCGCCGGTTGGTCTCGGCCAGGCGCTCGTCGATACGAGTCCTGGCGTCTTCGAGCAGCCGCGCGGTGCGCTCCTCGCTCTGGCGGATGCGGTCCGACAGCTCGCTGGTGACGCGGTCCTGGTGGTCCTGCACGCGGCCGGTGACGCGGCTCAGCTGCTCGCCCAGATCGTCGACCGCCTGGGCGGAGCGGCGCTCGGAATCGCCGATGCGCTCGGCCAGGCGTTCGGTGATGCGGGCGATTTCGCCGCCCAGCTTCTCCAGCGCCGCCGCCCCGATCATGTCGGCGCGCTCCATGCGCGATTCCATGGTGTCGGCCAGGCGGCGGACGTCGCCGCTGACCTGCTCGATCGCCTGGTTGGAGCGGTGCTCGGCGTCGCTGACCTGGCGGCCGAGCACGTCGGCCATGCGCAGGACTTCGTGGCCCATCTTCTCGATGGCCTGGGCCGAGCGGCGTTCGGCGGCCTGAATATGGCCGTTCATCGTCTCCAGCGCCTGGTCGATACGTCCGTCGGCGGCGGCCTTGATGTTCTCGGCCATCTCGGCGCGGGCGGCCTCGACACGCTCGGTCAGGTCGGTGGCCAGCTGCTGCAGCGCGCCTTCGCTGGCCCCGCCGTCAATCCGCTCCTCGGCGGCGGCCAGGCGCAGGTCGAGGCAGCCGAACGAGGCCTCCAGGCTGCGCAGGGCGGTGGTGGTTTTCAGTTCCGCCTGCTCCAGCCGTTCCGACAGGCGCGCCACCACGGCCTCGACCAGGTCGGCAGGATTGGCGGCGGCGAGGCCTTCTTCCACACGGCTGTTCAGGCCGTCGACGTCGCGCCGCAGGCCGGCCAGGGCCACGCGATTGCGTTCGTCGCCCTCGTAGAGATGGCTGGCGACCTTGGCGAGGGCGTTCTCGACCGACTTGATCGCTTCGGCGGTGCGGGAGCCGACGTCCTCCTGCTCGGCGCGGCGCAGGCGCTCGCCGACCTTGGCCGTTTCGGTGCGGATGTCGTCGACAGCGCCCTCGAAGCGGGCGGCGACCGCGGTCTGCTCGCGCTCTGCGTCGCCCATCCGGGCCATCAGGCGGGAGACCGACTGGTCGATGCCGCTGATGGCCTGGGCCGAGCGCAGCTCGGCGGCCTCGATGCGGCTGGAGAGCTCGTCCAGGGCGCGGCCGAAGCGCATGGCCTCGTCGCCCAGGTGGGCCGGCGCCTCGTAGCGGCGGTAGCCTTCGCCCTGCTGCAGCGCCGGCTGGCGGCGGGATGACCCGAAGGGATCCGAGCTATAGTCGGTCTGGGCCAGATCTTCTGAAGTTTGGTTGTCTTCGAGGATCACTTGGTTGAGCCATTCGCCTAGGGTCATGCCGGACCGGCGGGCGAGGACCTTGGCGATCTCGCGCGCCTTGGGGTCTATGCCTTTCACGCTCCAAGGCGCCCCCGAGGTCATTCGATTCGCTCTCCAACACGCAATTTCGACGCTATCCAGCAATCCCTTGCGAGTAAACGCGAGACAACCGCTAAATATGGTATTCCCGCACGAGTCCTGTGGATGAACGCGGACTGCGGCCGAGGAGCCATCCGATCACACGCCAACGTGGTTAATCGGTAGTTAACAGTGAGTATTGCGCGGGCCGGACCGGCCGGTCTCGAAGCCTTGCGAAGGCGGTGGCTTCTGGCGCAGGCGCGATGCAAAATCCCAGGCGGCGCTTGGGTTTTCTGCGCCATCGACGATGGGTGCGGACCCGTCGCCCAGGCGGAGGCGCGACCAATTAACCTTCCCTAACGCTTCAGGAAGCCGCGCTTGTTTCAGCAGAGCCTGCAGGTTCTCGGCGCTTCGGGCGAGGCGCGCCAACTGATTCGCCAGGGGCCGGAATCAGTTTTCACGAGCATTCAGTTTCGCCGGTTCGCGTATTGTGTGGGCCGATCAGGCCGCGGCGGGCACGGGCTGGTTCGGCTGGCGCTCGTCGTCACGCCGGGGCCGCTTGGTCAGGCCGGAGACCCCGCCCGAGGACATCAGGCCGACATCGGCCATCAGGATCGGGATGGTCCACTTCTTCGGCGCCGCCATGTAGCGCGGCTGCCAGACCGGATCGTACTTGTCCTTGTAGCGGCGCACGCCCCGGAAATTGTACAGCTCCTCGCCGCGTTCGAAGAGCAGGTTGCCGACCCGGGACATGATCGGCGCCAGGGGCCGGTCCTCAAGGCCCGCCAGCGGGGCCATGCCGAACTCGAAAGCCTGGTAGCCCTGCTCCTTGCCCCAGTGCAGCAGTTCGACGAACAGGTAGTCCATCACGTTCTTGGGCGCCTCGTCGGCATAGCGCATCAGGTCCATGGAGAAGGCCGAGCGGTCGTTCGTGGTCCAGATCGTGGCGAAGGCGGCTATGGCCCCGTCCACCCGCACCACGCCGCACGGGAACTCGGCGACGTAGCGTTCCTCGAACCCGCCCATGGAGAACTTCTTGTCGCCGCCGGCATGGTGGCTCAGCCAGACGTCGGAGACCCGGCGCAGCTCGTCCATCTGCGCCAGCACCTGGTCGTGGTTCAGCACCTCGAAGCTGGCCCCGGTCTCGCCGGCCTTGCGCCAGTTGCGGCGCAGCACCTCGCGCCGGCGGCCGGAAAGGGAGAACTGTTCCAGGGGCACGGTCGCCGACTCGCCGGTCTTCTGGATCGCGAAACCCAGCTCGACCACGTCGGGCAGAAGGTCGGGGCCGATGGCGTAGAGGCCGGGGCGCGCGGCGTGGGCGTCGGCCAGTTCGCGGAAGCGCCAGAGCAGCTCCATCCGCTCCTCGCGCAGGCCCACCGGCGGGCCGAGGGCGATCCATGAGCGGCCGCGCACGCCGAACATCAAAAAGCTCTTGCCCGAGGCGGAGAACAGGAACCGCTTGTCGCCCATCAGGGCCAGGTTGGCGGGCGGGTCGACGTCCTCGGCGCTGGCCAGGATGGCGCGCACGCGCTCGAAGTCCGGGTCGTGGTCGCCGACCACCGGCGGGGTGGCGGGGGTGGCGACCATCCGCCAGACGCCGACGGCCAGGAGCAGGATCGCCGCCCCGGCCCAGGCGCGCAGCGAGCGGTTGGCGTCGGCGTCGCCAATCACCTTCCACCACAGGGTGTCGGAATAGTCGGCGTGGTGGAACTGCCACCAGCCGAGGATGGCGGCGCCGGTGACGCAGGCCCCGGCGGAGGCCAGCCAGCCAGGGGTGATCTCCATGCGCGACAGCTGGGCCTTGCGCGGGAACGCCGCATGGACCGGCAGGATCAGCAGGCAGGCGACGGCCAGGGTCGCCGTCTCCTCCCAATTGAAGCCCTTGAGCAAGGCCAGGAGCGCGCTGATCACCAGGACGCCCACCGCCGCGCCCCAGGCCGCGTCCAGCCGCCGGCGCAGGCCGAAGGACAGCAAGACCAGGACCAGCCCCAGGATGCTGGACAGGAAATGGCTGAGCTCGATCACCCATAGGGGCAGGATCGCCGCCAGCCACTGGAAGCGCTCCGGGTCGGAAGGCGTCGCCCCCGACACCAGCAGCAGGACGCCGGCCGACAGCGCCAGGACCGCCGAAACCATCGGCGCCATTTCCAGCGCCGCAGGCCTCAGATCGCGCAACACACTCATGTAAAACCTTGGGCAGCCCCCGATGGGGAGCATCATAGCCGGTTTGCCGGCCGAGCGCAGGGGGGCGCCGACGCCTTGCCCGAACGCAACGAAAAGCGCCCCGGCCGGATCTCGCCGGCCGGGGCGCCGAGGTCGTTCTAGCGCCGTCCGAGCCGGGCGGCGGAGAGCAGGATCACCGACATCGGCCGGTCCAGGTCGTCCTCCTCGACCACCACCTTGACCAAGAGCCGCTCTTCCCAGACCCGCAGGATCAGGGCCTCCATGTCGCGCTCATGGCTCGCGAAGCGGCGCATGCCGTCCTCGGTGTCCAGGGCGAAGCCGGCGAAGTCGCCGAAGCGGTCATAGACCAGCTGGTCGACCTTGCCGACGAAGCCCAGGCGCTCCTCGCCGTCATGCTTGGGCCTGGTCTTCCCGCCGCCGCTGGGCGAGGGCTTGATGTGGTCGGGATCGCCGCCCATGGCGCGCACGCGGTCCGAGACCACGCCCACATAGCGATTGAACACCGGCGCCCAGCGGTTGGTCGCCGGGATCGAGCGCTCGATCCATTTCAAGACGCCCAACAGCCGTTCCTCGGGCTCCAGGATCGTCTCCTTGGTGCGGACCGGAATGGTGATTTGGAACGCGCCCTTGACCTTGCGCCAGCGGAGGAACTGTTCCCGCTGCTCGGCCTCGGCGGCCGGGGCCCCGATCACCGGCGGCGGCTCGATCCTGGGACCGAAGGCGTCGCCGATCTGCCGGGCGACCATCTTGTAGACCTCGCCCTTCCTCACGCTGGAGGGCAGGTCGATGGTCAAAAGGCCGGCCAGGTTGGTCGCGCTCCCCGCCGGGATGGGCACATAGGTCACCCCTTCGGCCGGGACCTGCAGGGTGTGCTCGTCCAGCGCGGTCAGCCGGTGCTTCACATAGCGCTCGTTGGCGGTGTTCAGGATCTGCTTGGCGTTGGCGCCCGGCATGTAGATGCTGGCCACACTGCCCACCGGCACCGTGCCCCAGTCGAGCAGGAGCTCGTCCAGGTCGCCGGCCCGCTTCAGATCCAATACGCTCGGCTTGATCTCGAAGGTGTTGGGGATGCGGTGCGAGGCCGGGCCGCCGGGATTGTCCGAGGCGACGATCGACAGGTTGCGCTGGGCCAGCTTGTCCGACGACCCGGGGGTGTCGCCGGTGTTCAAGAGGGTGATCCCGTCCATCGAGATTTCGCAGGTCAGGCACTGGTGCGCATTGCGGATCAGGTCCTGGATGGTCTGGCGGCCGGAGGTGTAGGGGCCGTCGACCGGGGCGGGGGGCGCGATCGGGAATTGCGGCTGGCTGGGCTGGTTGATGTCGAGCCAGCAGCCGAAATAGGCGATCACCTCCGATCCCGCGCCGCTGTGGAACAGGGTCTGGTCATTGGGCGGGTCGGTCTGGGCGTCCATCCCCTGCGTCGAGGTGTCGATACGAGACGAAGCGAAGAAGGGGATGGTGGTGGTCTCGCCGCCGACGAAGCCCAGCTTGGGAATGATGGTCCCGCCCTGGCCGCCTCTGCGATAGGTGCTGTTCTGGTCGTAGGCGGTCGAGGTGGTCGAGGCCGGGAAGGTGCGGAAGAACACCCGCACATTGTTGGCGTCGGCGGTCAGCGAGCGGTAGCGGACGCGGGCCAGGGCGAAGTTGAACACCGGGACCCCGTTCACCGCCTCCGACAGCTCGATGGTCGCCGCGGTCTCGTCGGTGGAGATGGCGTCGAAGCTGTCGCCGGCGGTATTGCCCGTATTCAGGCGTCCGATCACGTTCTGGATGAACTGGACCGCGTCGGCCGGGCTATTGCCCATGGATTCGCCGAAGCGCGTGTCGCCGGCGTTGATCTGGAACACACGCAGGTCGGTGCTGAGCCAGGAGATCGGCCCGTCAAGCTCGTAGGGGTTGGGCTCGTCCACCAGTTCGATATCGGCGCTGCCGGAGACGCCGGACAGGGTCGCGGTCAGGGTCACCGGCGTGACCGCCCCGGCCGTGGTCGGGAAGTCGAGATCGGTGGTGAAGGTCACCCGGCAGGTCCAGGTGAAGCGCTGGATGATGTCGAGCTGGGTCTGGTCCGGCGCCGACAGGGCCGTCGGGGTGATGGTCAGGGAGCCCAGGGCCGGCGAGAACGAGAAGCTGGGTATGACGTTGGGGGCGCCAAAGAAGGACGAGGTGGTGATGCCCAGCTGGTTGGCGGTGAAGCCGTCCACCGCGATATAGAGGGCCGCTTCGAACTGGGCGGGCTGCGGGAACGGGCCGTGCAGGAAGGCGTCGACCTCGTCGCGGCCGAAGGTGCTGCGATCCAGGATGACCGAGCAGGCCGGCAGCAGCGAAGGCAGGGGGAAGGATGAGCCCAGGACGCAGGTCGTGGCCCCGTTCGACTGCTGGTCGTCATACTTGCTGTACATCTGCTGGACGGTCCAGCTGTTGGCGCCGACGGTCAGGGTCCCGTTGCTGCCGTTGCAGATGTCGCCGTTCTCGTGAGGGATCGGATTCGAGCCGCCGCTCCAGCCTTCGGTCCCCTCGACGTCGGGATCGGTGACCATCTCGGAGAATTCGTGGCTCAAGACCTGGGTCTGACGCTGCTCGCGGGTCTGGGCCAGGTGCAGCGAGCAACTGCTGTCGTCGGGGCAGGAGTTGGTCAGGCAGGTATCGGTCAGGCCAGGCACCACGGCGTAGAACAGCTCGTTGCCGGCGGTGGTGTCGAAGTGGAAGTGGAAGCCGAAAGCGTCGTCGCTGCTGGCCTCGCACATCACCGTCTGGTCCGTGCCGAAGGTGCCGTTGACGCCGGTGGAGTCGTCCAGGAACAGGACGTAGACCACCGACGGATCCGTCGGTTCGGGCAGGGTGTTGTTGTTGATCGCGGTCTGGAACACGCCCTCGATCGCGGCGCGGTCTAGATTGTGATTGCTGCTGGAGATGAACACGCTGCCGGCCACCGAGCCGGTCGAGCCGCAGCCGTACTGGGCCAGCATGTTCATGTAGTCGCTGTTCATCAGGTCAGTGAGGAACTGCGACAGGCGCGTGGCGCGCGTCTGGTTGGCGCTGCTGCTCCAGTCGCCCAGGAACACACACCAGACCTTGGGCTGATTGATCACCCGTCCGCCTTGATAGGCGAAGGTGGGGAAGGCGCCCGGGCCGGAGGCCAGGCGCGGACCGCCGCCCAGGGGGACGCGGCGTTTCGAGGGACGCGGGCTGACGCCGCGGACGATCCGCTGGCGGCTCCGGACGGTTGTGTCGCTGGCGGGATCTTTATGCTTGGTGGCCATGTTGAGCTCCTGGTTCGCTGGCGGAATGACCTTTCGGCTCCGCCGGTTCTGGTCGAACGAAGCCGTTCGCCGGCCCCGTCAGGGCCGCCGCCGGCGCTTACGCCTTGCCATCTGAGCTACGGGTCTGGTCGGGCGGAGCCCCCGCAAGCAAGCAGCGACCCGGCGCACGCCCTGCGCCGCGTCAACCTGGAATGCTCTGCCGATCAGAACTTGACTATTCGATACAACCACTTGGTATAAATATCAGTCAAGCAAAAAGGTCCCGAGGCGCGATAACGTGAAGTTGCATGCTCCGTGTTCAGGCGCAATCTGAACTTATGGCCAAGCTTATTGTGTGGTGACCGCTGTCACCGGTTGTTTGATTGAGAGTCCGTCTCAACTAAACAAGATAAATACACGCAGTTTTGCCAATATGATTGCTTCAAATATTGTCGGCCGGCTTGCCTTCCCCTTCCTGTGCGCCGGGCCGCTGTCAAGCGCGGCGGCGGATCAAACGATTGTTCGAACCGGCTTGCCCCGGCCTTCGCCTGGGGTAAGTTAGGGGCAAACCTGATGTTCGAATTTCGAGTGGGGAGACGGCGATGGCCGATTTTGGCGCGGACAATCTGGAAGCCTTCCGCGGCGAGGCGCGCGCCTGGCTGGAGGCCAACTATCCGGCCGAGCTACGCGACCCGAACGCCCAGGTCGACGAGGAGGCCGTCTGGGGCGGCCGCAAGTATCAGGGCTCGGCCGATCCGATCTCGACCTGGCGCGCACGCCTGGCCGAGAAGGGCTGGACCACCCCGACCTGGCCCAAGGAATACGGCGGCGGCGGCCTGTCGGCGGCCGAGGCGCGGGTGCTGAACCAGGAATTGGCCAAGGGGCGTTATGCGACCGCCCTGGCCTCGTTCGGCGTGTGGATGCTGGGCCCGGTGCTGCTGGAATACGCCACCGAGGAGCAGAAGAAAGAACACCTGCCCAGGATCGTCCGTGGCGAGATCCGCTGGTGCCAGGGCTATTCCGAGCCGGGCGCGGGCTCTGACCTGGCGGGCCTGGCCACCCGCTGCGAAGACAAGGGCGACCACTACCTAGTCAACGGCTCCAAGATCTGGACCTCCTACGCCGACCAGGCCGACTGGATCTTCGCCCTGGTGCGGACCGACACTTCGAAAAAGCACGAGGGCATCAGCTTCCTGCTGATCGACATGACCACGCCGGGCGTCGAGACCCGGCCGATCAAGCTGATCAGCGGCTCATCGCCCTTCTGCGAGACCTTCTTCACCGACGTGAAGGTGCCCAAGGGCAATCTGGTCGGCCGGCTGAACGGCGGCTGGGAGATCGCCAAGCGGCTTTTGCAGTACGAGCGGCAGAACATCTCCGGCGGCATGGGCTCGGGCGGCGGCGCGGGCGGGGCGGCCGGGGACCTGGGTAAGATCGCGCTGAAGTATCATGGGGCCGACGAGAGCGGTCGCTTGGCCGACAGCGACCTTCGCACCCGCATCACCAAGAACCGCATGGAGATGCAGGCCTTCCTGCAGACCGTGCGCCGGGTCGAGGCGGAATCCCGCGCCTCCAAGGGACCGAGCGCGGCCACTTCGATCATCAAGTACGCCGCCGCCACCATGGCCCAGGAGCGCAGCGAACTGATGGTCGAAGCCCTGGGCTTCCAGGGCCTGGGCTGGGAAGGCGAGGGCTATTCCCCGGAAGAGATCGTCGCCATCCGCGGCTGGCTGCGCTCGAAGGGCAATTCGATCGAGGGCGGCACGTCCGAGGTCAATCTGAACGTGGTGGCCAAGCGGGTGCTGGGGCTGCTGGATCACCAATAAACTCCGCTCATCCCCGCGAAGGCGGGGACCCAGGGGCCGCTTGCTCAGGCTGGTGGAATCTGGATCCCCGCCTTCGCGGGGATGAGCGCTGAAAGCAATAGAGCTTTAGAAAACCAACTTATTTTCAGGGAGATCCATTGATGGCCGATTTCGGAGGCGAAGACCTTGAGGCCTTCCGCAGCGAGGCGCAGGCCTGGCTGACGGCGAATTTTCCGGCCTCGCTGAAGGGCCGGGGCGGCATGATGCTGCAGGAAGGCGGCCCGCCGGCGGACCCGGATTACAAGGCCTGGGCCAAGGCCATGGGTGAGAAGGGGTGGGGCACGCCGACCTGGCCCAAGGCTTATGGCGGCGGCGGCCTGTCGTCCGGCCAGGCCCGCGCCCTGCAGCAGGAGATGAACAAGATCGGGGCCTGGAACCCGATCGGCGGCATGGGCGTGATGATGTTCGGCCCGACCCTGCTGGAATACGGCAACGAAGAGCAGAAGCAGCGCCACATCCCGCATATCGTCCGCGGTGAGATCCGCTGGTGCCAGGGATTCTCCGAGCCCGGCGCGGGCTCGGACCTCGCCAGCCTGCAGACCAAGTGCGAGGACAAGGGCGACCACTACCTGATCAACGGCCAGAAGATCTGGACCTCGGGCGCGCAATACGCCGACTGGTGCTTCTGCCTGGTGCGGACGGACACCTCCAAGAAGCACGAGGGCATCAGCTTCATCCTGATCGACATGCGGACTCCGGGTGTCGAGACCCGGCCGATCAAGCTGATCAGCGGCAATTCCCCGTTCTGCGAGACCTTCTTCACCGACGTGAAGGTCCCCAAGGAGAACCTGGTCGGCCCGCTCGGCGGCGGCTGGACCATCGCCAAGCGCCTGCTGCAGCACGAACGCAGCGGCCTGGCCGGCGGCGGCGGCAGCGCCGGCCGCGCCTTCGCCGGGGCGCCGATCTCGGACCTCGCCAAGTCCTATCTCGGGACCGACGACAAGGGCCGCATCGCTGATGTCGAACTGCGCTCGCGCATCGCCAGCCATGAGATGGACGCCCGCGCTTTCCAGCTCACTGCCATGCGCACCATGCTGGAATCCCGCTCCAACCAGGGCCCCAGCGCCGCGACCTCGATCATGAAGAACGCCGGCACCAAGGTCGGCCAGGACCGCGCCGAGCTGACCCTGGAGATCATGGGCAACCAGGGTCTCGGCTGGGAGGGCGAGGGCTTCACCGCTGCCGAGCTGACCGCGGTCAGGACCTGGCTGGGCGGCAAGGCCACCACGATCTACGGCGGCTCGGCCGAGATCCAGAGCAACATCATCTCCAAGCGGATTCTCGGCCTGCCCGACAATCTGAGCCACTCTTAAAAGACCAGGGATTTCAAACAACATGGCCGTTTTGACTGAAGAACAGAGCATGCTGCGCGACGCCGCCCGCACCTGGGTGCAGGACAAGTCGCCGGTGACCGCCTTCCGCAAGGTGCGCGATTCGGGCTCGGAGATCGGCTACGACCCGGCGGTGTTCGCCGAGATGGCCGAGATGGGCTGGACCGGGGTGATCATCCCGGAGGAATATGGCGGGTCCGACTTCGGCTACCTCAGCCTGGGCTTGGTGCTGGAAGAGACCGGCAAGACCCTGACCGCCTCGCCGCTGCTGTCCAGCGCGCTGGCCGCCGCCAGCGCCATCATCCTCGGGGGCAACGACGCCCAGAAGGGCGCCTGGCTGCCCAAGATCGCCTCAGGCGAACTGGTGGCCACGCTCGCAGTCGACGAGGGCGCGCACCATGCGCCGGAGAAGATCGCCCTGAAGGCGGAAAAGAGCGGCGCAGGCTGGACCCTGACCGGTGAGAAGAGCTTTGTGCTGGAAGGCCCGAGCGCCGGCCTGTTCGTGGTCGCCGCCCGCAGCGCCGGCAAACCGGGCGAGACCGACGGCATCACCCTGTTCCTGGTCCCCGGCGACGCCGCCGGACTGACCCGGCACGCGCGCAAGCTGGCCGACAGCCGCGGCTGCGCGGCCCTGAGCTTCGACAAGGTGCAGGTCGGCGACGACGCAGTGCTGGGCGAGGCCGGCAAGGGCTGGGAGCTTCTGGAAAAGACCCTGGACCGCGCTCGCGCGGGGCTTTGCGCCGAGATGCTGGGCGCGGCTGTCCAGGCCTTCGAGACCACCCTCGACTACCTGAAGACCCGCGTGCAGTTCGGCCAGCTGATCGGCAGCTTCCAGGCCCTGCAGCACCGCGCGGCCAAGATGTTCACCGAGCTGGAGCTGACCCGCTCGTGCGTCGAGGCGGCCCTGGACGCCATCGACCACAACTCGCCCGACGTGCCGGAACTGGCTTCCCTGGCCAAGGCGCGCACGGGCGACACCCTGCACCTGGTCTCCAACGAGATGGTGCAGATGCACGGCGGCATCGGCATGACCGACGCGCACGATGCGGGCCTCTATCTCAAGCGCGCCCGCGCCTGCGAGGCGGCCTATGGCGGCCAGAGCTATCACCGCGACCGCTATGCGCGGCTCAACGGGTATTGAAGGCGTCGCCCGTTCTGGGCGCCAAATTGAGCGCTGAGACAAGCGTCACTTGATTGATCGCCCCCCGGTCGGGGACTAAGGTCTCGGATAACCGTGAAATCCGAGAGTTCCGTCCCAAACCGGGGGGTTGATCATGCTGAAGTTGGTTCGTGCAGCCGTGGCGCTGGGCGCCGTGGCGAGTCTCGCCGTTTCCAGTCCCGCCTTCGCCCAGTACGGCATGGACAAGAAGAAACCGGAGGGAACGCCGGAGCTGCCGCACTGCGACAAGCCGCTCGGCACCGCGGCGGTTCAGGAGCCGCAGACCCGCTGGTGGATCAGCATGGGCCTGGGCAGTCCCGAAGTGCTGCTGAAGCTGTTTGCGGCCAAGTCCGGCTGCCTGCGCATGGTCGATCGCAACGGCGGCCTCGCCATGCACAGCGCCGAGGAGGGCCTGGCCCAGTCGGGCGAGTTGCGGCGCAATTCCAATGTCGGCCGTGGCCAGGTGGCTGCGGCGGACTATTTCATCATCCCCGACATCGCCAACGCCAACTCCAATTCCGGCGGCAACGCCCTCGGCGCGGTGGCCGGCAGCTTCCTGCCCGGCGGCTTCGGCGCCCTGGCCGGCTCGATCCGCACCAAGAAGGCCGAGGCCCAGACCCTGATCACCCTGGTCAACGCCCGCACCACCGAGCAGCTCTATGTGGCGGAAGGCACGGCGCAGAAGACCGACATCTCGTTCGGCGCCGGCGGCGGAGGCGGCGGCTGGAGCGGCTTTGCGGCCGCGGCCGGCGGCGGCTACTCCAACACCGACGAAGGCAAGGTGATCAGCGCCGCCTATTTCAACGCCTTCGTCGACCTGGTGCGCTACATGCAGAGCAACGCCGCGCCGGAGCCTGGCTCGGCCTCGGCCAGCGCCGGCGTCCAGGCCTATACCGCGACCAAGCCGGTCACCCTGCGCTCGCGTCCCTCGCCCCAGGCCAAGGCGGTGCGCACCTTCGCGCCCGGCGACCTCGTCTATCCCACCGGCCAGAAGCAGGGTGTCTGGTGGGAGGCCGACGACGAGAACGGCAACCGTGGCTGGGTGATGTCGACGGCGATCTCGCCGCGGTAGGACCGGCTCAGCCGCGCTCCACCGGGGCCTCAGCGCCGTGCCGCCCCGCGCCGGCGGCGAAGCGGGCGGCCCCCTCGCGGGTCTCGCCGGAATTGATCGTGGCCATCCCTAGGCGGAACTCGTTCAGCATGGCCGCCTCGTAGCCCATGTCCCATTGCTCGATCGCCGAGAGGCGGTCGCTCCGGAGGCAACGCTGCGGCAGGCCGGAGAGGGTCTGGGCCAGCTCCAGCGCGGCGGCGAGGGCCTGGCCCGGCTCGGCCAGGCGATTGACCAGGCCTATGCGCTCGGCCTCCTCGGCGCCCACGGGGCGGCCGGTCAGGATCAGGTCCATGGCCCGGCTCTGGCCGATCAACCGCGGCAGGCGCACCGTGCCGAGGTCGATCAGGGGCACGCCCCAGCGGCGGCAGAAGACGCCCAGCACCGCGTCGCAGGCGGCGACGCGCAGGTCGCACCACAGGGCCAGCTCCAGCCCGCCGGCCACGGCATGGCCCTCGATGGCGGCGATCACCGGCTTGGTCAGCTTCATACGGCTACAGCCCATGGGGCCGTCGCCATGGTCGCGGGTGACGTTGCCGCGGCCGTCGGCGACCGCCTTCAGGTCCGCGCCCGCGCAAAAGGCCCCGCCGGCGCCGGTCAGGATGGCCACGTCCGCCTCGCGATCGGCGTCGAAACGCCGAAAGGCGGCGGCGAGCTGGGCCGCGGTCGGCCCGTCGACGGCGTTGCGGACTTCGGGCCGCTGGATCGTGACCACGGCGACGCGGCCGTTCAGCGCGTAGGTGACCTCGGACATGGCGCCAGCTCCCTTGGTGTTGGTTGGAAGCAAGCTAGCGCAGGTGACCTTGGGGCGGACAAGGTTGGGGGCCGCCTCACAAATTTTCCTCATCCTGAGGTGCTTGGCGCGCAGCGACGAGCCTCGAAGGACGCAGCGGCGCGGCAAATGCGTCCTTCGAGGCCCGCTTCGCGGGCGCCTCAGGATGAGGAATTGTGTTGCAGTCGCTACTCCGCGGCTGCGAGCGCCGGCTCTTCCGGCTTCCAGCGCAGCTTGGGCTTCCGCGCCGCCAGGGTCTCGTCCAGGCGCCGCAGCGGGGCGTGGAACGGCGCGCCCTTGAAGCGGTCCACATCGCCGGCCTTGGCCGCGCCGGCCAGCGCCAGGAGCGCATCGCAGAAGCGGTCGATCTCGGCCTTGGACTCGGTCTCGGTCGGCTCGATCAGCATGGCCCCGTGCACGACCAGGGGGAAATACATGGTCATGGGGTGGAAGCCCTCGTCGATCATCGCCTTGGCGAAGTCGAGGGTGGAGACGTCGGTCCCCTCTAGCCAGGCGTCGTCGAACAGGGCCTCGTGCATGCAGGGGCCGTCGAACGGCGCGGTCATCACGCCCGAGAGGCGGGCCTTGATGTAGTTGGCGTTCAGCACTGCGTCCTCGGCCACCTGCCGCAGGCCGTCGGCGCCATGGCTCATCATGTAGGTCAGGGCGCGGACGAACATGCCCATCTGGCCGTGGAAGGCGGACATGCGGCCGAAGCTGGCCGAGCCTTCGACGTGCTCGACGAGGCCGAAGCCTGCCTCGCCATGCACGACCCAGGGCGTCGGCGCGTAGGGGGCCAGGGCGGCGCTCAAGACCACTGGTCCAGCGCCCGGACCGCCGCCGCCGTGTGGCGTGGAGAAGGTCTTGTGCAGGTTGATGTGCATGGCGTCGACGCCGAGGTCGGCGGGGCGCACGCGGCCGACGATGGCGTTGAAATTGGCCCCGTCGCAGTAGAAGTAGGCGCCCGCCTCATGGGTCAGGCGGGCGATCTCGACGATGTCGCGCTCGAAGAGGCCGCAGGTGTTGGGGTTGGTGACCATGATCGCGGCCACGTCCGGCCCGAGCTTGGCGGCCAGGTCGCCCAGGTCGACGCGGCCGTCCGCGGTCTGGGCGATCTCCTCCACCGCATAGCCGACGAAGGCGGCGGTGGCGGGGTTGGTGCCGTGGGCCGAGGACGGGACCAGGACGCGCTTGCGCGCATCGCCGCGGGCCTCGTGGGCGGCGCGGATGGCGAGAAGGCCGCACAGTTCACCATGAGCGCCGGCCTTGGGCGACAGGGCCACCGCCGGCATGCCGGTCAGGGTCTTCAGCCAGTGGGCCAGCTGGTCCATCAGGGCCAGGGCGCCCTGGATGGTCGAGGCCGGCTGCAGCGGGTGCAGGTCGGCGAAGCCGGCCAGCCGCGCCATCTTCTCGTTCAGGCGCGGGTTGTGCTTCATGGTGCACGAGCCCAGCGGATAGAGCGCCAGGTCAATGGCGTGGTTCTTCTGGCTCAGGCGGACGTAGTGGCGCAGGGCCTCGGGCTCGGACAGGCCCGGCAGGCCGATCGGCGCGTTGCGGGCGAGGTCGCCGAGATCGTCGGCGCCGAGGTCAGGTTCGGCGAGATCGACGCCGGTCTTCTCCCAGCCACCGAGTTCGAAGATCAGCGGCTCATCCTGCAGGAGGCCGCGGCCGCCGGTCAGGGTGGCGGGCTGGGACTGGGCGACCGCCTCGGGCCGGGTCGGACGGCCGACATTGAGCATGGTCATCAGCGGGCTCCGTCGATGGCTTGGGCGAGGGCGGCGATGTCCGCGTCGGTGGTCAGTTCGGTGGCGGCGACCAGCAGCACGTCGTCCATCCCCGCGCCGGGGTTCAGGCGGGCATAGGGCACGCCGGCGATGACGCCCTGTTCGGCCAGGGCGTCGACTACCTGGGCGGCGGGCCTGGGCAGGCGCACGGCGAACTCATTGAAGAAGCGCGGGGTCAGGACCTCGACATTGGGAATCGCGGCCAGGGCCTTGGCGGCCTTGCGGGCCTGGGCGTGGTTGACGGCGGCGAGCTTTCTCAGGCCCGCCTCGCCTAAGAGCGACATGTGGATGGTGAAGGCCAGGGCGCAGAGGCCGGAATTGGTGCAGATGTTCGAGGTGGCCTTGTCGCGGCGGATATGCTGCTCGCGGGTGGAGAGGGTCAGCACGAAGCCGCGCCGGCCCTCGGCGTCCACCGTCTCGCCGCAGAGGCGCCCGGGCGCCTGACGCACGAACTTGTCGCGGGTGGCGAAGAGGCCGACGTAAGGGCCGCCGAAATTGAGGCCATTGCCGAACGACTGGCCCTCGGCCACGGCTATGTCGGCGCCCATCTCGCCGGGCGACTTGAGCAGGCCGTAGGAGACGGCCTCGGTGGTCACCACGATCAGCAGCGCGCCGGCAGCGTGGGCCGCCTCGGCGATCCTGGTCACGTCGGTGGCCGTGCCGAATACGTTCGGGGTCTGGACGACGACGCAGGCGGTTCCGGCGTCGATGGCGTCGACCACAGCGGCCTCGGCGTCGATGGCAGGGGCCTGGGCGACGATCTCGACCCCGGCCACGTGGGCCAGGGTGCGGATGGTCTGGGCGTAGTGGGGATGCAGCCCGCCCGACAGCACCGCCTTGGCCCGGCGGGTGACGCGGTGGGCCATCATCACAGCTTCGGCCGCGCCGGTGGAGCCGTCATAGAGCGAGGCGTTGGCCACCTCCATGCCGGTCAGGGCGGCGACCTGGGTCTGGAACTCGAACAGATATTGCAGCGTGCCCTGGGCGATTTCTGGCTGGTACGGGGTGTAGGAGGTGAGGAACTCCGAGCGCTGAATGATGTGGTCGACGCTGGCCGGCACATGGTGGCGGTAGGCCCCTGCGCCGCAGAAGAACGGCCCGGCGCCGGCGGGGCGGTTCTGGCCGGCAAGGCCAGCCAGGGCGCGCTCGACCTCGATCTCGCCCTGGTGATTGGGCAGGTCGACCGTCCCGCTGCGGTGGGCCGCGGCGGGAACGTCAGCATAGAGATCGTCGATCGAAGCGGCGCCGATCACGCCCAGCATCTGGGCGCGGTCCTCAGGCGTAAGGGGCAGGTAACGCATGGATCAGAGGGTTCCGAGATAGGTTTCGTAGGCGTGGCGGTCCATCAGGCCTTCCACTTGTGACGGGTCGGCCAGCTTCAGCTTGACGAACCAGCCGGCGCCTTCCGGGTCCTGGTTGACGGTTTCGGGGTTGTCGACGAGGGCCGGATTGGCCTCGACTACCTCGCCCGCGACCGGGGCGTAGACATCCGAGGCCGCCTTGACGCTCTCGACCACCGCCAGGCCGTCGGCGGGGGCGACGGTCTTGCCCGGGTCAGGCAGGTCGACGAACACCACATCGCCCAGCTGCTCGGCGGCATAGGCGGTGATGCCGATGGTGGCGACGCCCCCATCCAGGCTGATCCATTCGTGGTCCTTGGTGAAACGCATGGGTTCGGCCTTCCTTTAGGATTTGCGCAGGTAGCGGTGGGGAACGAAGGGCATGGCCACGACCTCGGCCGCCTGGGCCTTGCCGCGGACGATGACGTCGAGGCGCGTGCCGGGCGCGGACAGGGCCGGGGGCACAAAGCCCATGGCGATGGGCGCCGAGAGGCTGGGGGCGAAGCCGCCGCTGGTGACGACGCCGACCTCGTGGCCAGCGGGGTTGGCGATCGGCGCGCCCTCGCGGGCCGGGGCGCCTTGCAGCACCCTCAGGCCCACGCGGACCCGCTCCAGCTCGCCCGCGGCCTCGGCCGCCACGCGGGCGGCGCCAGGAAAATCCTGGGCCTTGAGCCGGCGCTTGGAGACGGCGAAGGCGAGCCCCGCCTCGATCGGCGAGACGGTCTCGTCGGCGTCGTGGCCGTAGAGCGGCAGGCCGGCTTCCAGGCGCAGGGAATCGCGGGCGCCCAGGCCGATCGGCCGCACACGCTCGTCGGCCAGGAGCCGGTTCCAGAAGGCTTCGGTGATGGACGCCGGGACCAGGATCTCGAACCCGTCCTCGCCGGTATAGCCGGAGCGGGAGACCACCAGGCCATGGCCCTCGTGCTCGACCCGGCGAAACTGCATGAAGCCGAGCTCGGCGCTCTCGGGCAGGATTTCGGCCAGCACGGCGCCGGCCTTGGGCCCCTGCAGGGCGATCAGGCCGCGGTCGTCGGCGCGGGTCAGGGTCGCCTTGCCGGCGGCGGCCTTTTCGAACAGCCCGAAGTCGCCGTCCTTGGTCCCCGCATTGACCACGATGTAGAGCATCCCCTGGCGGTCGGCGCGCAGGGGGCGGCCGATCATCAGGTCGTCGACCATGCCGCCCTCAGCGTTGAGCAGCAGGGTGTAGCGCAGCTGGCCGGGCTTGAGCCCCCGGACGTCGCCGCAGACCAGGGTCTCGGCGATGGCGGCGATGGCGGCGTGGTCGGCCTCAGCGTCGCCAGACTTGTCCGTCAGGGTCAGGAAGGCCGGGCCCATGTGCGAGACGTCGAAGGCGCCGGCGTGCTCGCGGGTCCACAGGTGCTCCTTCAGCACCCCGTCCTTGTACTGCACCGGCATGTCGTAGCCGGCGAAGGGGACCATGCGGGCGCCGGCCTCGATGTGGGCCTGGTGCAGCGGGGTTTTCAAAAGTGGGTCGGACAAGGTCAACTCCGGCGTGAGGAGCGGCCGTCGGCCGCCCAGGTTCACGCCCCCGCTGTCCTTAAGCCTGAGAGATTCCGGGCCGGTCTCGAAAGACCCTCCCTTGCTCCGTCGGCGAGCCCTGGGTTACAGGGCTGCTTTCCAGCGTCCGATGGCTTTCGCGGTCCTTTTGCCTGAGCGTTTCCGGGGCGGTTGCGCCTTCGGCTCCGGCTGAGTCGCCGGTCTCTCCCGCGAGAGTCGGGCGGAACCTGACGAAGCGGGCCGCCAGAGTCAACCGCCGACGACGCTGTAGACCAACAAAGATGTCCGTTCTGTTCAAGCAAGCGCAGGACGCGCCGAGAGCTGCCCGTTGCGGCTTCGCAGGATCGTCATACCCTTGAGGCGTTGTAGCGGATTGCGATTCGCCATGCCCGATCGCCAAGGCCCATGAGTGTTGGCCCGATCACCCCGCCCGGCGGCGGGCCGGGGGGCGGAGGCGTCCCAATCGCTACGCCCACGCCCCAGGGCGGCGCCGGGTCCGGCCCGCCGGCCGGCGGGCCGGCGTCGGCGCAGGGGGCGCCCGGCGCCTTGCAGGCCGCTCTGTCACAGATCATCGGCCAGGACCTCGCCGCCCAGGACAGCCTGGCCCCGCTGCTGGCCGACCTCGCCGCAGCCCTGCAGTCCGGCGACGTGCCGGCCCAGGCGCGGGCCACGGCCCAGCAGATCCTCAGCCTCCAGGCGCCCCTGGACGGCCAGGTGACACCCGACCGGCTGCGCGCCGCCGTCGCCCATTCGGGCCTGTTCCTCGAGGCCGGCCTGGCCTCCGCGGCCCAGGCGCCGAACGATCCCGCCGCCCAGCCCTTCCCGGCCGGGGACCTGAAGGCGCTTCTGCTGCGTCTGCCGCTGGAGCTCGCCGGCCAGAGCCAGGCCGCGGCGGAGCAGGCCACGCCCCAGGCGCTGGGCCTCGCCGACCCTGCCGCCCGCCGCGCCGGCGCGCGCCCGCCGCCGCCAGTCGCCGGCGGCTCCACAGCCGGCCAGCGCGCCGTCGCCCCCAGCCTGGATCCGGCCCTGGACGCCGGCAGCCTGCGCCTCGCCCTGGGTCACGAGGCCCATGCGGCGCTGGCGCGGCTGGAGCTGATGCAGCTGGCCTCGACATCGAAGCCCGGCGCCCCGCCCCGCTGGTCGTTCGAGCTGCCGGTCGCCGCCGTTCCCGGCCAAGCCCCGGGCATGGCCCAGTTCGAGATCAGCCGCGACGCGCCCCATGGCGGCGGCCCAACGGGTGACCCCGAGCCCGTCTGGCGCGCCCGATTCTCGCTCCATCTCGACGAGACCGGCCCGGTCCACGCCGAGGTCGCCCTGCACGGGACCCGCACCCGCGTCACCCTGTGGGCCGAGCAGGAGGGCGCCCGCGCCAGCCTGGAGGCCGGCCGAGGCGACCTCACCGCCGCCCTGGCCGGGCCCGAGGGCGGCGACGCCGCCGTGCGGGTGGTCGCCGGCGCCCCGCCCAGGCCCGAGGCCCAGGCCGGCCAGCTGATCGACCGCACCTCATGAGCGACCCGCAAAAGCCTCCGCCCCTGGCCGTGGCCCTGGAATACGACAAGGGCCATGCGCCGCGCGTCACCGCCGTCGGCCGCGGCTGGCTGGGCCAGAAGATCATCGACGTGGCCAAGGAGCACGGCGTGCCCTTGCGCCAGGACCCCGCCCTGGCCGAGGCCCTCTCGACCATCGAGCTGGAGACCGAAATCCCGGAGGAGCTCTATCGTGCGGTGGCCGAGGTGATCGGCTTCGTCCTGAGCACCGCGAGGGCGCGAGGGGGCCCCTAGAACCAGAGATCGCGGACGCAGCGCCCGTCGCGCGGCAGGTCGTCGAAACTGTCCAGCCCGTCGAAATGGTCGATGGGCAGGTCGGCCACTGCGTCCGGCGGCGCCAGGCGCAGGTTGACCGCGATGCGGCGGCGGCCGTCAGGCCCGACGCGCAGGCCGCGCCAGCAGATCACACAGCCGCAGGTGGGGCAGAAGCGGATCTCCAGCGCCGGGTCGGCCTTGCCCCGGCGGGCATAGGCGGTGGTCTGGCCATGGATGTGGATGCGCTCGCCTTCGTAGTCATAGGCCCAAAGGGCTCCATAGCGGCGGCAGAGCGTGCAGTTGCAGGCGGTGGCGGGGCCGGGATCGCCCTCGACCGTCCAGCGCGCGTCGCCGCAATGGCAGGACCCTTCGAGCATCAGGCCACCTCCTCGGAGTTGCAGGGCGGCAGGCTAACAGGTTTCGAACCCGAGGTCCGCTCGCGGAAAACTCATCGGGGTTGCGGTTTCGCACAAGGCGCGTGAAACTGAGATCGCAGATTTTGAATCCTGCCCCGGGGGAAATCGCCAATGCCGACTGCCGCACCCTATGCTCGCGCCGCTGCGCTGATCCTGATCGCCGGACTGGGCGCCTGCTCCAAGACGCCCACGGTCGATGTGGCCAAGGAGGTCGCCGCGCTGCAGGCCGAGGACGCCGCCATCAACGCAGCCTACAAGGCGCGCGACGCGGTCAAGGCCACGGCCTACGACGCCGCCGACTATCTCAGCTACACCTCCGGCGCGCCGACGGTGAAGGGGCGCGACGCCGACCTCGCGGGGACCAAGGACTCGTTCACCGACCCGGGCTTCGGCTTCAGCTTCACCGCGGACCGCACCGAGGTCGCCAAGTCTGGCGACTTGGCCTACCAGGCCGGCAGCTATACGCAGACCCAAACCAATCCGGCGACCAAGAAGGTTGAGACTGTCACCGGCAACTGGGTCGCCGCTTGGCGGAAGGAGCCGGACGGCGCTTGGCGCATCGCCAGCGAGGCTGTGACCCAGGCCCCGGCGCCCGCCGCCAAGCCCTGAGGGCAGCGCCAGAACCCGTCAGCCCCGCATCACCTTGCTCGACAACGGCGCGGTGAGGCGGAAGCGCACGCCCTCAGGCGCAAAGTCCAGCCGCGCCTCGCCGTCCACGTCGCGGGAAAAGCCGCGCTGGATCAGTTCCGTGCCGAAGCCGCGCCGTTCAGGCTCGGCCACCTGCGGCCCGCCGCTCTCGCGCCAATCGAAGGTCAGGACCTCGCCGCCGCCGACCTTGTCGATCGTCCAGGTCGCCGCGACGCGCCCGCAAGGCCGGCTGAGGGCGCCGTACTTGGCCGCGTTGGTGGCCAGCTCGTGGCAGGTCATCAGGAAGCTGACCGCCGCCTCGGGGCGCAGGCGCACGTCCGGCCCGGCGATGGCCAGGCTCTCGTCGCCCTCGGCCCGAAAGGGGGAAAGGGCCAGCACCACCAGCTCGCGCAGGTCCGCATCGGCCCAGCGCCTGAGCGCAAGGTGCTCATGCCCGCTGGCCAGGGACAGGATGCGCTCGCTGAAGGTGGCGGCGAAGGCCTCGGGCGTTTCGGCGTGGCGCAGGGTGCGGCGGCTGATGGCCATGACCGCGGTCAGGGTGTTCTTGACCCGGTGATCCAGCTCCTTGATCAGATAGTCGCGCCGCTCGACCGCCTCCTCCAGCGAGCCGATCAGCTGCACGTTGGCGAGCGCCGTGGCGGTGGCGCGGGCCATGGCCGCCAGCCGGTCGATCTCCAACTGGCCGGGCGCGCCCAGCTTGGCCCAATAGGCGCCGATCGCCGCGATCGGGTCGTAGGAGCGGACCGGCGTCATGATCATGCTCTTGACGAAGGTCGGACGGTAGGCGTCGTGCGGCACGCGCGGGTCGGCATAGATGTCGGGGATCACCGCGGTCTGGCGGTTCAGCATGGCCCAGCCGGAGACACAGGTCTGGATCGGGAACTTCTGGCCCTTCCACAGGGGCGCGATGGCCTCCTCGTCCAGGTACCAGCAGCGGTCCTCGTCGCGCAGCACGAAGGTCACCCCGTCGGCGCCGGAGATGCGCCGCGCGGCCTTGCGCACCACGTCTGCGACCTCCTCGATGGTGCGCGCGCCGGCCAATTGCTCGATCGCGTCCACAAGATCGAACAGCGAGGTTTCTGAGGCGTCTTCCGTCGTGTGCGCCAGGGCTGTCATTGCTGAAAATTGCGCCCGAGAGTTGTCTTCGGCGACATGCAGACGCCGAATCAGCAACGCGGTCAATTCACCTTCGTTTCAGTGCGTCCAATCGCCCTTGGGCGCGGTCGCGGCGCCTACATCCGTTCTGCGGGTTCGATCCCGAGAAGCTCCAGAGCCAGCTCCAGCTGGCGCAGCACCACCCCGGCCAGGGCCAGGCGCGATCCACGCACCGCCGGCTCGGCGGACAGGATCGGGCAGGCGGCGTAGAACTTGGAGAAGGCCTGGGCGAGCTTGTAGGCGTGCTCGGCCACCAGGTTGGGGGCCTTGCGGTCATAGGCCTCGCGCACGGCGCCGTTGAAGGCGTCCAAGAGCAGGGCCAGTTCGCGCTCTGCCGCCTCGCCGATGGCGATGGCGTTCCCGGCCGCGGCGCCGGTTTCCTCGGCCTTGCGCAGCACCGATTTGATGCGCACAGCCTGGTAGAGCAGGTAGGGGCCGGTCTTGCCCTCGAAGCTGGAGAAGCGGTCCAGGTCGAACACGTAGCTGGTGCCGCGGAAGTTCTGCAGGTCGGCGAACTTCAGCGCCGCCACCGCGACCTTGTGGGCGATGTCCTCGAACTCGTCCTGAGGCAACTCGGCGCCCAGGCCGGCCTCGTGCAGCCGCTCGCGCGCCTTGTCCTTGGTCATGGTGATGAGGTCGTGCAGCTTCAGGACGCCGCCTTCGCGCGTCTTGAATGGCTTGCCGTCGGGCCCGTTCATGGTGCCGAAGCCGATGTGCTCCAGCGCGCCCTCGGCGGCGTAGCCGGCCAGGTAGGCGGCGCGGAAAGCGATCTCGAAATGGTCGGCCTGGCGCTGGTCCACGCAGTAGAGGGCGAGGTGCGGATCAAAGCTCTGCTTGCGGTCGAGGATGGTCGCCAGGTCGGTGGTGCCGTACATGGCCGAGCCTTCGGACGAAACCACCAGGAGCGGCGGCAGCTCGTGCTTGTCGCCCTCGCGGGCCACGCGGACGATCAGGGCGCCCTGATCGACCTCGGTCAGGCCCTTGGCCTTGAGGTCCTCGACCATGCCTGCGATGAGATGGTCGACGTCGCTCTCGCCTTTCCACAGATCGAAATCCACGCCGAGCGCGTGGAATTCGCGCTGCAGCGCCGCCATGGAGACGTCGTGCATGTGCCGCCAGAGGGTCAGGTAGCCGGCCTTGCCGCCCTGCAGTTCGGACGTCGCCTTGCGGGCGCGATCGCGGAAGGCGGTGTCGGCCTTGGCCTGGGCGGCGGCGGCGGGATAGAGCCGGTCCAAGGTCTCCAGGTCGAGGCCCTTGAGCAGCGGGGCGGCGGCCTCCGGCGACAGGTCCTGCTCGGCGACCTCGCGCCAGTTCGGATCGGCGTCGGCGGCGGCGACGATCAGCAGCCCCATCTGGAAGCCCCAGTCGCCGAAGTGGGCGTCGCCCAGCACCGTATCGCCGCGGAAGCGATAGATCCGCTTGACCGATTCGCCGATGATCGAGGCGCGCAGGTGGCCGACGTGCATCGGCTTGGCCACGTTGGGGCCGCCATAGTCGACGATCACCCGCCGCGGCTCGGGGGCGGCTTCGGCGCCCAGGCGCGGGTCGGCGGCGATCCGGCCGGCGCGTTCGGCCAGGGCCGCATCGGCCAGCTTCAGGTTGATGAAGCCCGGGCCGGCGATTTCGACGCTGGCCAGCAAGGGCGAGCCGGCCAGGCCCTGGGCCACGGCGGCGGCGATCTCGCGCGGCGGCTTGCCCGCGCCCTTGGCGGCGGCCAGGGCGCCGTTGCACTGGAAGTCGGCCAGGTCGGGCCGGTCGGACCGGGTCACGCGGCCGTGTTCGGCCGGCAGGCCGGCGCTGACGAAGGCCTTGGCGACAGCCTCGGTCAGGGCGGCGGTCAGGTCGGTCATGAGTCTTGCGGGGTTAAGCCTACGGGTTGGAAGCCGTCTGGGCCGGCGCGCCGGCGTTGACGCGGAAGCGTTTGCCCAGTCGGTTGAAGTCGGCCATTTCGGGCGTGACGTCGAAGCCGACCAGAACCTCGAAATTGCCGCCGCTGACCACGTTGGTCGCGCGCGGAATGGAGATGTCGTTGATGCGGTCGGTCATCAAGACCCGGTCCTCGCCCTGCGGGAAGGTCGCCTTGATGTCGAAATATTCCTTTGCCAGGACCGCCTGGTTCCGGTCGGTGACCGCGATCCAATAGCGATAGTCCTTGGTCGGCGAAGTCGCCTGCGGGCCGCGGCCGAAGGCGAACAGGACCTCCACCTCGATGTGGATCGGGTCCGTGCCCTTGTAGGTGCAGCCCGAGGCCAGCTTCTGGATCTCGCCGGTATAGCCGACCGAGCCCGAGGCCTCCTTGCCGTCCTTGAACTCGACATAGCGCCCGGCGTCATAAAGCACCTTCACGAACGGGCAGGGGCCGGCGTTCTTCGAACCGGGCAGATCGAGGGCGGTGGGACCGGCCCATTCCTCGTCCTTCTTCTTCTTGGCCGCGTCGTCTTCAGAGGTGTCCTTCTGGCCACGGCCGCCCGGGCCGCCGCCGCCGCCGATCTGGGCGAAGCTTGGGGCCGCCGGAACGGTCAGGGCCGCCGCGATCAGGGCGCAGGCGAGAATATGAAAACGGCGCATGTCTGAAAAACTCCCGCGCCCCCGCGCGACGAACGAAATCGATCTTGCCGGTGTGATACTGGTTTGCGGCCCGCCCCGCAACGCGGCTGCTTGACCGCATGCTCTTGACCCGCGTGCGCGGCTCGCCGATCACCGCGCCATGGCCGTCTATACCGACATCACCGACGCCGAGCTCGAGGCGTTCCTGTCCGAATTCGACCTTGGGGCGCCCCTGGTGTTCAAGGGCATCGCCGAGGGCATCCAGAACTCGAACTTCCTTTTGGAGACCGAGCGCGGGCGCTTCATCCTGACCATCTACGAGCGCGGGGTGGCGCACGAGGAACTGCCCTATTTCCTGAACCTCTTGCGCTGGCTGGCCGAGCACGGCTTTCCCTCGGCGACGCCGGTGGCCGACCGGCACGGCCAGCTGCTTTCCAGCCTCCGGGGCAAGCCGGCGGCGATCGTGGGCTTTCTGCCGGGCCTTTCGGTGCGCCGGCCGACCGTCGAGCACTGCCGCGAGGCGGGGCGGGGGCTCGCCTGGCTGCACCAGGCCGGCGCCGGCTATCCGGGGCGGCGGGCCAACGACCTCGGCCAGGCCGCCTGGGCGCCGATGTTCGAGCCGCTGCAGGCTGCGGCCGAGGGCTTCAAGCCCGGCCTGGCGGCGACCATCAAGTCTGACCTGGAGGTGCTGGCCCGGGCGTGGCCCAAGGACCTGCCGTCGGGCGTGATCCACGCGGACCTGTTCCCCGACAACGTGTTCTTCCAGAACGGGGTGTTTGCGGCGGCGATCGACTTCTACTTCGCTTGCGACGACTTCCTGGCCTACGACCTCGCCATCTGCCTCAACGCCTGGTGCTTCGAGCCGGACGGTTCGCTGAACGTCACCGCCGCCCGGGCGATGGTGGCCGGCTACCAGTCGTTGCGCCCCCTGAGCGCGGCCGAGCGCGAGGCCCTGCCGGTCCTGGCCTGGGGCGCGGCCATGCGCTTCTTCCTGAGCCGCCTGTCGGACTGGGGGATGGCGGCCGCGGAGGGCGCCTTCGTGCGGCCCAAGAACCCGATGGAGTACGAGCGCAAGCTGGCGGTGCACCGGGCGGCGCAGGGCGGCGGCGGGCTGATGCTGTTCGGCGAGGCCGGCCAGTGACGCCGCTGGTGGTGATCTATACCGACGGGGCCTGCCGCGGAAATCCCGGCCCCGGCGGGTGGGGCGCGATCCTGACCTTTGGCGACAAGGAAAAGGAGATCTGCGGCGGCGAACTGGCGACCACCAATAACCGCATGGAGTTGATGGCGGCGATCCAGGCGCTGGAGGCGCTGAAGCGCCCTTGCCGGGTCGAGCTGCACACCGACAGCCAGTACCTGCGCAACGGCATCACCGAGTGGATCTCGGGCTGGAAGGCGCGCGGCTGGAAGACGGCATCCAAGGATCCGGTAAAGAACGACGACCTTTGGAAGCGCCTCGACGCCGCCCGCCTGCATCACGAGGTGTCGTGGCGCTGGGTCAAGGGCCACGCCGGCCACCCGATGAACGAGCGCGCCGACGGCCTCGCCCGCCAGGGGATGCTGGAGACGCTCGCGAAACGGTGAGCGGGGGCCGTCTTGACTAGTTCAACGATAAACGATCTATTTGGTTCAATATTGAACTAAATGGAGCGGGCCATGACCCCCGATCGTCGAGCGTTCGTGAGGCTGGTCGGCGGCGGCGCCGTTTTCGCCGCAGCGCCTTTGGGGGGCTGTGCGGCGGGGCCGGACCTCCGCGCGGCCTGGCATGACCCCGGCGCCGGCGAGACCGACCCGCGCCGCAGGGCCATCGCCTATGGCCTCCTGGCCCCCAATCCGCACAACATGCAGCCCTGGCTGGCCGACCTGCGCGAGCCAGGCGCCGTGACCCTCTATGCCGACCCCGAGCGGCTGCTGCCGGTCACCGACCCGTTCGACCGCCAGATCACCATCGGCTGCGGCGCCTTCCTGGAGCTGATGCGCATGGCGGCGGCCGAGCAGGGGCTCGAGGCGACGATCACGCCGTTTCCCGACGGCGAGCCGCAGCCGCGCCTGGGGGGCAGGGCCATAGCCCGCGTGGCTTTCCGGCCCGGCGGCGCGCGCGACCCGCTGTTCGCCCACGCCCTCGATCGGCGCACCAGCCGCATCCCCTTCGAGAAGCGGCCGCTGGCGGCCGGCCTGGACCTCGAGATCCGCAAGGCCAGCCTTGGTGGCGTCACGGCGTCTTCGACCGTCGATCCGGCGCGCATCGCGACGCTGAAGGCGCTTGTCTATGCCGGCTCTGTCGTCGAGGCGCGTACCCCCGCCGCCCAGCATGAGAGCTGCGAGCGCACCTTCATCGGCGCGCGCGAGGTGGCGGCGCATCGCTACGGCATCGCCCTGGATGGGCCGATGATGGAGGCCCTGCACGCGGTGGGCCTGCTGACCCAGGCCGCGCTGGAGCGCCCAGGCAGCTTCGCCTTCGACCAGTCGCTGGCCTTCCTGAAAAGCCTGGCCGACACCGCCCAGGGCTTCGTCTGGCTGACCACGCCGGAAAACTCGCGCGCCGAGCAGTTGATGGCCGGCCGCAGCTATCTGCGCGTCAACACCCAAGCGGCGGCGCTCGGCGTGGCCATGCACCCCTGGAGCCAGACCCTGCAGGAATACCCGACCATGGCGGCGCTCTACGCCAAGGCCCATGGGATGCTGGCGCCTGAGGGCGGGCGACTGCAGATGCTGGTCAGGATCGGCTATGCTCATCCCGTGCCGCCGGCGCCGCGCCGAGGCCTTGCCGCGCAAATACGGAACGCCTGATGAGCCCTGCGCCGAAGGACCGGCCCGATGTCCAGGTGTTCACCGAGATCGGCATCATCGATCAGCTGGTCACCAGCCGTGTGGAGCGGAGCCTGCCGGCGGGGCTGAGCTATGCGCAGTTCGGGGTCCTGACCCACTTTGCGCGCCGCGGCGGCCAGGAGAGCCCGGCCCAGCTGGCCAAGGCCTTCCAGGTGACCAAGGGCGCCATGACCAATACGCTGCAGCGGCTGGAGGCCCAGGGCTATGTCCTGGTCGAGCCCGACGCCGAGGACGGCCGCAAGAAACTGGTGTCGATCACGGCGTCGGGGCTGGCGGCGTACGACCGCGGCCTGATGGGCATGCGCCCGATGATGGACGCCCTGCGCGAGGCCTTCACCGAGGCGGAGTTCCTGGCCGCCCTGCCGTTCCTGACCGCGCTGAGGAAGTGGCTGGACGAGGCGCGGTAGGAACTCAGGCGGCGTGCAGGCGCAAGGCGTCGGCCATGATCGCGTCGAGGGCGCGGTGGGCGGGTACGTCGGTGGCGGGCAGGTCGCCCTGGGCCAGGATCTGGACCAGTTGCTGGCGCGCCCGGCTGACCCGGCTCTTCACCGTGCCGACCGCGCAGTCCAGAATCAGCGAAGCGTCGTCATAAGACATCCCGGCCGCGCCGATCAGGATCAGGGCCTCGCGCTGCTCGGGGCACAGCATCATCATGGCCCGGCGCATGTCGGACAACTCGTGCGCCGCAGTCGGGTCGTCCGCCGCCACCAGGGTGCGCTCGGCCATCTCCGGATCCAGCGGCTGCTGGCGCCAGGAGCGGCGCTTGGTGGAATAGAACAGGTTGCGCAGGATCATGAAGGTCCAGGCCTTCATGTTGGTGCCGACCGTGAAGCTGCCGCGTGCGGCCCAGGCCTTCAAAAGGGTTTCCTGAACCAGGTCGTCCGCCTCGGCCTTGTCGCCGGCCAGGGAGCGGCCGAAGGCGCGAAGGTGGGGAACGACCGCCAGAAGGTCTGCCTGGAACCGGCTTTCAGCTGTGCTCATCGAGGCCTCCTCAATGTCTCGCTAGAAAGCTAATGCCCCAGCTGAGGAGAAGGTTGCAGCGCTTCGAGGTCACGCGGCCGTGATGGAAAGACAAGATGCAACCAAATTCGAGCGATCCCGTTTTCCTGGCAGCGCAGGGGCGGCACATCGCCCCCCCAGCCCCCAACAGCCACTGGCCCTGCCAGTAGCGCCGCCCCTGCGCCCCCGCTTTCGACATAATTTGAACACAAAAAATCGCCGGGCCTTTCGGACCGGCGATCCAATATTTCATCGCTGAAGGACGATTACTGCAATTTGTTCGCCATCTGCTCGACCGCGCGGTCGACCAGCGGATCGCTCTTAAGGCCCTTCAGCCGGCTGGTCAGGACGCTTTCGGCGATCTGCGCGGCCAGTTCGGCGGCCGCAGCCTTGACCTCGGTCTCGGCCTGGGCCTGGGCGTTGGCGATCTTGCGTTCTGCCAGGGCCTGGCGGCGCTTGATCTGGTCTTCCAGCTTGGCCTTGGCCTCTTCCGAGAAGCGCTTGGCCTCGGCTTCGGCGTTGGCCAGCATTTCGGCGGCCAGATGCTCGGTGTGCTCGCGCTGGGCCTTGATCTGGGCCAGCAGGGCCTGGGCCTCCTGGCGAAGGCGCAGGGCCTCGTCCAGTTCGGCTTGGACCTTGGCGGCGCGGTCGTCCAGGGCCTTGGCGGCCATGCCCGGCACCTTGGCCCGGACGAGGGCCACGACCAGCACCACGAGGCCGGCCAGAACCCAGAATTCCGGCTCGGACATGCGGAAGCCGTCCAGCCATTCCTTCAACAGTTCAAAGAAATGCACTGCAGCTTCTCCTTACGCGCCAGCGGACTTGATCTCGGCGGCGGTGGCCGCCGAACCGGTCAGCTTGCTGACGATCAGACCGGCCGTCTCCTCGGCGATGCCGCGGACGTGACCCATGGCCGCGTCGCGCGCCGCCGTGAGCAGGGAGTCGGACTTGGCCAGCATCTCGGCCAGCTTCGCCTCTTCCAGGGCCTCGCGCTTGGCGGCTTCGGCCTTGGCCTTGGCCTTGGCGTCGACGGCAAGCTTCTGGGCCGCAGCCCGGGCCTGGTCCATCTCGGCCGCCGCGGCCTGGGCCAGGGCGTCCGCCTCTTCCTTCAGCTTGCGCGCAGCGCCGAAGTCGCCCGAGACCCGGTCCTCGCGGTCGGCGATAGTCCCGCCGACCTTGGGCACGAACACCCGGGCGAACATGACGAACATGAAGGTGAAGATGATCAGCATCCACACCATCTGGCCCGGCCATTGGGCCAGGTCGAACTGCGGCAGGCCGCCCGAGCCGGTATCGGCCGGCGCGGTGGTCGCCTGAGTCGGCTGTACGGTGTCTGCCGCCATCGGTGGGCTCTTAGACCTTCACGAACAGGATGATGAAGGCCATGACGAGGGCGAAGATGCCCATGGCTTCCGTCACGGCGAAGCCCAGGAACAGCATCGGGCGCTCGTTGGCGGCGGCCGACGGGTTGCGCATGGCGGCTTGCAGGTAGTTGCCGAACAGGATGCCGAGGCCGGCGCCCGCGCCGATCAGGCCGGTCATGGCCAGGCCCGCACCGATGTACTTGGCGGCTGTAACGTCCATTTGAATTAGTCCCCTAGAGAGCGAAGGTTGGATGGAGATGGGTTGAGATCAGTGGCCGTGGTCCAGGTTCACCACGTCGCTGAGGTAGGTGCAGGTCAGGGCTGCAAAGACGAAGGCCTGTAGGAAGGCCACGATGAACTCCAGCGCCATCAGGGCGATCACCATGGCCAGAGAGAGAGCCGAGCCCAGCAGGCCGGCATAGGCGAAGCCGCCGGTATGCAGGGCGAACAGGCCGAGCCCGATCACGAAGCTGGCGAACATGTACATGACCACGTGGCCGCCGATCATGTTGCCGAACAGTCGCATCGACAGGGTGACGGGGCGGACCATGAACGAGATGAACTCGATCAGGGCCAGCGGAACGGCCATGACCAGGCCGACGCCGGACGGCACGAAAAGCTTGAAGAAACCCAGGCCGTTACGCATGAAGCCGACGATCACGACGATCAGGAACGTCATCACCGCCAGAATGACGGTGACCGCCAGCTGCGAGGTGACGGTGAAGATGCCGGGCGTCAGGCCGATGATGTTCATCACCGCGATCAGCGAGAACAGCGTGAAGACGAAGGGCAGGAAGGGGCGGCCGCGATCGCCGATCATCGGCCCGGTCAGGCCCTTGTCGACAAGATCATAGAGGGTTTCGGCCAGGGCCTGCATCCGGCCAGGCACGACAGCCCCGCGCGCGGACGTCAGGAAGAAGATGGTGATCAGCGCCGCCGAGACCATCATCAGGGCGACAGAGTTGGTGATCGACATGTCGAGGCTGATCCCGCCGATCTGCACCGGCGGAATCTCCACGATCTTGTGGATCATGAACTGGTTCATCGGCTCGATGGCGGCCATCAGTCCCTCAAGTCCCCTTACTCGTCCTCGTCGTCAACCTGCGGCGCGGGACCCGGTCCCGGCTCCTCAGGCTGCGCCGCACTCATCTGGCCAGCCTTTCGGATAGCCCCATAGGTCGACACACCGATGCCGATCAGCAGGCCGCCGATCATGCCCCAGGGCGCCGTGTGCGCGAATTGGTCGAACAGCCAGCCAAAGCCCAGCCCCCCGAGCAATCCGCCGATCAAGCCCGCCATCAGGCGATACGCCTGGCTCGCCGCCGCGGCCCCCGATCCGGGCGCCGTTCCCGCGCGCCGCTTCTCAAAAGCCTTGAGGTCGGCGTCGAGACGTTTGAGCGCCTCGCTACGGGGTTCGTCGGACTGAGACATTGCGCAGGTTCTGTCGGCGACCCCGACGCCTACGCCGCGGCCCGGCTAGATCGCGGCGGAACCTATAGACGCGCGTGCAGTGCGTCAAGGCCGGGAAATCGGTCTTTAGTCTTATGATTTTAAAGGGAAAAACGAGAATCCGGGCGAGACGCCGCAGGCGGGTGTCGCCCCGAATCCGGCCGCGGCGGCTATTGCGGCCCCTTCAGCGGGCCAGGCTCCGTAACGGAAGGCGCCGGCGGGGCGTCGGGCGCCGCCGGGGGCTCTGAGGCAGGCGCCGCAGAGGCCGGCGGCGGGTCGGCCGCGGGGGCGGCGTCGGCCTTGGGCGCCTCGATGGCGAAGGCCTGGCCCATCAGGGTGGCGCGCACCTTGAGCTGCTTGGCGACGATGTCGCAGCGGTTGGGCAGGCCCCAGAACAGCCAGGCGTCGGCCAGCTTGCGGCTGGGTTGCAGCTTGGCCGCCGACCAGATGTCGCGGCCGCTCTGCATGGCGGCGGCGCCCTGGGGGGAGATGGGATGCAGGCTGGCCTTCTCCGCCGCCTCGATCGCCTGGCCGAACCGCTTCAGCGCCTTGCGGTCCTCGGCGACGTCGTCGTGATAGGGCTCGTCCTCCTTCACCGGCGAGCCGAACATCTTGTCGATGGCCTTCAGGTCCGGCTTCACCTGGTCGTAGATCTGCAGGTACTCGTCCAGCGCCCCGTAGCACCAGGCGACGAAGCGATAGTCGTCCTTGGGCGCGCTGGGCGGCACGCCGTCGTCGTCCTCGGCAGGCGCCTGGGCGGCGGGCTGACTGGCCGGCTGGGCCGCCAGGGCCGGCGCGGCCACGAGGCACAGGGCCAGGGCGAGGGCCGCTACGAATCCCTTCCCCCCTTGATGGGGAAGCAGGGGCCCGTTCGCGCAGCGAACGGGAGGATGAGGGGTCGCGCCGGCGGATCCGTCCGGTTTCTGCGTCGCCGCGAGACCAAGGTTGATGGGCCAGTGCGACCCCTCATCCTCCCACGTCTTCGACGCGGGCCCCTCCTTCTCCCGCAGGGGGAGAAGGGTTTTTGTCTGCTCTCGCTCGGAGCGGCGGGAAGCGGAAACGCGATCGAAGAGGGGCATCAGGCAGGAAATCCTCAAGGCTCAGTTCGATCCGGCCACTGCGCCGAAACCGCCGCCCCCCGGGGTCTCGATCTCGATGGCGTCGCCGGCCGCCAAGGTGACGGAGAAGCACCCGGCGAGGCTCTTTACCGCGCCGTCGGCCAAGATCAAACGCTGGCGGCCAGGAACGCCCGGACCGCCACCGCTCAGCCCCTGCGGCGCGTGCTCTCGCCGGGTGGACAGAAGAGCCGCCTCCATGGGGGCCAGAAAGCGGATCCGCCGCAGGGCGCCGTCGCCGCCAGGCCAGGCGCCGCCCCCGCCGGAGCCCTGGCGCACGCCGAACGCCTCCAGCCGCACGGGGAATCGCCGCTCCAGGATCTCCGGGTCGGTCAGGCGGGAATTGGTCATGTGGGTGTGCACCGCGCTGGCGCCCGGCGCGCCCGCCAGCGCCCCGGCCCCGCCGCAGATGGTCTCATAGTACTGCCGCCGCGCGTCGCCGAAGGTGAAGTTGTTCATGGTCCCTTGCGCGTTCGCCATCACCCCCAGCGCCGCATAGAGGGCGTCGACCACGTGCTGGCTGGTCTCCACATTGCCGGCCACCACCGCCGCCGGCGGTGTCGGCGCCAGCATCGATGCGGGCGGCACGATGATCTTCAGCGGCTTCAGGCAGCCGGCGTTCAGCGGGATATCGTCGTCGATCAGGGTGCGGAACACATAGAGCGCCGCGGCGTCGACGATGGCCGAGGGGGCGTTGAAGTTCGAGGCCAGGACCGGGCTGGTCCCGGTGAAGTCCAGCACCGCCTCGCCCCGGGCGGCGTCGACCCGGACCTCGACCACGATCTCGCCGCCGCCGTCCATCGGGACCCGCGCCCGGCCGTTCTTCAGCCGGCCGATCGCGCGGCGCACCTGGGCCTCGGCGTTGCCCTGCACGAAGCCCATGTAGCGGGCGACCACCGCGCCGCCATGCGCCTCGATCATCCCGCGCACGCTGGCGGCGCCGGCCTGGCAGGCGGCGATCTGGGCCTTGAGGTCGGCCAGGTTCTGCTCGGGCCGGCGGGCGGGCCAGGGGCCGGCCAGGAGGGCGGCGCGGGTCTCGGCTTCCAGGAAGCGGCCGCCCCTCATGATCGGCAAGGCGTCCAGGAGCACGCCCTCCTCGTCGATGGTGCGGGAGAAGGGCGGCATGGAGCCCGGCTGCACCCCGCCCACGTCGGCATGGTGGCCGCGGGCGGCGACGAAGAAGGCGGGTTCGGCGTCGCCCTCTTTCATGAACACCGGCATGACCACGGTGATGTCGGGCAGGTGGGTGCCGCCGGCATAGGGGTTATTGAGCGCGAAGGCCTGGCCGGGGGCGAGGCGCGGGTGCCGCTCGCGCACGGCGCGCACGCTGGCGCCCATCGAGCCCAGGTGCACCGGCATGTGCGGGGCGTTGGCCACCAGGCCGCCGTCCGCGTCGAACAGGGCGCAGGAAAAGTCCAGCCGCTCCTTGATGTTGACCGAATGGGCGGTGCGCTCCAGGGCCGCGCCCATGGCCTCGGCCACGCCCATGAAGCGGCGGTTGAACAGTTCCAGGGTCACCGGGTCGGGCTTGGAAAGGTCGGCCTCGGCCTGGGCGTTTTCGGCTTTCTCGCGGAGCAGGCGGATCAGGCCGTCGGCCTCGGCCTCAGCGCGCCAGCCGGGGGCGAGGGCGATCTGGGTGTCGCCGCGCACGATCAGGGCCGGGCCGGACAGGGGCTCGCCGAGCGCCTCGGCGGCGATCACCGGCGCGCGCCAGGTCTGGCCGTTCGCGGTCATCTCGATCGGCGCGTGCTCGGATGGGCGCTCTGAGGCGGCTGCGGCGTCAGTCGACCCGTCCTCGGCGTCCGCCGCCTCGCCCTCGACTTCCAGGCTGGCGATCAGGATGCTCAGGTCCGGCTCCATGAAGCCGAACAGGCGCTGGTGCGCCGCCTCGAAGCCGGCCTTCAGCGCCTCTGCATCGGCCAGGGCGACCGGCAAGGCCGCATCCGCGCCATCGTATTTCAGGAACAGCCGCAGGTTCATCGCTCCGGCCTGGGCGGCCTGGGCGGCGAGATCGGCCCGGACCTGGGCCGCCAGGTCGCCGGCGAGGGCGCGGGCCGCTTTCAGCCCCTCATCGTCCAGCGGCCGGTCGAGCCCCGCCTGGCGCAGGGCGCGGACCTTGGCCTGGCCTATGCCCCAGGCCGAGAGCAGGCTGGCGTAGCGGGGGCACAGCACCTCGTTCACCCCCAGGGCCTCGGCGACCCAGCAGGCGATCTGCCCCGCCGCCCCGCCGAAGGCCACCAAGGCATGGCCGCGGGGGTCGAAGCCGCGCTCGGTGGAGATGCGCCGCACCGCCTGGGCGGTCTGCTCGACGCAAACGGCGACGAAACCCTCGGCCGCCGCCTCGGGGCTGGGGGCGCCCATGGCCTCGGCCAGGGCGGTCAGCCGGGCGCGGGCTGCGGCGGCATCGAGCGGCTGATCCTGGCGCGGGCCGAACACGGCGGGGAAGGCCTTCGGGTCCAGCCGGCCCAGCACCACCTGGGCGTCGGTCACGGTGGCCGGCCCGCCCTTGCCATAGGCCGCGGGGCCGGGGTCGGCGCCTGCGCTGCCCGGCCCGACGCGGGCGCGCAGGCCGTCGAAGCCCAGGATCGAGCCGCCGCCCGCCGCTACGGTCTCGACGTCGAGCATCGGGCTGCGCAGCCGCACCCCGGCGACCTCGGCCGTGTCGCGCCGCTCCAGCGACCCGGCGAAGCGGCAGACGTCGGTGGAGGTGCCGCCCATGTCGAAGCCCAGGGCGGCCGGGGCGCCCGCGGCTTCCGCTGTTCGCGCCACGCCCACCACCCCGCCGGCCGGGCCGGACACCACCGCGTCGCGCCCGCGGAAGGCCTCGGCCCGCACCAGCCCGCCGGATGAGGTCATGAAGTAGAGCGGCGCCCCGTTCACCGCTCCGGCCACCTTGCGCACATAGGCCTGCAGGGCCGGGGTCAGATAGGCGTCGGCGACGGTGGTTTCCGCCCGCGGCAGGAAACGGGGCAGGGGCGAGACCTCATGCGACAGAGCGACGCAAGCAAAGCCCAGGTCCTCGGCCAGCCGGCCTACAGCCCGTTCGTGTACGGAATTCAGGTCTGAATGCAGGAACGCAACCGCAAGCGAAGTGAAGCCTTCGCCACGGGCCTTGACCAGTGCGGTCTTCAGCGCCGCTTCGTCCAGGGGCGTGACCACCGAACCGTCGGCCGCCAGCCGCTCTTCGGCCTCGACGACGCCCGAAAAGAGCGGCGGGCGCTTGTCGATCTTCAGGGCGAACAGGGCCGGCCGGGCCTGGTCGCCGATGGCGAGCGCGTCGGCGAATCCCTTGGTGGTGACCAGCAGCGTCTTGGCGCCCTTGCGCTCCAACAGCGCGTTGGTGGCCACGGTGGTGCCCATCTTGATCGCCGCCACCCGCTCGGCGGGGAACGGCGCGCCCTGCGCCACGCCCAGGAGGCGGCGCATCCCTTCCACCGCGGCGTCGGCATAGGCGTCCGAGATCGACAACAACTTATGGGTGCGCGTCAGGCCTGAAGGATGGCGGCAGATCACGTCGGTGAAGGTGCCCCCGCGGTCGATCCACATGACCAAACCGTAATCGGGAACCGCGTTATTGCTGGTTGTCATAGGTGGCCGCTGACCCTAGTGTTCAGCCTTCCAATGACCTTCTTCCGAAACATTGCAAGCCTCGCCGCGCGTTGCGTCGATGTCGCCGATTGTCCTGACTGCCCGCCGGGGTTGCCGGGGGAGGACCCGGCGTTCTCGACGGCGGTCACTGCGCTGGGCGCCAAGCTGGCCAGGGCCGACGGCCGCGCCGACGCCGGCGAGTTCGCCGCCTTCTCCGAGGTGTTCCAGCCGGACGCCGCCTCGGCCCGCGACATCGAGCGGCTGTACGACCTGGCGCGCCAGACCACCCACGGCTTCGAAAGCTACGCTCGGCGCCTGGCCAAGCGCTACCGCAGCTGCCCGCAGCTGCTGGAGGACGTGCTGGACGGCCTGTTCCACATCGCCGGCGCCGATGGGGCGATCACGATCGAGGAGTTGGACTATCTGGTCACGGTCAGCGACCTGTTCGGCGTCTCGCGCCTGACCTTCCGCCGGCTGAAGGCCACCCACATGGGCCTGGCCGCCGACGATCCCTATGCGGTGCTGGGCGTCGCGCCCGACGCGCCGGACGAGGTGGTGCGCAGCGCCTGGCGCAGCGCCCTGGTCGAGGTCCATCCCGACCGGGTCCTGGCCCGCGGGCTGCCGGCCGAATATGTCGAGGTGGCTCATGCCAAGGCCGCGGCGCTCAACGCCGCCTTCGACGCCGTGCGCCGCGAACGCGACCTGAGCCACGCGGCCGGCTGAGCTGCGCGGAATCGCACCGATGATATCGATTGACATTGACGCGGCCCGGCGGGCGAGCGCCTTATTGGGCCTTCGCTCGGCCGCAAGGCCAGGAGGTCGGTGATGCACGCCCTGACGGAAAGGCCGAGCCTGTTCGACGGCGCTTGGCGCAGCCTCGCCTGGCTGGGCGGCGCGCTCTCGGCCCTGGTGGCCAGCACCATCGCCGCCGTGATCGCCGTGATCTTCACCGCGGCGCTCGCCGTGGTGGCGTTGATGGGCGCCGTGGCCGTCGGTTTCGCCGGCCTCGCCCTTCGCGCCCGCCGCACCGCCCGCTCGGGACCCGGCGATCCCAATGTGATCGACGCGCAGCGCGTCGGCGGCAACAGCTGGGTCGCCTACGGCTGGGACCGGGACGGCCGCAAGGTCTGAAGCCCGATCCATCTGGCGCGGCCCCGGGCCTGTGCTAGACCCAGGACCCATGAGCCTGATCGAGTCCCCCTCGCCCAATTTCGATGCGCGGCGGGCGCCGCCGGACATGGTGGTGCTGCACTATACCGGCATGCAGACCGGCGAGGCGGCGCTGGCGCGGCTGTGCGATCCGGCCGCCAAGGTCTCGGCCCACTACATGATCGAGGAGGACGGGCGCATCTTCCGCCTGGTCCCTGAGGAGCGGCGCGCCTGGCACGCCGGGGTCTCGTTCTGGAAGGGCGAGCGGGACATCAATGCCGTCTCGATCGGGATCGAGATTGTCAACCCTGGCCATGAATTCGGCTATCACGCCTTTCCCGATCCCCAGATCGAGGCCCTGATTGCGCTTCTGGATCAGGTCCGGGGACGCTGGCAGATCCCTGACGCCCGCATCCTCGGCCATTCCGACGTGGCGCCCGAGCGCAAGCAGGATCCGGGCGAACTGTTCCCGTGGAAGCGCCTGGCCGAGGCTGGCCATGGCCTCTGGGTCGAGCCGCCGCCTTCGCCCGGCGCCCCGCTGGGGCCGGGTGACGAAGGAACCGGCGTGTTCGCCCTGCAGGCCGGCCTAACCCGGCTGGGTTTCGACTGCGCGCCGTCCGGCGAATACGAGCCGCGCACGGCCACCGCCGTCACCGCCTTCCAGCGCCACTGGCGCCCGGCCGAGGTGGACGGCATAGCCGACGGCGAGACCCGCGCGCGGCTGGTGCATCTGTTGCGGGCCGCCGCCGCATGACCCCGGAGGCGGTCAGCGCGGTGCTGGAGGGCCCATGTCGGCTCGACATCGCCGGCTATCGCCTGGCCCCGCTCGGGGACGCCGATATCGACGACCTCTACGCCCACTTCGGCGATCCGCGGGTGACCGAGTTCCTCGACATCGAGCCGATCGAGGCGCGCTTCCAGACCTGGGACGTGATCGACTGGGCCGAGGGCGTGCGCGGGGCCGGCTCGGGCGTGCGCTGGTCGATCCGGGATGGGGAGGGCGCCTTTGTCGGCACCTGCGGCTTCCACCGCCTGACCTATCTGCAGGCGCGGCGGGGCGAGGTGGGCTATGATCTCGGGCCGGCCCATTGGGGGCGCGGGGTGCTGAGCCGGATCCTGCCGGCGGTCCTCGCCTTCGGCCACGACCTTCTGGACCTGCACCGCATCGAGGCCCTGGTCACCCCGGGCAACGAGCGGTCCTGCCGCCTTCTGCAACGCCACGGCTTCGAGCGCGAAGGGGTGCTGAAAGGTCACGGCTGGTGGCGCGGCCGCTACTGGGATCAGGTGCTGTTCGCCCGCCTGCGAGACGAAACTCAACAAGCGCGGCCATAGGTCGCGGCCAAGCCGACGCTTGACCTTTGGGAGGCGGCTGATCACTTTCGCGCCGGATCAGACGGCCGGGCGGTCGCGGTCCTCGCCCGAAAGGGCTGGGATCGAGGAAAGTCCGGGCTCCACGGCGAATAGGCGGCGGGTAACGCCCGCCGGGGGCGACCCCAGGGAAAGCGCCACAGAAAGCAAACCGCCACAAGGGCTTAGGTCCTTGTGGTAAGGGTGAAAGGGTGGGGTAAGAGCCCACCGCGGACCCGGCGACGGGGACGGCATGGCAAGCCCCGCCTGGAGCAAGACCGAATAGGGACGTCGCGCCGAGGCTCGCCTCGGCAGGGCTTCGCCGGCCCGAGGCGTCCGGGTTGGTCGCGAGAACCGTCCAGCAATGGCCGGTCCAGAGGAATGACCGCCGCGCCCTTTTCGGGGCGGCACAGAACCCGGCTTACAGGCCGTCTGATCCGCATTTCCCTTCCCTTAAGCCTTGCCGGAGCACGCTTTCCTTGTGCGGCGGAAACGGATTCGCGGCTGAGCAATCAGCGAGATCCGGCCCGCGGCTCAGAATGGGTCCTGCTGACAGCCCGGCTGTGAGCAATACTGTGAATGTTCTGCGTATGTTCTGTGAGAACACAGAATTGGTCGGCTTTTCCGGCCTCCGACATCTTCGCCGAGGCTCGAAAAGGGCATTTGGTGTCATTGCATCCCAATTAGTCCCATGTTAACCCCATTGGGCATGGGCGGAGTGGCGTCATAGCCCCCGTCCGCGGATGTTCGGTGACGGGGGCGTTCGAACACTAGTTGGGGCTTGGTCGGAGTGTTTCTCTCGACATTTGAGAAACCATTGGATGCGAAGCGGCGCCTCGTGGTGCCGATGGAGTTCCGCGCGAGCGTTTCCGGCCCCTTCGACGGCGTGTTCTGCTTTCCTTCGATCGAGGCCGACTGCATCGAAGGCGGCGGCAAGGCGCTCTACGACCGCTACCAGGCGGTGATCGAAGAGCTCGATGTCGGCGACCCGCTGCGCTATTCGCTGGAGTTCACGGTGCTGGGCGGTATGGCCCAGCTGTCCTTCGACACCGCCGGCCGCGTCACCTTGCCGGAAAACCTGTGCCAGATGTTCGGTCTGACCGACCAGGCGGTGATCGTCGGCCTGGGCGACCGTTTCCAGATCTGGCGGCCCGACGCCTTCCACGCCGAGCGGCTGCGCCAGCGCCAGTCGGCCCGCGACGGCCTGGCCGCCCTGCGCGCCCAGCAGCGCCAGGCCCGGATGGGAGGCGCGGCGTGACCGAAGCCCCTCATCTTTCCGTGTTGCTGCCCGAGGTCCTGGAGGCCATCCAGCCCGGGCCGGGCATGACTATCGTCGACGGCACCTTCGGCGCCGGCGGCTACAGCAGGGCCTTTCTGGATGCGGGCGCCGCGGTGATCGCCTTCGACCGCGATCCCACCGCCGCGCGTTTCGCCGCACCCCTGGCGGCGAGCGGCCGCTTCCGCTTGATTCAGGACACTTTTTCCAACATGGCCGAACACGTCCAGGAGGGCTGCGACGGCGTGGCGCTCGACCTGGGCGTGTCGTCAATGCAAATCGACGAGGCCGAGCGCGGGTTCTCGTTCCTCCGCGACGGTCCCTTGGATATGCGCATGTCCCTGGCAGGCCCGAGCGCCGCGGATCTGGTCAACACCGCCGAACCCGCCGAGCTCGCCCGCATCTTCTGGATCTATGGCGAAGAGCGCCAGTCGCGCCGCATCGCCGCCTTCATCACCCGCCGCCGCGCCGAGACCCAATTCGAACGCACCCTCGACTTGGCCGAGGTGGTGGAACGGGCCCTGGGCGGACGCCGCGGGGCCAAGGTGCATCCCGCTACGCGCGTGTTCCAGGCCCTGCGGATCGCGGTCAACGGCGAACTGGCCGAACTCGAGGCCGGCCTCGCCGCCGCCGAGCAACTCCTGCGCGCCGGCGGGCGGCTGGCGGTGGTGACCTTCCACTCGCTGGAAGATCGCATCGTCAAGGCCTTCTTCACCGAGCGGGCCGGCAAGACGCCGGCCGGCTCGCGCCACCTGCCGCCGGCCGCCAAGGGCCCCAGCCCGACCTTCACCCTGCTGTTCAACGGCGCCCGCGCGCCGAGCGAGGCCGAGATCGCCGCCAATCCCCGCGCGCGGTCGGCCAAGCTGCGCGCCGGCGTGCGCACCGCCGAACCGGTCTGGAGGGCTGCGGCATGAACCCGTTCAGTCTGCTCAATCGTCGGGTCCGGGGCTTTTTGGTGATCGAGCTGGTCGCCACGGCCCTGCTGACCGTCACCGTCCTGGCCGTCTACCTGGCCAAGACCGGCGCCGGGGACAAGCGTGACGACATCGTCCGCGTCGAGCAGCAGATCGACGCGGAGACCGCCCAGATCCGCCTGCTGCGCGCCGAGGTCGCCGCCGAAGAGCGGCCTGACCGGCTGGAGGCCCTGGCCAGCCAGTATCTCGGCATGCAGCCGGTGACCGCCAAGCACGAGATCGACGCCGAGGCCCTGGCCGACATCGCCCAGCTGGGCAGGGCCGCCGCCGACGCCAAGCTCAAGGTCGCCGCAGCGACGCCGCATGTGGCCCCCGTCGCCGCGCCCGCGCCGGCCGCCGCCCCGACCCTACAGCACGCCGCCTTCGTCACCGGGGGCGAGCCCGCCGCAAAGGCGCAGCGCTGATGCGCCCGGTGGACCTCGCCTTCTATCGCGCACCCCCGGCGATCCGCTGGGTGCTGCGGCTGATCTGGCACATCGAGCACGGCTTCGAGCGCGCCAGGGCCGAGGGCCACGCCCTGGACGACGCGCGCCGGCGCATCCGCTTCGTGTTCCTGATGTTCTCCGCCGGCTTCGTCGTGCTGGCGGTCTGCGCCTCCAAAGCCGCCCTGTTCCCGAGCGTGGAGCGGGTCACGGCCTTGGCCGCGCCTGACGGCGCGCGCGCCGACATCGTCGACCGCAATGGCCAGCTCCTGGCCGTCGACCTGCCGCACTACGGCGTCTATTTCAATCCAGCCGAGAACTGGGACACGGGCGAGGTGCTGCGTAAGCTGCCGGCCGTCCTGCCCCAGCTGAACGCCGAGCGCCTTGATCGCGCCCTGCACGCCACCCGCCGCCAGTACCTGATCGGCGGGTTGACGCCCGAAGAAAAGGCCAAGGTCGATGACCTCGGCCTGCCCGGCATCTCGTTCGAGAACGAGGTCGGCCGGGTCTATCCGCAGGGCTCGACCGCCGGACACCTGATCGGCTTTGTCGACCGCGGCGGCTCGGGCCTGGCGGGCGCCGAACTGGGCCTGAACCAGGCCATTGACGATGACGCCGGAAAGACGGCCTTGCCCCTGTCGATCGACGTGCGGGTGCAGGCGGCGGTGCAGGACGAACTGTCCAAGGCGGCCGAGAAATTCAACGCCATCGGCGGGGTGGGCATCGTCACCAACGTGCACACGGGCGAGATCCTGGCCATGGCCAGCTGGCCGAACTTCGACCCCAACAAGGCCGGCGAAAGCCCGCCTGCCGACATGATCAACCACGCCGCGGCGACGGTCTATGAGCCGGGCTCGGTGTTCAAGGTGTTCACCCTGGCCATGGGCATCGATGCGGGCCTAGCCAATGTCGATACGCCCTTCGATGTGGCCACGCCCCTGCAGCTGGCCGGCGGGAGGGTGATTCACGACTATCACAAGGGCGACAGCGTCCTGCCCCTGTCCAAGGTGTTCACCCACTCTTCCAACATCGGCGCGGCGCGGCTGGGCCTGATGGCCGGCTCGGAGCGGATGGACAAGTATTTCCGCAGCTTCGGCCTCTTCGCCGCCGCCCCCAGCGAGCTGAAGGAGTCCGCCCGGCCGCTGGTGCAGAAGCGGCTGGACGAGAACACCGTCGCCTCGATGTCGTTCGGCGAGGCCATCGCCGTCAGCCCGCTGGCCATCGCCACCGGGATGAACGCCATCGTCAACGGCGGCCAGTACGTCCCGCTGACCATCAAAAAGCTCGAACCCGGTCAGGTTCCGCAGGGCCACCGGGTGATCTCCGAGGCGACCTCGCGCACCATGCTCGACCTGATGCGCCTGAACGTCACCTCCGAGGACGGCTCGGGCAAGAAGGCCGACGTGCCGGGCTACAGCGTCGGCGGCAAGACCGGCTCGGCCGAAAAGTCGGCCGGCGGCGGCATTGCGCGCAAAAAGCTTGTGTCTTCCTTCGCGGCGGTGTTTCCCACCGACGGGCCGATGAACGCCGACCGCTACTTCATCCTGATCATGCTGGACGAGCCCAAGGCGACCAAGGACACCTTCGGCTTTGCGACCGGCGGCTGGACCGCGGCGCCGTCCGTGGGCCGGATCGTCGAGCGCATCGCGCCCTATGTCGGGGTCAAGCGCGAGCCGATCGACATGGCCACCCTCTATGGCGGCAAGGGCAAGCCGACCGAGCTGCAGGGGAGCGGCCGGTGACCTCTGTCCGCCTCTCCGCCCTGCTGGAAAAGGACCTGGCCGCCGATCCCCTGATCAG
Organism: Phenylobacterium montanum; assembly: GCF_018135625.1. Taxonomy (NCBI): domain Bacteria; kingdom Pseudomonadati; phylum Pseudomonadota; class Alphaproteobacteria; order Caulobacterales; family Caulobacteraceae; genus Poindextera; species Poindextera montana. The sequence goes on from NZ_CP073078.1 coordinate 4,864,392, forward strand.
CGCCGTGACCGCCGACAGCCGCCGGGTCGCGCCCGGCGCCCTGTTCGTGGCCCTGCCGGGGACCAAGGTGGACGGCAAGAGCTTCGTACCCGCCGCGGTCCAGGCGGGCGCCGCCGCCATCCTGGCGGCAGAGCCGATGACTGGGGTTCCGGTCCCAGTGGTCGCCGTCGCCGATCCGCGCCGGGCCTACGCTCTGGCCGCCGCCGCCTTCTGGGGCGCCCAGCCCCAGACCTGCGTCGCCGTGACCGGCACCAACGGCAAGACCTCGGTCGCCGTCTTCTGCCGCCAGATCTTCGAGCGCCTGGGGCGCAAGTCCGCCAGCATGGGCACGCTCGGCGTGCAGACGGGCGGCGAGCAACTGACCCCGGCGGGCCTGACCACCCCCGACGCCGGCGATGTCGCCCGGCTGCTGGCCGAGCTGGCCGGCCGCGGCGTCACCCACCTGGCGCTGGAGGCCTCCTCGCATGGGGTCGACCAGCGGCGCCTGGACGGGGTGAGCCTGACGGCGGCCGGCTTCACCAACCTGACCCAGGACCACCTGGACTATCACGGCGGCATGGACGAGTACCGCGCCGCCAAGCTGCGCCTGTTCGAGACCCTGGCGCCGCGCGGCTCGGCGGCGGTGCTCAACGCCGACAGCGACGCCTATCCGGCCTTCGCCGCCGCCGCTGTGCAGAACGGGCACAGCCTCTTGTCGGTCGGCGAAAAGGGCCAGTTTCTCACCCTGACCGGCCGCGCCCTGGCGCCCGAGGGCCAGCGCCTGCTGATCCGCGGCGAGGGCCGCGCCTTCGAGGTGCGCCTGCCGCTGGCCGGCGGGTTCCAGGCGTCCAACGCCCTGGTGGCGGCGGGTCTCTGCATCGCCGCCGGCGAGAAGATCGACGCGGTGCTGGAAGCCCTGGAGCATGTCGAGGGCGCGCCCGGCCGGCTGCAGCGGGTAGGTTCGGGCCCTCGCGGCGGCGAGGCCTATGTCGACTACGCCCACACCCCCGACGGCCTGGAGACCGTGCTGGCGGCGCTCAGGCCCCATACCTCCGGGCGGCTGATCGTGGTGTTCGGCGCCGGCGGCGACCGCGATCGCGGCAAGCGGTCCCTGATGGGCGAGATCGCCGCGCGGCTTTCCGACATCGCCATCGTCACCGACGACAATCCGCGCTCGGAGGAGCCGGGCTCGATCCGCGCCGCCATCCTGGCCGCCGCCCCCGGCGCGCGCGAGATCGGCGACCGGCGCGAAGCCATCTTCGAGGCGGCCCGCCTGATGGGCCAAGGCGACGTTCTGGTGGTGGCCGGCAAGGGGCACGAGCAGGGCCAGCTGGTGGCCGGCGTCACCCATCCCTTCGACGACGTGGCCGTGACCCGCGAAGCGCTGGAGGCGGCGCATGGCTGAGCCGCTCTGGACCAGCGACGAGATCCTGGCCGCCACGGGCGGGACCCTGGTCTGCACGCCGTTCGAGGCCACCGGCGTCTCCATCGACACCCGCACGCTGGAGCCCGGCGACCTGTTCGTGGCCCTGGCCGGCGCGCGTGACGGGCACGAGTTCGTCGGCGCCGCCCGTGCGCACGGCTCGGCCGCGGCCCTGGTCTCGCACCCGGTCACGGGCTGCCAGGTGGTGGTCCCCGACACCCTGAAAGCCCTGGAAGCTTTGGGCGCCGCCGCCCGCGAGCGCGCCTCGACCGCCCGCCGCGGCGCGGTGACCGGCTCGGTCGGCAAGACCAGCGTCACCCAGGCCCTGGCTGCGGGCCTGGCCCTGGCCGGCCCGTCCCACGCCTCCATCAAGTCCTACAACAATCACATCGGCGTGCCCCTGACCCTGGCCCGGATGCCCCGCGAGACGCAGCGGGCGGTGTTCGAGGTCGGCATGAACCACGCGGACGAGATCACCCCCCTGTCGCGTATGATCCGGCCCCACGCGGTGGCCATCACCACGGTCGGCCCGGTGCACATGGAGAACTTCGCCGACGGCGAACAGGGCGTCGCCCGCGCCAAGGCCGAGATCTTCGCCGGGCTGGAGCCGGGCGGGGTGGCGGTGCTGAACGCCGACAATCGCTGGTTCGACTTGCTGGCCGGCGAGGCTCGGGCCGCGGGGGCGAAGGTGATGCGGTTCGGTGCAGCGGATGGGGCCGAGGCGCAGCTGACCGGGTTCGAAATGACCGCCGGCGGGGCGGTGGTCGAGGCGGTGCTGCATGGCCGGCCCCTGCGCTTCCCGATCCGCCAGAGCGGCGCCCACTGGGGGCCGAACAGCCTGGCGGTGCTCCTGATGCTGGAAGCCCTCGATGTGGGGCTGGAGACCGGCCTTGCGGCCCTGGCCGAGTTCGCGCCCCTGGGCGGCCGCGGGGCCGAGCGGCGCCTGGTCGTGCGCGGCGGGGACGTTCAGCTGATCGACGAGAGCTACAACGCCAACCCGGTCTCCATGGCAGCGGCGATCGCCAGCCTGGGCGCCCATCCCGCGGCCGGTCGCCGCATCGCCGTCCTGACCGACATGCTGGAGCTGGGGCCGGACTCGCCGCGCTTCCATGCCGAGCTAGCCGGGCCGCTGGCCGAGGCCCGTGCGGACCGGGTGTTCTGCGCCGGCCCGCTGATGCGCGCCCTATGGGAGGCGCTGCCCGCCGCACGCCGCGGCGCCTGGGCCGAAACCGCCCACGACCTCATTGCCGAGGTCGCCGCGGCGATCGGTCCTGGCGACGTCATCATGGTCAAGGGTTCAAACGGTTCGAAGGCAGGCGAGATCGTCTCGGCGCTTTCAGCCATGTTCCAGGAAGAAAGCGCGGGCGAGGGGGCCGCGCACTGATGCTTTACCTGCTGTACCTTCGCCTGGCCGAGCACCAGCACTACGTTCCGGTGCTGAACCTGCTCAAGTACCTGACCTTCCGTACGGGCATGTCGGTGGTCACGGCCCAGGTGATCGTCAACGCCATGGGCTCGCGCTTCATCCGCTGGATGCAGGCCAAGCAGGGCAAGGGCCAGCCGATCCGCAAGGAAGGCATCGAGCGCCACATCATCGAAAAGGCCGGCACGCCGACCATGGGCGGGCTGATGATCCTGGCCGGGCTCCTGGGCAGCGCGCTGATCTGGGGCGACCTGGCCAATGTCTATGTCTGGGTGGCGATCCTGGTCACCGGCGCCTATGGCGTGCTGGGTTTCCTCGACGACTACGCCAAGGTCACCAAGCAGTCGACCGAGGGCCTTTCCGGCCCGGCGCGCCTGCTGATCGAGTTCCTGGTCGCCATCGCCGGAGTGCTGCTGATCGTCTATTTCGGCCAGGTCTCGGCCACCGAAGGCCATCTGCAGACCTCGCTGACCTTCCCGATCTTCAAGAACCTGGTGCTGGACCTCGGCTGGTTCTACCTCGCCTTCGCCGGGGTGGTGATCGTGGGCTCGGCCAATGCGGTGAACTTCACCGACGGCCTGGATGGCCTGGCCATCGTGCCGGTGATGATCGCCGCCGCCGCCTTCGGGGTGATCGCCTACCTGGTCGGCAACTTCAAATTCGCCGAGTACCTGCAGGTCCATTTCGTCCCCGGCGTGGGCGAGCTGGCGGTGTTCTGCGGGGCCATGATCGGCGCCGGCCTGGGCTTTCTCTGGTACAACGCCCCTCCGGCCCGGATATTCATGGGCGACACCGGCTCGTTGGCCCTGGGCGGCGCCCTCGGCACGATCGCGGTGGCCTGCAAGCACGAGATCGTGCTGGCCATCGTCGGCGGGCTGTTCGTGGCCGAGGCGCTCTCGGTGATCATCCAGGTGGCCTATTTCAAGCGCACCGGCCGCCGCGTGTTCCTGATGGCGCCGATCCATCACCACTTCGAGAAGCTCGGCTGGGCCGAGTCCACCGTCGTCATCCGCTTCTGGATCGTGGCGATCATGCTGGCCATGCTCGGCCTCGCCACTCTGAAACTCAGGTGAGGGGAGGCTCGCAGCGATGATCCCCGTCCGGTGTTTCGAGGGCCAGAAGGTCGCCGTGTTCGGCCTCGCCCGCTCGGGCCTCACCGCCGCCAAGGCGCTGGAGGCCGGCGGGGCTGAGGTGGTGGTGTGGGACGACAAGCCCGCCGCCCGCGAGGCTGCGGCCAAGGAGGGCCTGACCCTCGAAGACCTGAATACGGCAGACTGGTCGGAGATCGCGGCCCTGATGCTGTCGCCGGGCGTGCCGCTGACCCATCCCGAGCCGCACTGGACGGTGAAGAAGGCCAAGGCCGAAGGCGTCGAGATCCTTGGCGACATCGAGCTCTTCGCCCGCATGGTCAACGCCGCGCCGGACCACAAGCGGCCCAAGGTGGTGGCCATCACCGGCACCAACGGCAAGTCCACCACCACCGCCCTGATCGGCCACATCCTGGCCGCCGCCGGCCGCGACGTGCGCATCGGCGGCAATATCGGCGTGGGCGTGCTGGGCCTGGAGGACATGCACGGCGGGGCGGTCTATGTGCTGGAGATCTCCTCCTACCAGCTGGACCTGACCTCGAGCCTGAAGCCGGACGTCGCGGTCCTGCTCAACATCACCCCTGACCACCTGGACCGGCATGGCGGCATGGAGGGCTATGTCGCCGCCAAGCGGCGGGTGCTGCTGAACCAGGGCAAGGGCGACACGGCCGTGATCGGGGTCGACGATCCCTATTGCCAGCGCATCTGCACCGAGATCACCGCCGCCAACCGGCGCACCATCTGGCCGATCTCGGCCGGGCGCTCCATGGGTCGGGGGGTCTATGCCATCGCCGGCGTGCTCTACGACGCCACGGGCGACCGGGTGCTCGAGGTCGCCGACCTGCACCGCGCCCGGGCGCTCACCGGCCGCCACAACTGGCAGAACGCCTCGGCCGCCTATGCCGCCGCCCGCGGCCTGGGGCTCTCGGTCGAGGACGCGGCCACAGGGCTTGTGACCTTCCCGGGCCTGGCCCACCGGATGGAGAACATCGGCCAGATCGGCCAGGTCCGCTTCGTCAACGACAGCAAGGCCACCAACGCCGACGCCGCCCGCCAGGCCATGTCCAGCTATCCGCGCTTCTACTGGATCGCCGGCGGCCGGCCCAAGGCAGGCGGGATCAAGGACCTGGACGACCTGTTTCCCCGTGTGGCCAAGGCCTATCTGATCGGCGAAGCGGCCGAGGACTTCGCCAGCACGCTGAATGGCAAGGCGCCCTACGAGATCAGCGGCGACCTGATGACCGCCACCGCCGCCGCCTTCGCCGACGCGCGCGCGGCCGGGGGCGAGGCCATCGTGCTCTTGTCGCCGGCCTGCGCCTCGTTCGACCAGTTCCCCGACTTCGAGGTCCGCGGCGACGCTTTCCGTGACGCCGTCACCGCCCTGATGCGCAAGCCCGCCAAGGGAGCCATCGCATGAACCCCCAGCACCACGCCTTCGCCCGCTCCGACCGGTCGCGGCTGGGGGTGTGGTGGTGGACCACCGACCATATCCTTTTGGGCGCGACGGCGATCCTGATCGCCATCGGCGTGCTCTTGAGCTTCGCCAACAGCCCGGCGGCGGCCGAGCGCTTGAACCTGGGCGACCCGTTCCATTTCGCCGTGCGCCAGAGCATCTTCGCCATCGGCGGGGCCGTGGTGCTGCTGGCCGTGTCGATGATGACCCCGAAGGGGGTCAAGCGGGCGGCCTTCTTCATCTATCTCGCCTCGATCGCGGTGATGATCGCCCTGCCGCTCTTGGGCCACCACGCCAAGGGCGCCACGCGCTGGCTGGAGGTCGGCGGCTTCACCCTGCAGCCGTCCGAGTTCATGAAGCCGGCCCTGATCGTCCTGGCCGCCTGGATGTTCTCGGAAGGGCAGAAGGGCGAGGGGGTGCCGGGCGTCTCTATCGCCTTCGTGCTCTATGGCCTGGCGGTGTTCCTGCTGCTGCTGCAGCCCGACGTCGGCCAGACCATCCTGATCACCATCGCCTTCGGGGCCGCCTTCTTCATGGCCGGGGTGCCGTTCGCCTGGATCATCGGCCTGCTGGTCGTGGCGGGCATAGGCGGGGTGGGCCTCTATTTCGCCTTCGACCACGTCTCCAGCCGGGTGAACAGTTTCCTGTCCCACGACCACGCCGGCGCCCAGGCCGACCCCAACCAGATCCGCCACGCGCTGGAGGCCATCGCCGCCGGCGGCTGGTTCGGCCAGGGGCCGGGCGAGGCGGTCCTTAAGCGCCAGCTGCCCGACGTGCACACCGACTTCGCCTATGCCGGGGGCGCTGAGGAGTTCGGCCTGGTCTTCTCGCTGTTCCTGATCGGGCTTTTCGCCGTGATTGTGCTGCGCGGCCTCTACAAGTCGATGAAGCTGGCCGACACCTTCGACCAGGTGGCGGCGGGCGGCCTGTTCGTGCTGATGGGCCAGCAGGTGTTCATCAACATCGCCATGGAATTGCGCCTGATCCCGACAAAGGGCATGACGCTGCCGTTCATTTCGTACGGAGGCTCGTCGATGCTCGCCATGGGACTGACCTTGGGCATGGCGCTGGCCCTGACGCGCAAGCGCCCGGGCGCCTACACCCCGACCGAAGGCCCGAACGGCGCCTTCGCGTGAGCCGTCGCAGCAACGGCAAGCTCGCGGTGGTCGCCGCCGGCGGCACCGGCGGGCACCTGTTCCCGGCCCAGGCCCTGGCCGAGGCCCTGATCGCCCGCGGCTGGCGGGTGGTGCTGTGCACCGACGAGCGCGGGGCCAATTTCGCCTCCAATTTCCCGGCCGAGGAGCGCATCGGCCTTTCCGCCGCGACCTACAAGCCCGGCGATCCCATGGGCATGGTGCGGGCCGCGCTGGCCATCATGACCGGGGTGATGCAGGCGCGGACTGCGTTCAAGCGGCTGGACCCGGACGTGGTGGTCGGCTTCGGCGGCTACCCCTCCCTGCCGGCCCTCCTGGCCGCCATCTCCACCGGTCGCCGCACGGTGATCCACGAGCAGAACGCGGTGATCGGCCGGGCCAACAAGTTCCTGGCCGGGCGGGTGACCACGGTCGCCTGCGCCTTCCCGACCCTGCTCAAGGCCCCGGCCGCGGTCAGCCGCCGGGCCAAGGTGGTCGGCAACCCCGTCCGGCCCGAGATCCAGGCCCTGGCTGACAAGCCCTATGAGGCGCCGACCGACCAGATCCGCCTTCTGATCACCGGCGGCAGCCAGGGCGCGCGCCTGCTCTCCGAGCTCATGCCCCAGGCCATAGCGCGCCTGCCCGAGTCCCTGCGGATGCGCCTGGTCGTCCAGCAGCAGACCCGCGCCGAGTCCATGGACCAGGCCCGGGCGACCTATCGCAACGCCCTGGTCGAGGCCGAGATCGCTCCTTTCTTCCGCGACATGGCCGGGCGCCTGGGCGCCGCCCACCTGGTGGTCGGGCGGGCCGGGTCTTCGACGGTCTGCGAGTTCGCCGTGGCCGGCAAGCCCGCCATTCTGGTGCCGCTGAAGATCGCCCTGGACGACGACCAGGGCCAGAACGCCCGCCTGCTGGCCGAGGCCGGCGGCGCCGAGATCGCCCGCGAGGACGTGCTGACGGTGGACGTGATGGCCAATGCGCTCGAGACCCTGCTGACCAACCCGGCGCGGCTGGAGCGCATGGCCGCCGCCGCGCGGTCGGTGGCGCGGCCGGATGCGGCCGAGCGGCTGGCGGACGTGGTGGAGGCCACGGCGGGATAGGCGCGAGAAGCTCAGAAGCGCGCCGTCAGGCCGGCGAACAGGTTTCGCCCCAGCCCGTCATAGGTGCTCGGATAGGAATTGCTGTTGGCCCCGATGCCGGCGAGGAAGGAGCCGCCGACCACCGGCGGATCGACATCGAACAGATTGTTGCAGCCGGCCCGGAACTCGAGGCGGCGATCGATGCGCCAGGACAGGCCCAGATCGATGTAGCTGCGAGCGCCCAGTCGGGCGTCGGCCGCCTCGTAGGGCGCGGCCAGGGCCGGGTTGCTGGACGAAGCCGCATTCCTGACCGAAGCGATGTATCGCCAGGCCGCGGACAGCTCGACGCCCCAGGGCGAAGCCCAGGTCGCGCGGAACACATGACGCCAATGCGGCAGCGGGCCGCTGCAGCCAACGCCGAAATAGCCGGCGCAATCGTAGCCGGCCGCGCCGCGGAAGGTGACGTTGGAGAGGGCGAAGACGTAGGTTCCCACCAGTTTGAACATCGCCGACCCGAGGCTCCGCCCCTGCCAGCGGGGCAGGCTGAGCCGGTAGTCCAGATCCAGGTCCAGGCCGTTGGTCCGCAGGGAGGCGGTGTTCTGGGTCAGGCCGGACACATAGCCGTCCGCTCCGAGCCAGAGCGAGCCTGTGCCGGGCTGGCGGTGGATCTGCTTGCAATAGACCGGATCGCCGGTGGCCAGGCACTGCTCGATGACGAAGCCAGGGGGGACCTGGCTGATGCCGTCGCGGATGCGGATGTCGTAATAGTCGATGGTCGCGACCAGGCCGTCGACCCCGCGCGGGGCGACCACTATGCCGATCGTACCTGTGTCCGCTGTTTCAGGACGCAGGTTCGCATTGCCGCCGTCCAGGCTGTTATAGCCCTCCGAGCTGGCCACGATGTGACCGTATTGGGCCGCGCTGACGCCGGTGCGTGCGCAATCGGCCGCCGAGCCGATCGGGCTGGCCCCGGCGCAAGGGTCCACGTCGAACCCCATCCGATCGAGGGATTGCGGCGTGAACAGCTCGACGGCGTTGGGCGCCCGGACCGCATGGTTGAGGCTGGCGCGAACGCTCAGCCCCTCGACCGGCGACCAAAGGCCGCCGGCCTTGTAGGTCCCCGAGCTCCCCAAGTCGCCGTACCACGAATAACGATAGCCCAGCTCCAGGGTCAGATCGCGCAGCAGCAGGCCGCGATTCTGGGCCAGGGGGGCGCGCGCCTCGCCGAACAGGTCGGTTGTGTGGAACGCCCCGCGGACCGGCGTCAGCGGGACGCCGCCCTGGCCGGCCAGGTCGCCGCTGGCCAGTTCGGCGTCGGGTGAAAACGACAGGCTCTCGCGCCGATATTCGGCGCCGAACGCCACGCTGAGACCCTGCGCCGCCCAGGGCGACTTCAGTCCGAACCGCTCCAGTTGGCTGGAGACGCTGGCGCTCAGCACCGTCTCGCCCGTGGTCCCCTTGGCCCTGTCCGGCTGTCCCAGATAGGCGAGCGCAGCCTTGGTCACCCCGCCGACCTGGAAGATGTCGTAGGGAACGCAGCCCGGGCCGCCCGAGGCGCAGACCAGGGCGCCGGACGCATTGCGCACCACGTTGAGCGCGTCGGCGGCGCGCCTCAACGAAATGTCGTGGGTGTCGGTCTGCCCCGTCGCCACGGCCGAACGCATGGCCGACAGGTCATAGTCCCAGCCGCGCAGGTCGCCGCGCGCACCGATGATCAGGCGATAGTCCTGGTGCGTCAGCGTGCTCTGGCGGGCGCCGGCCTCGGTGTCGCGGCGCCCGATGACCAGGAGCGCGCTGCCGCCCGGCGGAACATGGGCGTCGGCGCAGAAGGCCTGCACCTCGGCGGCCGACAGCATGGGATTGCTGCAGGCGATCGAAAAAGGCTGGACGAACAGGCCGCTGGGCGCCAGCTCGGCCACGGTGCTGTCGTACATGAACATGCCGGAAGCGTAGACTTCCAGCGCCGGCGTCACCTGGTATTCGCCAAAGGCGCCGGCCGTGTACCGATCCTCGGGACGCTGGAAATATTCGAACGGGGCGTAGTTGTAGGCGTCCCGAGGCGCATCGAACGGACGCAGGGCGCCGCTCGGCCCGCCGGGGTCCAAGGTCAGGTCCTGCACGAAGCCGGAGGTCGCCGGGTCCAGCACCACGAAACGCGCCAGCGCCGGCGCATGGGTGGAGCCGAAGCAGGACAGTGTCCCGCCGACGGCGCCCAGCGGGCAGGCGCTGAAATCGCGCGCGCCGTTCATCACCGGCTGGGTGTAGCGATAGCCGCCATAGAGGGTGACGTCGCCCCTGCCGTCCGGGGATTTCGCGCCGGCGACCAGCGTGACCTCGGCGCCGTAGCCGTCGGTGACATTCGCCGGCGGCAGAACGTATCCCGCCGCGGCGACGGCGGATTGGATCTGGGCCTCCTGGTTGTGGTGATTGTCGGCCCCGGCCTGGACGTCCACCATCAGGCCGCTGAAATCCTTCTTCAGCACGAAATTGACCACCCCGGCGACGGCGTCCGATCCATAGACGGCCGAGGCGCCGCCGGTGACGATCTCGATCCGGTCCACCAGGGCGTCGGGAATGAAGTTCAGGTCGGGGGCGACGGATCCCCCGGTCGGATCGCCGGGCATCAGCCGCTTGCCGTCGATCAGCACCAGGGTGCGCTGTGGCCCCAGGGCGCGCAGGTTCACCGTCGCCGTACCCGTCGGGTTCAGGCCGACGTGCGAGGTCTGGTCGGCGAAGGTCTGGGGCAGGCGGTTGATCGCATCCTCGACCCGCATCGTCCCCCGGAATTCGAGGTCCTGGCTGCTCAGCCGCCCAATGGCGCTCACGCCGGCGAGCGGGGGCTGGCGAATGCGCGAACCGGTGACGACGATCTCGTGGGACGGCTGCGCCGCCGCCGTGTCGGCGCCAGCGGCGTCCTGCGATCTTGCAGCAGCCACGAAAGTCGTCAGGCCGAGGCAGAATCCCAGGGTTGAGCGGCGCAGGAGGCGCCTCACGCTGCGGCGGCCTTCGCCGCCTCGCGGCGGCAGTCATAGGGCAGGCCCGGCTCCTCGCAGAAGTCCGGCCAGGCGCCGGTGGCGCGCCAGTAGTCGACCAGGCCGAGCCTGGCCGCCAGCAGCATGAACCTCGGGTCCGCCCGCATGGCGCGGGTCGGTGGCAGGAACAGATACGGTGGCGTGTAGGGATCGCCGAGCCGATAGTGCGAAGCCTGGGAGAAGGCGCCGTCGAGGTCGCCCAGCATGGTGAGGAGGGTTGCGGCCTCGCCAGCGTCCAGCGAGCCAGCCGCGGCTGCGGCGGTCACCGCCTGTGCGGCCTTGGCCCTCGCCGCCCGGCTGCTGGAGGCCTTGGACAGGAGTGTGGCGCGCCAGGCGGCCAGGGCGTTCTGGTCCATGCCTTGGGGCCGGGTCGCCGGGTCCGTCAGTTGAGCCAGGGCGGCGGGTGTGTCGCCGTCGATCACGCTGGTCCAGAACCGGGCGTCCTTGGTGCCGTATTGCTCCGGCCACTGGGCCTGCATCTGCTTGACCACCGCCTGGGCCTCCGCCGGCTCGCCCTCGGCCGCCAGGGCCAGGGCTAGGGACGAGGTGGCGTTGTTGTGCAGCGGGTCGAGGTCGTGAGCGCGCTGCAGCCAGGCCAGAGCGTCATGGCCGCGGCCGACGATGGATCTCAGGCGGCCCTCCATCAGGGCGGCGGGCTCGAAGCTGGGGTCGGCGGCGGCGCCCTTGATCAGCAGGGCCTCGCGCTGCTGCAATGCGCGCCGCGGCAAGGCCAGTTCGAGCGCCACATAGGCCTCGCCGTTGTGCGGGTCGAGCGCGAGGGCGCGCTTGGCCTCGCGTTGCACGTCGGCCTGTGATTCCGGGCCGGCCTGGATGAAAGCGTCGGCCACGGCCACGGCCGAATGGCCCCAGGAAAAGTCCGGCGCAGCGGCGACGACCTTCTGGTAGTCGGCCAGCGCCGCCGTCTGGTCGAACTTGCGGATGCCGGTGGTGCTCTCGCGCCCGGCGATGAAGGCGGCGAGGCTGGCCGCATCCAGCTTGACCTTGCCCGAGCGCCCGACCTTGGCCCAGTGGGCGGCGTCGGCGGCATGGGCGGCGACGTCGGCCTGAAGCGCCTCCGGGGCGTCGGCGCCGCCTCGGAACTCATCCGACCAGATGACCTGGTGCTCGCGCGTGTCGTCCAGATGGACGCGGACGACGATGGCGTCGCCGTCATCCCGCACCTCGCCGCCGAGCAGCAGCCCCACGCCCAGCCGGTCGATCGTCTGCCCCCCGCCGGGGCCGCGCAGGGCCTGGCTGTCGGCGGCGGAGACCACCGGAACCTGATTGTCGGACAGCTCGCTGACGATGGCGCCCGGCAGGCCGCCGGCCAGGCCCCGCGCAGCCCCGGCGGCTCCGGGCGCGTCGAACGGCAAGACCGCCACGCGGGCCTCGCGCGGCGGGGGAGCCCACGGCAGGCGGCCTTTCGCCTGCCAGATGCTGGCCGTGGCCAGGGCGACGAACGGCAAGATGGCCGAAAGGATGGGCTTCCAGCGTGACGGGGCCGCCGAAAGGGCCGCCCTGACCAGCGGGGTCGCCGCCGCATCGCCCGGTTGCGGCCGGGGCGAGGGGGTCAGCCGGTAGCCCAGGCCATGGACGGTGCTGAGCAGCGGCGCATCCTGGCCGAGCGCCTTTCGCAGCGCGACGATGTGGACCTGGAGCGCATTGTCCTCGACCACCGTCTTGGGCCAGACGGCGGCCATCAGTTCGTCCTTCGTCACCAGCGCGCCCTCGGCCTTGGCCAGGACGGAGAGCAACTCGAGCGCCTTGCGCCCCAGTGGAACCGGAACGCCCGCGTCCAGCAGCTGGCGCGAGGGCTGAAGGGTGAAGCGCCCGATGTTGTATTCGAGCCCGTCCATCAAAACGCCCCCTCGGCGTATTCAACTCAGGCTGACTTGGGGCTCCGGCGGGCGCGCTAAAGACGAAATTCAGGAAAACTTCAGGATTTCGCCAAGGATCGAAAACGCCGTTCCTTCTATGGCTGCGCTATCGCGTACAGGTAAGCGTAAGCCCTAGTCTTGGTGACATCTTACTGAATGTGCAGGCCCCGGTCGAGCCGAGCTCGCCCGCGCACCGTGCCCTATCGACTTCGTTTGTCCAGCGGCGCCTCGACCGGCGATCGCGAACCTGTGCCCGGCGTCACAGCCGGCGATACGGGGTGGCGCCCGAAACATAAGGATGGAGACTCGAAAATGACTAAGACTTTCCGAGGCTTTTTGCTCGGCGCGGCCGCCCTGGCGGCGACTGCGGCGTTCGCTTCGGCGGCCAATGCGGGCTGCGGCGACAGCATGCTCAAGGAGCCGGCGAACTGGCTGACCACGTCCAGCGACCAGGCCAATCCCCTGCTGACCAAGGTCAGCCTGGGCGATGCGCCGATCACTGGCATGTGGGGGGTCAAGTTCTTCGCCGGCGGCAACATGATCGACTTCGGCTACCAGGTCTGGCACGGCGACGGCACCGAGTTCATGAATAGTGGAGCGCGGGCGCCGGCGACTCAGAACTACTGCCTGGGCGTGTGGGCCCAGACCGGTCAGTACAGCTACAAGCTCAACCACTGGGCCCTGAGCTATGATGCGACCGGACATCTGAACGCCAAGGTGAACATCAAGGAGACGGTCAACCTGGACGTCCACGCGGACTACTTCTCTGGTCCCTTCACCATCGACGCCTACAATCCGACCACGGGGGCCCTGCTGCAGCACGTCGCCGGGCAGGTCACCGGTAATCGGATCAACGTCAACTGACGGCGGTTCGAGCGGGCGTCAGGCGGCCTCGGCCGCGGCCTCGGCCGCCGCCAGCACCCGCACCATGGCCTCGTGCAGCTCGGCGATCCGGATCGGCTTGGCGACACAGTCGTCCATGCCGGCGGCGCGGTATTCGGCGAGCTGGTGGGTCATGGCGTTGGCGGTCAGGGCGATGATCGGGGTGCGGGGCCGACCGTCCCGCCCCTCGATCTCGCGGATCGCGCGGGTGGCGTCCAGGCCGTCCATGCCCGGCATCTGGATGTCCATCAGGATGAGGTCGTAGCCGCCGCCGCGCCAGGCGGCCAGGGCCTGGGCGCCGTCCTCGCAGAGGTCCAGCCCGACCTCCAGCGGCTCCAGGATCGCCGCCAGCACCTGGCGGTTGGTCTCGTTGTCGTCGGCGGCCAGGATCCGGATCTGGCCCGAGGGCGCGCTGGCGGCCTGGGCGGCGCGAGCCTCGTCCTCGACCGCCTCGCCCAGCTTCGCCAGGGGGACCTCGAAGGCGAAGATCGAGCCGCAGCCCAGCGCGCTGGTCACCCACATGCGCCCGCCCATCGCCTCGACCAGCTGGCGGCCGATGGCCAGGCCAAGGCCGGTGCCGCCGAACCGGCGGGCGGTCGAGCTTTCCGCCTGGCTGAACTTGTCGAAGATCACGTCCAGCTTTTCCGTCGATATGCCGATGCCGGTGTCGCGCACCTCGACCCGCAGGCCGCCTGTTTCCGAGCGGCATACCAGGACGGCGATCTCGCCGGCCTCGGTGAATTTCAGCGCATTGGAGACCAGGTTGGCCACCACCTGACGCAGCCGGTCGGGATCGCCTTTCCAGCGGCCGCGGGCCTCGTCCGCGACTTCGACCGCAAAGCCCAGGCCCTTCTCCGCCGCCATGGGCGCATAGAGGCCCTGCAGCGCCTGGGCCAGGGCGCCGATGTCGAACGGCCGCTCATCCAGATCCAGCTTGCCGGCCTCGATCTTGGACAGGTCCAGAATGTCGTTGACGATGGTCAGCAAGGTTTCGCTGGAGTGGCTGATCACTGACAGGCGCTGGCGCTGCTCAGGGGACAGGGGATTGAGGTCCATCACCTGGGCCATGGCCAGCACCCCGTTCAGGGGCGTCCGGATTTCGTGGCTCATGGTGGCGAGGAAGGTGGTCTTGTGCCGGTTGGCGGCGTCGGCCTCGTCGCGCGCCCGGCCAAGGTCTTCGAGCGTGGCCTCCAGCCGACGGGCGGTGCGCTTGCCGCGCAGGTAGAGGAGCAGGGGCGCGCCGACCCCGACCAGGATCGGCAACAGGGCGATGGAGATCACGTCGCCGCCGGGCTGCTGCGGATTCCAGGCGATCCGGGCGAAGCGCTCGCCGCCCCGATTGTCCAGGTCGATATAGGCCTTGGCGGTGTCCTCGGGCCCGACCAGGCGCACATGGTCCAGGAGCAGCCGCTGGGCCAGGCTGTCCATGAAGGCCGCGTCCACCGGCTTGCCGGTGACGATGATCGAGGCGCGCGGACCGGGGATCGCGGTGCCGAAGTCCGGCTGGATCAGGGTCGCCGTCAGGATGAACAACTGGCCCTCGAAGCGGACTACGTCATGGGCCAGGATCGGCCGCGACAGCATCCGCCCGTCCTTGGAATGGCCGGCGAAGGGGCCGCGGCGGGCTTCCTGCACGCGGATGTCGGCGATCAGCGGCGCGGCGGCGGCGTCCAGAGGCGCGAAGTGGGCGGGATCGGCCGCCTTGCCGTGGTCCATGCCGAACACCCGCCGCCCATCGGGGGCGATCAGATAGACGAACTGGAACCGGCTCGGCTGGGAGAAGAAGAAGCCGATGTTCTCGGAGATCCAGGGCATGTCCAGGATGTTGCTGGCATGAGCCACCGCATCGTCCCAGTCGGCGTTGCCGACCACCTGGTCGCCGACCTCCTGCATCCGCCCTTTCAGGGCGTTGACCGCCTGGGTCTCTTCGCGATGCCGCGCCAGCCGGTCGACATTGGCCCCGAGGCCGATCAGGCCGCCAAAGAACACCAGCGCCGCCAGGCCCACGGCCAGCGACAGTCCGCGATCGAACAATCGCGGCTTCGGCTCTGGTTTCGGCGTCGTCTGCATGTCCCGGGTTGCGCCTGAAGGATTGCGACTTCTGTTAGTTGAACGATGTTCGGTTAAAATTCTGAGCGCAATCGAGAGGGTGAATCGCCGCATGCGTGTCGATTCGCCCAGAATGGGCGCCATTGGCGCGCTGTCGCCGGGGCGAAAAATGGTCTAGAGCCCCGCGCATGAATCGTCGCCCCGTCCCCTTCGACCTCGGTCCTGTCCACTTCGTCGGCATCGGCGGCATCGGCATGAGCGGCATCGCCGAGATCATGCTGCGCATCGGCTATACGGTGCAGGGCTCCGACGCCAAGGCCTCGGCCAACACCGAGCGGCTGCAGAAGCTGGGCGCGAAGATCTTCATCGGCCACGACGCCGCCCATGTCGCGGGCGCCTCGGCGATCGTCTATTCCACCGCGGTCAAGGCCGACAATCCCGAGATGGTCGCCGGGCGCGAGGCGCGCCTGCCGCTGGTGCGCCGGGCCGAGATGCTGGCCGAGCTGATGCGGCTGCAGTTCTCGGTGGCCGTGGGCGGCACGCACGGCAAGACCACCACCACCTCGATGGTCGCCTGCCTCCTGGACGCCGGGGGCCTGGATCCCACCGTGGTCAACGGCGGCATCATCAACGCCTATGGCACCAACGCCAAGGTGGGCGAGGGCGACTGGATCGTGGTCGAGGCCGACGAGAGCGACGGCACCTTCCTGCGCCTGAAGTCGACCGTGGCCGTGGTCACCAATATCGACCCCGAGCACCTGGACCACTACGGCGACTTCGAAGCCGTGAAGAAGGCGTTCCAGGCCTTTGTCGAGAACATCCCCTTCTACGGTTTCGCGGCCGTCTGCACCGACCACCCCGAAGTCCAGGCCATGGCCGCGCGGGTGCAGAACCGCCGGCTGATCCCCTACGGGACCAACCCGCAGGCCGAGGTCAGGGCGCTGAACATCAGCATGGGGCCGGAGGGCGCGAAGTTCGACGTGCTGGTCACGCCGCTGAAGGGCGAACCGGTGACCCTGAAAGACCTGCGCCTGCCCATGGCCGGCCAGCACAACGTGCTGAACGCGCTCGCCGCCATCGCCGTAGCCCGCGAACTGGGCGTCTCGGACGAGGCGATCCGCGAGGGGCTGGACCATTTCGAAGGCGTGCGCCGCCGCTTCACCACCACCGGGACGGCGAACGGGGTCCGCATCATCGACGACTACGGCCACCACCCGGTCGAGATCGCCTCGGTGCTCAAGGCCGCCCGGGCGGTGACGCCCGAGGGGCGGGTGATCGCCGTGGTTCAGCCGCACCGCTACAGCCGCCTGCACGACCTGTTCGGCGAGTTCTGCGGCTGCTTCAACGACGCCGATGTGGTGATCGTGGCCGATGTCTATCCGGCCGGCGAGGCGCCGATCGAGGGGGCCAACAAGGACGCCCTGGTCGAGGGCCTGCGCCGCTGGGGCCACCGCCATGTGGTCGCCCTGGACAGCCCGGCGAGCCTGGCCGGCCTGGTGGCCGCCGAGGCCAAGGCCGGCGACCTGGTGGTCTGCCTCGGCGCCGGCGACATCACCGCCTGGGCCTACGCCCTGCCGGGGCAGCTGGAGGCGCTGGTGGGGGCGTGAGCTGGCGTCAGGACCTCCCGACCGTCCGCGGCCGCCTGTTGCGGGACGAGCCGCTGGCGCCGTTCACCTGGCTGCGGGTCGGCGGGCCGGCGGAGGTCTTGTTCCTGCCGGCGGACGCCGAGGACCTGGCCGCCTTCCTGCGCGCCCTGCCGGCCGAGGTCCCAGTGACGGTGATCGGCGTCGGCTCGAACCTGATCGTGCGCGACGGCGGGGTGGAGGGGGTGGTGATCCGGCTCGCGGGCCGCGCCTTCGCCGGGATCGAGACGGAGGGCCTGCGCCTGACCGCCGGCGCCGCGGCCCTCGACTCGGCCGTGGCCCGGGCTGCCGCCAAGGCCGGGATCGCGGGACTGGAGTTCTATGCCGGGGTGCCTGGGACGATCGGCGGGGCGGTGACCATGAACGCCGGCTGCTACGGCTCGGAGACCAAGGACGTCTTGGTTTCGGCCATCGGCGTCGATCGCATGGGGGCCGAGCGGCGGCTGGCCCTGGCCGATTTCGGCTATACCTATCGCCACAACGCCGCCCCGGCGGACATCATCTGGCTGCTGGCGACTTTTGAGGGCCGCCCGGACGCCCCGGACGCGATCGAGGCGCGCATGGCCGAGATCACCGCCCGCCGCGAGGCCTCGCAGCCGATCCGCGAAAAGACCGGCGGCTCGACCTTCAAGAACCCGCCCGGAGACAGCTCCTGGCGGCTGGTGGACGCCGCCGGCTGGCGCGGCAGGCTGGTGGGCGGGGCCAAGTTCTCCGAGCAGCACGCCAACTTCCTGATCAACACCGGCGAGGCTTCGGCCGCCGACCTGGAGGGCCTGGGCGAGACGGTCCGCGCCGACGTGAAGGCCCGGTTCGGCGTCCAGCTCGACTGGGAGATCAAGCGCATCGGCCGGCCCCGAAAAGCTTGAGATCGGATCGCAGCCTTGATCCTGATCAAGGCGTGGCGTCGGTGCGGCGCAGCTAATCGCTCGACACCCCATTCGAGCGGAGCCGGGCATGAGCCTACCCACCCTCCTGGTGCGGCTGGACCTTGGACGATCCAACGCCGGACTTCTCAAGGTCGTCGGCGATGTCGCCGAGCGGCTGGGCGCCGCGGTGGTGGGCGCAGTCGCCTGCCAGCCGGTGCAGATGCTCTACGGCGACGGCTTTCTGGCCGCCGAGGTCATCGAGCAGGACCGCGCCGAGATCGACCAGGACATCGCCAAGGCCGAGGCCGAGTTCCAGGCCGTCCTGCGCGGCCGCGCCCAGGGCCTGGAATGGCGGTCCCTGGTCACCTTCGGCCCGCTCTGCGAGTTCTTCACGCGCGAGGCGCGGTGCGCGGACCTGGTGGTGACCGGGCCGGCCCTGCCGGCGCCCCTGTTCGACACGGCGCGGCACGTGGACGTGGGCGACCTCGTCATGCAGTGCGGACGGCCGGTCCTGGTGGTCCCGGCCGAAGCGGCCGGATTGCCGCTGAAGCAGGCCCTGGTCGGGTGGAAGGACACGCGCGAGACGCGCCGCGCCCTGATGGACGCCGTTCCCGTCCTGCAGAAGGCCGAACAGGTGATGGTGGCCGAGGTGGTGCATGAGCCGGACGGAGCCGCCGCCCGCGGACGCCTGGCCGACGTGGCCCGCTGGCTCGCCCGGCACGGGATCGAGGCCGAGACGCGGACGGTCAAGTCGCGCGGCGAGGACGCCGAGCGGCTGAGCGCCCTGGCTGCCGAGATCAACGCCGATCTCATCGTCGCCGGCGCCTATGGCCACAGCCGCATGCGCGAGCTTGTGCTGGGCGGGGTGACCTACGACCTCTTGCTGCGCGCGAGCCGCTGCGCTCTGCTCTCCCACTAACCGCCGCCGGACGGAGGCGCGTCATGTGGGCCATGGTGCTGAAGCAGCGGGGCGGGGCGCTCGAATGGACCGAGCGGCCCGATCGCTCGCCCGGCCCGGGCGAAATCCGGGTCAGGGTTGCGGCCTGCGGGGTCTGCCGCACCGACCTGCATGTGCTGGACGGCGAACTGCCGAACCAGGTCTATCCCATCGTTCCGGGCCACGAGGTCGTCGGCCGTGTCGAAGCCCTGGGCGAGGGGGTGGCCGGGTTTGCGATCGGGCAGCGGGTCGGGGTTCCCTGGCTGGGGCACACCTGCGGCGCCTGCCCCTACTGCCGCACGGGCCAGGAGAACCTGTGCGACCACCCCGGTTTCACCGGCTACACGCGGGACGGGGGTTACGCCACCGCGGTGACCGCCGACGCGCGCTTCACCTTTCCCCTGGGCGAGGCTGGCGAGGACATCGCCCTGGCCCCGCTGCTGTGCGCCGGGCTGATCGGCTGGCGGGCGCTTTCCATGGCCGGCGAGGGCGACCGGCTGGGCCTCTACGGTTTCGGCGCCGCGGCCCACATCATCGCCCAGGTCGCCGTCTGGGAGGGCCGGCGGGTGTTCGCCTTCACCCGGCCCGACGATACGGCCAGCCAGGCCTTCGCCCGCAGCCTCGGCGCCGTCTGGGCCGGCGGGTCGGACGAGGCGCCGCCCGAACCCCTGGACGCCGCCATCATCTTCGCCCCTGCCGGGGACTTGGCGCCTGTGGCGCTGGCCGCCGTGCGCAAGGGCGGGCGGGTGGTCTGCGCCGGCATCCATATGAGCGACATTCCCGCCTTTCCCTACGCCCTGCTGTGGGGCGAGCGGCGCCTGGTCTCGGTGGCCAACCTGACCCGCCAGGACGGGCTCGAGTTTCTTCGGCTCGCGCCGCGCATCGGCATAGCCACCCACACCACCGCCTATCCGCTGCAGGACGCCAACCGCGCCCTCGCAGACCTCCGGGCCGGCCGCTTCGACGGCGCGGCGGTGTTGGTCCCATGACCGAATGGCGGCCGATCGGGACAGGGGTCCCAAGACCCGCTACTATGCCGGGTCCGATCGCCATCCGTGTACTTCACAAGTACGCCCAGTGCGTGGCCGGAGCCCTTCGGGGCCGGCAGTCGTTTCGACGAGCGGAGATAGGAGCATCCCCATGATCAAGGCCTTGCGGACCCAGTTCGTGATCGCGGACGGCGCCCGGGCGCGCTGGGTGACGCGCTCGGACCACGCCGACGACTTCGTCACCACCATGGACCGCAAGGCCGAGCCGCTGCTGCACGGGGAGACCGGCGCCACGCTGGAGGGCGCCGAGCACTACACCATGCCGCCGCCGGAGCATGCGACCCGGGAACACCACGCCCGCTTCGCCCGCGAACTGGCGGAGGAGATCAACGTGGCGGCGCGCAACGGCGGCTTCGACCGGCTGGTGGTGGTGGCGCCCGACCGGACCCTGGCCGAGATCACCCAGCACCTGAAGGGGGCGGCCACCGAGAAGCTGGCCGGGACCCTGGCCAAGGACCTGACCAAGACCCCCGACCACGAACTGATGGCCTGGCTGCGCCCGTTGGAGCACGGATAAGGCCTCCGCGAGCGGCGGCCTTGCTCGAGGTCAAGGCGCCGCCGCTCAAAGGGCGCGATGGTTCTCTCGCCCCGAGCTTTCGGGGTTCCTCACGAGGAGGGATCTGAGATGAACGCCCAAGTGCCCGTCAAACAAGCCACGGCCGTTGCGCGGCCGGCTTACAACCTGTTCGGCGCCTTTCAGCGTGAAGTCGATCGCCTGTTCGACGATTTCGCGCCGACCTTCACCACCGGCCGCGGCCTGACCGACGTCAAGTGCCGCATGGACATGGCGGAGACCAAGGACGGCCTGGAACTGACCGCCGAACTGCCTGGCATCGACGAGAAGGATGTCGAGGTCACCGTCGCCGACGGCGTCCTGACCCTGCGCGGCGAGAAGCGGTTCGAATCCGAGGAGAAGGACAAGAACTACCACTTCGTCGAGCGCGGCTACGGCGGGTTCGCCCGTTCGGTCCAGCTGCCCGACGGCGTCAAGGCCGAGGCGATCAAGGCCACCCTGAACAAGGGCGTGCTGAAGGTCACCATCCCCATGGCGGCCAAGGCCGAGCCGAAGAAGATCGCGGTCCAGGCCGCCGCCTGATCGGTCGCCGCTGCGATGCGGGCGGGAGCGTCTGAAGCTGTAGCGCGTCGAGCCTGGAGCCCGTTGAAAGCAAGGTGAATTATAACAAATACCGCTCATCCCGGCGAATGCCGGGACCCAGATCCTATGGCGCAGTCAACGAATGTTGCGCTCCCAGGGAAAAGCCCAACGGGCGGAGCCTTGTGATCTGGGTCCCGGCATTCGCCGGGATGAGCGGATTTTTGAGTCTACCTGAACTCAACCTGCTCCAGGCCCGATCACCGACGGCCGGTTCGCCCCCGATTCAAGCAAATCCCCGCTCCATCCATGCCGCCTATTCGACCACCGCCAGCACCGCTTCGGCGAGCGCCTCGGTCGGCTGGTCGGCGTCGAACACGCGCCAGGCTGGACCTAGGTCTGTGGGTTCGGTCTGCGAGGCGGCGACTGCCGGCCCTGCGTCCGAGGCGTCGCCGTGGCGACCGGCCACGCGGCTCAGCCGCACCTCCATCGAGCCTTTCAGCCACACACCGACGAAACGCGCGCCCTCCGCCACCTGTTCGATGGCGTCTCGCTGCGCCTCGTCCTGAAAGGTCGCGTCGGCGATGACAGCTGCGTCTGCATCCAGAGCGGCGCGGGCGTGCTCGGCCATCCGCGCATAGACATCCGTGCGCGCCTGGGGCGCATAAGGGTCCGCCTGGGACGGGCCATGCTTGCGGATGACGTCGGTTCTCAGGATTCGCGCGCCACAGGGGCCGCCCAGGCCGGGTGCGACCGCGCGGGCCAGGGTGGTCTTGCCGGTCCCCGATAGCCCGCCGACCGCCATCAGCAACGGCTCGGACGGCTGCAGCAGGGCATGGGCCAAGGCCCTGTACCGCGCAGCCTGCGCCAGGTCGCGGGCCTCCACCGAGACCGCCATCCTGATCGCTGCTCGCATGGCCGTGAACAGCGGCAGCAGGGCGAGGGCGTCTTCGCCTTCGCCGGCGGCGTCCCAATAGGCGTTCATCGCCCGGTTCGCCAGGGCGTCGAGGCCGCGGGCCCTCAGGTCCATGAACAGGAAGGCGACGTCGTAGAGCAGGTCTCCGGTGGCCAGGGCCGGATCGAATTCGAGCGCGTCGAACGGGGTCGGCTCGCCCCGGTAGAGGCAGATATTGCGCAGGTGCAGGTCGCCATGGCCGCGCACGACCTTGCCGGCCTTGCGGCGGGCCTCGATTAGGGGGCCGCGCCGCGCCAGCTCTTGCTCGAGCCGCGACAGCAGCGGCTCGGAGGCGGACTCAAGCCCCATGGCCTGAGCAGCCTCGGCCTCGGTCTGGCCCAGGCCCTCGATGATGCGGTGGTAGTCCGGCGGGCGTCCGGTTTCGGGGTGGGGCGGCAGGGTCCGATGGAACGCCGCGACGCGCTGCGCCGTCCTCTCCACCTGGCCCGCGTCCAGCCGGCCGTCGTCGGCCAGTTCGCTGAGCAGGGCGCGGTCTTCGAAGCGCTTCATGCGGACCACATAGTCCAGCGGCGGACCAGAGCCGCCGACGCGGATGCTTCCATCGGCCATGCCTACGACCGGGAACACCGCCTCGTAGAGGCCCGGCGCGAGGGGCCGGTTGACTTCCAACTCCGCCTCGCACAGGCGCCGCCGCGCCTCCAGCGTCGAAAGGTCGGCGAACGGGTGGCGCAGGGCGCGCTTGAGCTTGTAGGCGTGGTCGCGGCCCAGGAAGAGGTGCGACATGTGGGTGTCGATACGTTTCAGCGGGCCAGGTTCGCCGGTGGCCGCGCCGCTTTCCAGGGCGGAGACGGTCGGGGCCTGAACTGGGTTCAGAGGTATGTCCGGCGGCATGACGGCCTCGATCGGATGCGGGCGGCTGCAGGCTCAGCCTGACGTCCCAATCCGTGGGCGGCCTTGATCAGGGTCAGCGCAGGCCGGCGCCGCGTCAAGCGAGGCGGGGGATGGGCCTACCTCAATTACGCGATGTCACCGTAATTCGAAGCCGCGTGCCTGGCGAAGGGCGAGTTTCTGGAACTGCGCCAAGGCGTAAGAACGACCCTACCCGGAAGTTCGGAATGACGGGGCGGCTTGGCGGGGACATGCGCCGAAGGTGCGTGTCCCCTGCCGACTTCGGGGCGTGGGAACGAGTCAAATCGCTCGACCAACATGGGGACACGCACCTTCGGCGCATGTCCCCAGGGCAGCTCACCACCCCGTGCAGCCGCGCGACCAGTCCGTTTTCGGCGTCGGAGCCCCAGGCTTCCCGAGCGGCAGATACCAAACCGGCACGGGGCGGCTGAATACGTGCGTCAGCCGACTTTGATTGCGCGTTTAGATTGCTACGGTAGCATATCTGGCCATGCATGTTCCTTACGACGATATTTCCTCAAGCCGTTGACCGACCAGATGCCGCGCAGCTTCAGGGAACAGTAGTTTGATCCGGCGAGCGCTTCTGATTGGCACTTTACTCGCTTGCGCTGGCTGCGAGCGCGATGTGCACACATATCGATACCGATTGACCCTCGTCGTGAACGATAACGGGCAGCTCCATAGAGGCTCGACCGTCGCGGAAGTGCGCACCTGGACTGCCCAGAGCATTGATCAAGGCGACATGGCTCATCAGGCCCCGAAGGGGCAGGCTGTTGTAGTGGATCTTGGTCGTGGCCGCGTGCTCTTTGGTCTCATAAGCGGGGCGGGGCTTGCAGTGCCGGCCGACCCCAGTAAACCGAGATGGATGGGCGGTGCATACCCTATTCTTACTACAAAATTCGGGCTTGCCGATACATCACCCTCTCGGCGGGAAACCCGAACGGTAGAGCCATCACCTCTAGCGCGGGAGGAGATGCCGCCTCTCGTGATGCTACGCGATCTGAACAATCCGTTGTCGGCCCAATATGTGGACCCAACTGACCTCCAGTCCATATTTGGATCTGGAGTAAGCCTTCAATCGGCGACGATAGAGTTAACCAGTGATCCCTTGACAACCGGCTTTAGCAACCGCTTCAAGTGGGCGCTTGGGCCTGATTTTGGCAGTAGAACTTGTAGTGTCGACGACCCGTGCCTGCACAATTATCAATTCGTGTCTGGTATAAGGTGAACAACCAACCCGTTATTACGGAGGTGCAGATCGATACACCCTGCGCGAGCAGATCGATACATCCTGCGCGATTCGTTAATTCATTTCTTCAAGCTGCTGACAGGCCAACTTTCACAAGCTTCTAGTGTTCGATAACGGCCCAAAATCTGCACTGCAAGCATCCAATTTCAAGCTTGAGAGCCGTCATGAATGACGCCCTTTTTCTCGCTATGTTGGCGATGGATACAGGTCGCTGACGGCGAGAGTCCGCACTCGAGCCAACGGCAACTCATGGCGCATATTCGTCGCCCCTTGTGCGAGAGCCGACGTTGACAAGCTTGTCGAAAAATGTTCCTATATGTCACATCATGCATCAGCCCGAACCCTCCGACTTCGACGACGCCCCCGCGGCGGACCCCGTGTCCGCGGCGGCGATGGCGCGTGGGGTGGCGGAGCGGCAGTTGGCGTTTCTGGACCGGCTGGCGGAAGCCGGGACGCGGATGGCCGAGGCCCTAGCGCAGAGGACCGTCGAGGATGCGGCGGCCGGCGGGAACGCCGAGGGGCTGGATCGGGCGTTCCAGAAAGTCACCCGGGCGGTGCGGCTGACGCTCGCCTTGCAGACCAAGGCAGTCAAGGACCTGGCGGCGCTGGAGGCTGGGTGCGTTCGCGTCACGGAGGCGGCGCCGCAGGAAGACCCGCTGGATAAGCGTCGGCGAAGGATCGCGCGGATCGTGAACCGGGTGGTGGCCGATGACGAGGCCACGGCCTGGAAGGCTGAGCGGCTCTGCGGGCGGGTCTGGGAGCGGCTTTCCGACGAAGACATCTACGGCGATGTCCTCTCCAAGCCGATCGGCGTGGTGATCGAGATGATCTGCCGGGATCTGGAGATCCCGGTGAACTGGGTGCATCTGGCCAGGGAGGCCTGGGCGGTTCAGGAGATGGCGAATGGCGACGAGACTTCGCCGTTCGTGGCGCCGGATGGGGCCTATGTGCGGCTGTTTCGGCCGCCGCCCTTGGCTGGGGCGCCGTAATTTCCCTTCTCCGTTTCTAAAGTTACGTCATCCCGGCCGGAGCGCAGCGTAGAGCCGGGACCCAGCCGCACTGACCTTGACGCTGCATAGTAGCACGTCTGGGGCGGGGGTGCTGGGTCCCGGCTCTCCAGCCCGCTGCGCGGGCTTGCGGCCGGGATGACGGCTCAAAAATTGGACCTCGATCAACCAACCAAAACTCAAATTTCGATCACCTGTCCCAGCCCCTGTTCGCGCGCCCGTTCCAGCACCAGGTGCGCGCTGGCCAGGTCCTGGGCGGCGATGCCGAGGGACTTGTAGAGGGTGATGTCGGTTTCGCTCAGCCGGCCCTGGACGGCGCCGGTGGCGACCTCACCGATCTCGCCCAGGATGTGGCTTTCGTCGAGGGCGCCGGCCTGGACGGCGCGGCGAAATTCTCCGCCCTCGTTCAGGGTCGATTCCCGCCGGTCGACGAACAGGCGGGCGCGGAGCAGGGCATTGGTGTCGATCTCGGCGGCGCTGGGCACGCTGGAGCCGACCACGTTCAGGTGGGCGCCGGGGGCGATCATCTCGCCGGTCAGGATCGGGTCTTTGGCGCCGGTCAGGGTGCAGATCAGGTCGGCGCCCCGGGCCGCCTCGGCCACGCGGGCCGCGGTTTCGATGGCAAGGCCCAGGCGCCGGCCTTCGGCCTCGGCGAAGGCTGTGGCCTGTTCGGGGCGGCGGGCCCAGACCCGCACCCGGCGCAGGGGGCGCACCAGGCTCATGGCCTCGAGATGGGTGTGCGCCTGCTCGCCGGCGCCCAGTATGGCGAGGTCGCCGGCGTCGGGGCGGGCCAGCAGGCCGGTGGCGAGGCCGCTGGCGGCGGCGGTGCGGATGGCGGTGATCGCGGCGGCGTCCATCATCGCGACGGGCAGGCCGTGCTCGGGCTCGAACAGCATGACGAGGCCCAGGTGCGAGGAATAGCCGTCCGCTACATTGCCGGGGAACAGGCTGAGCAGCTTGACGCCGAAGCCGTCCGGCTCGGCCAGGGCGCCCGGCATCACCCCGAACATGCCCTTGCCCCCGGGCAGGCGGATCACCGAGCGCAGGGGGATCACCGCGCGGCCCTGGCTGACCGCGGCCATGGTGGTCCCCATCAGGTCGATGCATTCGGCCATGGGCAGGAGGGCGCGGATGTCCGAGCCGTTCAGCACGCGGATCTGGACCGTTCGGTGGCTCATGTTGCAGCGGGACCCACAAGGTTTCCGGATGCCGCGAACAGTCGGCCGGACATTGCTAAAACGCCAGCCGATTTGCTGCGCCGCCCCGCAGAGGTTCCCTTGCGGCCTTCAAAAAACCTTGTCTTGCAACGACCTATCGCGGCGGGGCACACCGCGCCACGAAAAGGCGGGGGGTATAGTAACCGTCAAAGGATTTGTCATGACCGAGCCCCTGGAACTGCCGCCGACGATCAGCGTCGGGCCGACCGGCGTCGATGTGTCGGTGTTCACCGCCGAGGGCGCCATGGTCCAGATCGTGCTGCCGCGGCCCGGCGGCCTCTATGCGATCCCCGAGCAGGAGATCATCGACAAGGCGCGCGAGCTGGCCTCCGCCGCCCTGCGCTCGGCCGCCGACGCGCTGGCCCACTGAGAGCCCGTTTGAACAAGGACGCATGAGCTGGTTTGCGTGGTTCGAGACGCTCGCTCGCGCGAGCCCTCACCATGACGAGGTGGGGTGGGCTGCACAAAAGCCAGTCATGGTGAGGAGCGACCCGAAGGGGCGCGTCTCGAACCACGCAGCGGCGTCACCACTGCGATTTCCAAAACAGCCTGTGAGGGGCTGGCTATTGGATTTCGATAACGACACAATCGTTCAGGTCGGGTTCATCGCCCAGGATCGACCCTGCGGCTACGTCAAACGAGAGACCGCGCCATGAAGATCCGTTCCCTGGTCCTTGGGCTGATGACCACCTGCGCCGCCAGCGCCCTGGCCGCCGCCGCCCTGGCCGATCCTCCGGCGCGCGTGGGCCGGATCTCCTACGTCGACGGCGCGGTCTCGCTGCAGCCGCCGCAGGAGGATTTCTGGACCGAGGCCAGCCGCAACTATCCGGTGGCCCAGGGCGAGGCCTTCTGGACCGGCGACAGCGGCCGGGCCGAGCTGCAGATCGGGGCGATGGAGGCCTGGCTGGACAGCCAGACCCAGCTGGACGTGGTGAGCCTGGACTATGGCCAGACGCGCCTGTCCCTGGCCCAGGGCTCGCTGGAGCTGAGGGTCTGGCGGGTTCCGCGCGGCGGGATCAGCATTTCGACCCCGGCCGGCGACGTGCGCATCGACTATGCCGGCCTCTACCGCATCGACGTCGGCGCGCCGCAGCCCGACGGTTCCTATCCTGAGGTCGCGGTGACCACGTTCGAGGGCGAGTCGGGCGCGCCGGGCCCGGACGGCCTGATGGCGGTGAACGCCGGCGAGGCCATGGTGATCGACCCGGGCTATGCGCCGCAGCCGGTCGAGCTGCAGTACGCCGCCCTGGACGACTGGGCGCACGACCGCGAGACCCGCGAGAACTGGAGCTGGCGCGACGACGTCTCGCCGGCCCTGACCGGCTCGGAAGAACTGGGCCGCTACGGCGACTATCAGTACACACCCGACTATGGCCAGGTCTGGTTCCCGCGCGAGGTGCCGGCCGACTGGGCGCCCTATCGCTATGGCCACTGGGCCTATGTGCAGCCGTGGGGCTGGACCTGGATCGACGACCAGCCCTGGGGTTTCGCGCCGTTCCACTACGGCCGCTGGGCCCAGGTCGGCGGGCGCTGGGGCTGGGTGGCGGGTTCGGTCGCGGCCGAGCCGGTCTATGCCCCGGCCATGGTGGCCTTTGTCGGCGGCCACGGCTGGAGCGTCGGGATCGGCATCGGCGGCGGGGGCGGCGGCGAGGCCATGGGCTGGGTGCCGCTGGCGCCGGGCGAGGTCTATCGCCCCAGCTATCAGGTCAGCGACACCTATATCCGCCAGGTCAACGTGACCAATGTCAGCCGGACCACGATCAACAACATCACCGTCAACAACACGACGGTGAACAACGTGACCGTCAACAACTACCGCAACGCTCCGGCGGCGGTGGTGGTGCGCCAGGACGCCTTCGCCCGCGGGGCGCCGGTGCAGAAGGCGGTGGTGCCGGTTTCGGCACAGATGCTGGCCAGCGCGCCGGTGGCCGCGGCCGCCAGCCGGCCCTTGCCGGCGCCGACCCCTGAGGCCCGCGCCGCCGCTTTCGTCCGGCCGGGCGTCGGAGCGGCTGCAGCTGCGGGCGGGCCTGCCGCCATACCGCAGGTGGTCCACGCCGCCCCGCCGCCTGCGCGGCTGCAGGCGGTCCGGGCCGCGGTGGTGGCCCAACCGTCCAGCGGCGGGGCGCATCCGCCGCCGATCGCCGGGGCCGCGATCGCCGCCCCGCATCCGGCTGGAGCGCCGCGCCCGGCGATGGTGGCGCCGGCCCAGCTGGCCAATCCCGCCGCCCAGGCTCGCCGTGGCCCGCCGCCGCCGAGCACTGTGACGCCGCCGCCCGGCTATACCGCCAGGCCGGCTGCGGCTGGGCCTGCCGCGGCTCCGCCTGCCCAGGCCGCAACGCCGAACGTTCCGCCCCGGCGCATGCCGCAGATCCCGCCCTCGGCCCTGCCGCCGACCTCGGGGCCGGCCGCCAGGCCAGCGCCTATGCCATCCGTCCCTGCGCCTGTCAGGCCGGCGCCCCAGCCGCAGGCTCCGGCGCCGGCTCTCGCCCAGCCCAGGCCGCCGGCAGCCTCGCCGTCGCCGACCTACGGGCCGGCAAGGCCTCCGGCCGCCCAGCCCATCTCGCCTTCCGCTGCGCCGCGGACTCCGGCGCCTTCACCGGGCTACGGACCGCCGCCGCTTCGGCCCGCGCCGCCGACAGCCTCGCCGTCGCCGACCTATGGGCCGGCAAGGCCTCCGGCCGCCCAGCCGGCCCCGCCTTCCGCTGCGCCGCGGACCCCGGCGCCTTCACCGGGCTACGGACCGCCGCCGCCTCGGCCCGCGCCGCCGCCTCCCGCCGCGCTGCAAGCCAGGCCGGTCGCGCCGCCGCCCTCCGCGGCCCAAGCCAGGCCAGCTGTCCCGCCGCCCGCCCAGGCCAAGCCTGCGGAACGGCCCAAGCCGCCGCAGAATGAGGAAGACAAGAAGCGGCCAGAGCCGCCGCAGCGCTGAGGCGGCTCGTCAGGCCATCTCCTCGGCCGGGACCGGGCGTTGCTCGGCCTTGCCGAGGGTGGCGTTGGCGATCAGCGGCCGGGCCCAGACGCCGATGAAGAACAGATAGGCGAGGGTTCCCAGGATCAGCAGCATCGCGCTCCTCAGGCCCACCTGGTCGCCCAGGGCGCCGACCGCCAGGGGGCCCAACGCTCCACCCAGGATGCCCGAGCAGAGGATGCCCGAGAACGCCCCGTGGTGGCGCGGAACCGAGTTCAGGGCGAGCGAGAAGACGATCGAGAACATCACCGACAGGAAGAAGCCCATCATGGCGAAGCCCAGGATCGCGGTCTCGCGCTCGCCGTAGAGGGTGACAAGGAGGGCGCCCATGGCGAGGAGCGTCGCGCCGCAGAGCACCTTGCGGCTGTCGAACAGCTTCAGGAGGACCAGGCCCACGGCGCAGCCTACCGCCATCAGCCCCCAGAACCGGCCCACCACCGCCGCGCCTTCGCCCAGCGGGGAGACGTGGTGATAGGTGGCCAGGAACTGGCTCATCCAGTTGGCCAGGCTCTGTTCGGTGGCCACATAGGCGGCGATGCCGAGGAAGAACAGCCAGACCATGGGTTGGCTAAGGAGTTCACGGTGGGTCGCCCAGCCGCCGGCGCGCTCGTCCTCCTTCAGCTCCACCTCGGGGATGCGCATCAGCAGGGTCAGGACCAGGGCGGCCAGGAACAGGGCCGCGAACAGCCAGTAGAAGCTGACCCAGGGCATGGCGCGCGGCGCCAGCGAAAACAGGGCCTCGCCCGGCGCCTTGGCCGCCCGCGTCATCAGGGCCGAGAACGCCAGGGGACTGACGAAGGAGGCGAGGCCGAACACCAACTGCCCCATCACCGAGAAGAAGGCGAAATGCTCCTCGCCGCCGGCGGTGCGCATCATCGGGTTGATCACCACCTGCAGCATGGCCATGCCGACGCCGATGACGAACAGGCCTGCTGTCACCATCAGGTAGCTGGGGAAGGCGGCGAAGGCTGCGGCGCCGCAGAGGTTGAGCGCCAGGGCCAGGGCCATGGTTCGCTTGGCGCCGATCCGCTCGACCAGCATGCCGGCGGGGATCGAGGCCACGCCATAGGCGACGAAGAAGGCGAAGGGCAGAAACCCGGCCAGGGCCAGGCTGAGGCCGAAGTCCTTGATGATCTCGGGCATGAGCGGCCCGATGATGTTGGTGACGAAGGAGATGACGAACCACATCACCATCAGATATCCGACCACCCACCAGGCGCGCTTCATGCCGAGGTCCTCGTGGCCCCGCCGGTCGGGGCGGCGAGCAGGTGGCTGAGTTCGCCCGGCGCGATCTGCTCGCGCGGGAAGCGGGCGATGATGGTCGAGGCTGTGGCGCTGCCGACGCCTAGGGCCGCCTCGACGCCGAGGCCCGCCAGGCGGGCGGCCAGGAAGCCGGCGTTGAAGCTGTCGCCGGCGCCCACGGTGTCGAACACGCTGACATTGGGTGCGCCATGCTCGTAGAGCTGGTCGCCGCTGACCGCGACCGCGCCGCGCCAGCCGGCCTTGGCCACTGCAATCGCGCCTTCCGGCATCAAGGCCGAGAGCTGGCGCAGGGCTGGCTCCAGGTCGGCATCGCCGGAAAGCCCGGTGATCTCGGCCTCGTTCAACAGCAGGATGTCGCAGTGGGCCAGCCAGGCGCGGGCCTCGGCGCGCACCGCCGCGGTCCAGCCCTCGGTCGGGCAGCCGGTGTCGAACGCGGTGCGGTAGCCGCGGGCGCGCAGCGAGGCCAGGGCCTCGGCGAAGCGCGCCCGCACCTGAGGCATCAGATATATCCCGGTCAGGAGGGCGAACGCCCCCTCGGGCGCCTTGGGGATGCGCGGGGCGAGCGAATCCCAGGTCACTGACTCCAGGTGGCCGCGGGTGGTGATGAAGCTGCGCTCGCCGTCAGGATGGGCGAAGGCCACGGTCAGGGTGGTGGCCCGGGACAGGTGTTTCAGGTCGGTCTCGACCCCGTGCAGGCGGTCGGCCAGCCAGTGCGCGAAATAGTCGTCGCCCAGGTCGGCCACCAGGCGACAGGGCTGGCCCAGGTGGCGGGCGGCCAGGGCGGCGTTGCAGGCGCTGAAGCCGGCGCGCATCTCGCTGCGGTCGACCAGCACCTCGGCTCCCGGCGCGGGCCAACTGGCCAGTGGCCCCAGGACCAGGTCGAGCCCCACGTCGCCGACGATGGTCAGCATGCCGGCCTTGTCGTCCATTCCGCCCCTGTCCGCGCGTTGGTTCCGGTTGTTGCGCGATGCTAGGCTGTCGTGCGACAGGGGTCAATAAATAACCACTGATTGGAAGAAATGGCCGGGTCGGGGGCTTATGGCGAACACTGAGGACAGCACTGGCGGCCTCGGCGCCACCCAGCAGTCGGGAGCGTCGTTCAACCGGCGCGTGGTGCTGGACGTGATCCGCCGCGAAGGCCAGGCCTCACGCAAGGACATCGGCGACCGCGTCGGCCTCAGCCCCCAGGCGGTGGCCAACATCACCCAGGAGCTGGAGAGCCTGGGCCTGATCGTTTCACAGCGCATCACCGGCCGGCGGGTGCGCGGCCAGCCGCCGATCGCCTTTTCCATCAATCCCGAGGGCGGCGACGCCATCGGCTTCAGCCTGGAGCCGCAACGGGTCTCCGCCGCCCTGGTCAGCCTGGTGGGTGAGGTGCTGGCGCGTGACGAGGAGCGGTTCGACACCTCCGACCCCGACCGCGTGCTGGCGGTGATGACCCGGCTCAGCCGCGAGCTGATGGCCAGGGCGCGCGACCCCAAGCGTCTCTGGGGTATAGGCGTGGCTCTGCCGGGCCCGTTCGACGTGCCGGGCATGAGCTTTGTCGGCCCGACCGCCTTCGAGGGCTGGCGCAACCTGCAGCTCCTGACCAGCCTGGAGCAGGCCATGGGTCTGCCGGTGTTCTACAACACCGACAGCGTCGCCGGGGCCCTGGGTGAGATGCTGTTCGGCGTCGCGGCGCCCTTGAGCGACTTCTTCTACCTGCACCTCAGCGTGGGCCTGGGCGGCGTCCTGCTGGTCGACCGCAGCGCCTATCGCGGGGCCGCCGGCAACGCCACCGAGATCGGCCATGTGCCCGTCGCCCCGCGCGGGCGGCCCTGCTATTGCGGCTCGGAAGGGTGCCTGGAGCGCTACCTGTCGCTGCACGCCCTCTCGGAATACATGCACGGCGCCGTGGCGCCCGAGCTCGGCGCCGAGACGGTCAAGGCCCTGCTGACCGCCGAAGACCCACACGCGGTCGGCTGGTGCCGCCAGGCCGGGCCTTACTTGCGCGACGCCATCTGCATGATCGAGAACCTGTTCGACCCCGAGGCGGTGGTGCTGGGCGGCACCGGGCCGCGGCTCCTGTGGGACCGGCTGGTGGCCGAGGCCGGCCCCTTGCGCCCCTCGGTGCGGCGCGCCTCGCCCCTGCGCATCCTGATCTCCGAGCAGGATGGCGACAGTGCGCTTCTGGGCGCGGCGGTGCTGCCGATCTACGAGCTGCTCTCGCCCCGCCTGCACGCCGCCGCGGCCACCCTGGCGCACCACCCGGCCCATGTGGCCTTGGCCGTGACCCGCGATGAAAAATAACATCTAATAGAAGTATTATTGACAGCCTCCGCGCATGACGTAAGGTCGCCCGCCAGGGAAGCCGCGATCCGCGAGGGGGATGAGCATGGGACGCAGAACTGACCGGCGGGCGGCCTGGCTGGCGGTGGCTTCGCTTGCCGCGCTGCAGGCGGCGCTGGCGGCGCCGGCCCTGGCCCAGCAGTCGGCCCCCGCCGCATCGAGCGCGCCGACCACCGTGTCGGAGATCGTGGTCACCGGCATCCGCGCCTCGAAACAGCAGTCCCTGGCCAAGAAGCGGGTCGCCATCTCGGTCATGGACGTGGTCAGCGCCGAGGAGGTCGGCAAGCTGCCGGACAAGAACGTGGCCGACGCGGTGCAGCGTATCGCAGGCGTCAACATCAGCTCGGGATCGGGTGGCGAGGGCGGCTTTTCCGAAAACGACCGGGTCTCGATACGCGGCACCAATCCCAGCCTGACCCAGACCACGGTCAACGGGCACACCATCGCCACCGGCGACTGGTACATCGGCGACCAGGCCGGTACGGTCGGGCGCAGCGTCAGCTTCACCCTGCTGCCGTCAGAGATCGTGGGCTCGGTCGAGGTGCAGAAGAGTTCTCAGGCCGACTATATCGAGGGCGGCACGGCCGGGAACGTCAACATCGTCACCCGCAAGCCCCTCGACTTCAAGCAGCCCTTCACCTTCAATGGCCTGGTCCAGTCGCTCTATGCCGACCTGCCCGACGAGGCGGACCCGCAGGGCAACGCCCTGATCAGCTGGAAGAACGACAGCGACACCTTCGGCGTGCTGGTCCAGGGCTTCTACGAGGCCCGGCACGAGCGCCGCGACGGCCAGGAGTTGTTCCTCCTGGGCTCGGCGACCATCGACCCGGCCTCGCCGGCGGCCCTGGCCCATCCGGACCTGGCCAATGTCGCCTATCCGACTCAGATCGGCTCGGCCGCCTTCACCCAGCACAGCACCCGCCAGGGCGGGCTGTTCGATGTCCAATGGCGCCCCTCCGACAAGCTGCAGCTGGACGTGAATGGCTTCTATTCCAAGTTCGAAGGGACCAATTTCGACACCAACTTCATGGCCAGCCCGGTCAACATGCTGGGGGCGAACCAGGTCCCGACCAGCTATGTGCTGAAGAACGGTACGCTGGAGGCGGCCAGCTTCGCCAATCCCGGCTACGATCCCACCGATCCCAATCCCGGCGCAGACCTCGCCTTCCCCGGCGTGCGCGACTCCATCTACCGCCCGAACGCCGGCTCCTCGGCCGGCTATCTCGATTTCGATGTGCGCTGGCAGCCGACGGACAACCTCCTGGTCACCGCCCAGGCCGGCTACACCCGCGGCACGGGCCAGACCCCGCACGACTACGGCTACGAGGCCTTTCTGGTGAACGCCGGGCTGGTCTACACCATGCACGGGACCTCACGGCCGGCCGACGTGTCCTTCCCCGGCCTCGATCCGACCAACTTCCATGACCCGAACCATGTCGTGAACGGCGGCAGCTGGTCGGATTCGGTGTTCGTCACCGACTCCGAGACCTACGGCCAGGCCGACGCCGCCTGGACACTCGATCTGGGGCCGATCAAGACCGTCAAGTTCGGCCTGCGCTACGCCGAGCACAAGCGCACCGACACCCAGGCCAACTACGGCTGCTCGGCCGATCCGAATAGCACCTGCTACACCAATCCCCAGGTGGTGCTGCCCATGCCCGCCTGGCGCGGCACGGTCTCGCCCAGCAATTTCGGCCAGGGCCTCGGCGTCGACGCCGGCTTTCTGTCGCACTTCTGGGTGCTCAATCCCAACGACATCGCCGCCTGGGAGCAGACCTACAACAACGTCAACCTGGGTCCGAACTACCAGGGCGAGTTCACGGTCGATGAGAAGGACGCCGCCGGCTACGTGATGGCCAATTTCGGCTGGGAGCGGCTCAGCGGCGACCTTGGCGTCCGGCTGGTCGATACCGACCAGCTTTCCAGTTCCTGGAACGTCGATCTCAACGGCAATTTCGTGCCAGCCTCGGTCAAGCACGATTACACCAAGCTGCTGCCCAGCCTGAACCTCAAGTACGACATTACCAAGGACCTGGTGGCGCGCTTCGCCTATTCCGAGACCCTGTCGCGGGCGGACTATTCGGCCCTGTCGCCGGCGGTGACCTTGAACAATCTCGACCACACGGGTTCCGGCGGCGACGCCGACCTGAAGCCGATCCGCTCGACCAACTACGATCTCGGCCTGGAATGGTATTTCAAGCCGCAGTCGATCCTCTCGGTCGGGCTGTTCTATATGGACATGCCGACCTATGTGGCCTTCGGCGCCAGCTACCGACCCTATCTCGACACCTCGCTGGACCAGATTCGCCAGTTCCTGATCACCTCGCCGATCAACGTGGCGGCGCATGAGGAGGGGGTGGAGCTCTCCTGGCAGCAGCCCCTGATCTGGGGCTTCGGGGCGCTTGCCAATTACACCTACGCCGAGGGCAAGACCTCGCAGGGCCTCGCCCTGGTGGGCTCGTCCAAGAGCACGGCCAACGCCGAATTCTATTATGAGAACAAGAGCCTCAGCGCCCGCATCGCCTACACATACCGCTCGTCCTTCCTGGTGGGCCTGTCCAATGTGACGCCGCAGTACGAGGGCTCGCAGGGCACGCTGGCGGCCTCGCTGAACTACAAGATCAACGACCACGTCTCGTTCGAGTTCGACGGCCTGAACCTGAACAACCCGGTGCTGAAATACTATTCCAACGCCGCGCAGCCCCAGGCTTTCTATTCCAACGGCCGCCAGTTCTTCCTCGGCCTCAGGTTCTCCCTGTGAGGGCGGGCGGCAAGCCGGCCCTGCGTCCTTCGAGACGGCCGCTGCGCGGCCTCCTCAGGATGACGAGGTTTAGGGGGCGCAAAGAAACTCGTCATGGTGAGGAGCGGCCCGCAGAGACGCGTCTCGAACCATGCACGATCGCAGTCTTGGCGGCCGCCACCCTCCTGGCCGCCTGCGATCTCCTGCCCGGCAAGCTGCCGCCGGACCCGCAGATCGAGGTCCACGTCAACCGCGTGGCGCTGGAATCGACCGGGCCCAAGTCGGCGATCATCGAGACCCTGCCGACCAAGCTCTCCGGCCAGTTCATCGTGCTGAACCACGGCCATGTGGTGATGACCGCGCCCTTGAAGCCGATCCCGCCCCTGCCGGAGTGGGCCAGGAACCACCGCTACTACCTGGCCGACTTCAGCAGCCTGACCCAGCCCGGCGACTATCTGCTGAGGGTCAAATTCGGCGTCTATTCCAACGAGACCAACAATATCGCCGTCGCCGACGACGCCCAGTTCAAGGCCCTTGCCCCGGCCCTCTTGTCCTATTTCCACGAAAGCCGCTGGTGGGACGAGGGCGACCATCATCGCCGGGTGTTCGGCACGGACCAGTTCGTCGACGTCTGGGGCGGGTGGATGGACGCCGGCGGCGACACCGGCAAGTACCTGTCGCACCTGTCCTACGCAAACTTCTTCAACCCGCAGCAGGCGGGTTTCGCCGTCTGGTCCCTGGCGCGTTCGCACGACGCTGCAGCCAGCCGGCTGAAGGCGCTGGGCGTCGACCAGGCGGTGGCCGACGAGGCCCTGTGGGGCGCCGATTTCCTGCATCGGATGCTGTCGGCCCAGGGCTTCTTCTACATGACCGTGTTCGATGGCTGGGGCCATCCGGGGGCCGAGCGGCAGGTGGTGGGCTATGTCGGCGAGAAGGGCGTCTTCACCAAGGACTACCAGGCCGCCTTCCGCGAAGGCGGCGGGTCCGCCATCGCCGGCCTCGCCCGCGCCTATCGCCTGGCCAAGGCCACCGGCCGCCAGGGCGCCTATCCGGCCGAGGCCTATCTGGCCGACGCCGAGCGCGCCTTCGCCCACCTCCAGGCCAACAACCTGCGCTACGATGATGACGGCAAGGAGAACATCATCGACGACTACGCGGCTCTCCTGGCCGCGACCGAGCTCTACAAGTCGACCGGCAAGGCGGACTACCTCGCCGCCGCCGACAAGCGCGCGGCCAGCCTCGCCGGGCGCCTGACCGCCGACGGCTGGTGGCGCAGCGACGATACGGACCGGCCCTTTTTTCACGCCGCCGACGCCGGCCTGCCGGTGCTGGCCCTGGCCGAATATCTGCGCATCGCCCAGGACGCGAACCTCAAGACCAAGGTCAAGACGACCATCGCCCGGGCGCTGGCGGCGCAGGAGGCGCTGGACCAGGCCGCCTACAACCCGTTCGACTATCCGCGCCAGACCTTCCGCACCTTCAAGAACGGCGCGCGCGGCCCGATCGCCACCGGCTTCTTCATGCCCCACGCCAACGAGACCGAATACTGGTGGCAGGGCGAGAGCGCGCGCCTGGCCTCCCTGACCGTGGCCGCGACCGTGGGCGGCCGCGCAGCCGGCGATACCGGCCCGGCCTATGGCGTGACGCCGCAGCTGGCGGCCTCGGCCCAGCACCGCATGGACTGGACCCTGGGCCGCAACCCGTTCGACGTCAGCATGGTCTATGGCTTTGGCGGCAAGAACCCGCCCTATGCCGACAGCTCGGGCCACATGCTGGTCGGCGGGGTCTCCAACGGGATCACCGGGCGGGTCGGCGACGACGAGGGCCGCGGCATAGACTTCGCCCACGGCCCGGACAGCGAGAACTGGCGCTGGAACGAGCAATGGATCCCGCACGCCGCCTGGCTGATGCTGGCCTTGTGCACCCTGGAGGGGGACGAGGAGGCGAAGTAGCCGTCCTCAGCTCGCCCGCTCGCCAAGCACCAGCCGGTTGAGGCTGGGCCTCAGGACAAGGATCAGCACCCCGCCGACCAGGCCGATGGCGACCTGCATTCCCCAGAAGGCCGCCGGGGTCATGGTCTCGTAGAAGGCGCCGATCCAGCCGATCAGAAGGTTGGCCACGAACAGCGACAGGAACACGCTGCCCACCAGGGTGGCCTTCAGTCGCGCCGGCGCCGCCCGGGACACCAGGGCCAGCAGGGTCGGCCAGTAGTAGAGGAAGCCGACGCCCAGAAGGATGTCGTAGGCCACCGGCGCCAGCACCGAGACGCGGCCGCCGGACAGGCTGGCCAGGGCCTGGATCAGGTTGGCGGCGGTGGCGATGAAGGCGCCGACAGCGATCTTGCCGATCTCGTCCGGCTCGCGCCCGCGATCATGCTGCCAGCGCCACAGCACGAACAGCAGCGGCGCGCAGAGGATCGAGGTCAGGGGGTCGATCGAGCCGAACCAGGCGACCGGCACCAGGAAGCCCAGGAAATGCAGGTCGACATGGCTATCGACCCAAACCAGGCCGATGCTGGTGTTCTGATAGTAGACCACCGACTGGAACACGCTCAGCGCCATGATGGCGAAGAGGGCGAGCACCACCACGATCTCGTTGCGGCCGACGGCCTGATCGCCCGCGACCTTCGCCGTTTTGGCCGGCGGCGCGGGCAGGTGGCGATAGCCGGCCAGATAGGTCGCCAGCGCCAGCAGCATCAGCACGCCGGCCAGGCCGAAACCGGCGTGCCAGCCCCAGATCTGGGCCAGCAGGCCGCAGAGCAGCGGCCCGCCCACGGCGCCGAAGTTGATCGCCATGGAGAAGATGGCGAAACCGCGCGTGCGCCCCTCGCCGTCGTCCTGGCGATAAAGCTCGCCGACCTGGGTCGAGATGTTGCCCTTCAAAAGGCCGCAGCCGGTGATCAGAAGCGAAAGCGCCAAGAGGAACGAGGCGTCGAAGGCCATGGCCAGATGGCCGGCGCTCATCAGGAGCGCTCCGGCCACCACCGCCGCCCGTCGTCCGGTCAGCCGGTCGGCGATCAGCCCGCCCAGCACCGGGGTGAAGTAGACGAAGCCGGAATAGAGGCCCTTGATCTGCGAAGCGAGGCCGAGGGTGGTCAACCGGCCGAACATATGCTCAAGCGCCGCGCGGAAACCGCCTATGCCGGCGACGTGCTCGATGTGGCCCGGCGTCAGCAGCCACTGGCTCATATAGAGCACCAGCAGACTGTTCAGACCGTAGAAGGAGAACCGCTCCCAGGCCTCGGTGAAGGCGAGGTAGGCCAGGGCCGGGGGCTGGCCGAAGAAGGTCTTCTCGGCCGAGGCCGGCGCCGCCTTTTCGATGGCCAGTTCGAACGGATCGTCGCTCACGAAGTCTCCTGCCAGTGGCGCGTCACGCAAGCTATAGGCGGTTTTCAGGAAAGCGGCTCGTCGATCGAGGTCGAGGGCCGGGTGAACCAGGCGGCGCCGTCCTCGGTGACGTGGAAATGGTCCTCCAGCCGCACCCCGAACTGTTCGGGCACGACGATCATCGGCTCGTTGGAGAAGCACATGCCTGTCTGCAGCGGTGTCTTGTCGCCGCGCACCAGATAGGGCGCCTCGTGGACCGACAGGCCGATGCCGTGGCCGGTCCGATGCGGCAGGCCGGGCAGGGCGTAGTCCGGCCCGAGGCCGTGGGCCTCCAGCACCGCCCGCGCAGCGGCGTCTATGGCCTCGCATGGGACGCCGGGCCGAACCGCAGCGAAGGCGGCGGCCTGGGCCTCCTTCTCGATCGCCCAGACGCGGCGCTGCTCGGGGCTCGGCTCGCCGAACGCATAGGTGCGGGTGATGTCGGCGTGATAGCCGTGCACCTGGCAGCCGGTGTCGATCAGCACCAGCTCGCCCGCCTTCAGGCTCTGCTCGCCCGGCAGGCCGTGCGGATAGGCGCTGGCCTCGCCGAACTGCACCGCGCAGAAGGTCGAGCCGCCGTCGGCGCCCAGGGCGCGGTGGGCGGCGTCGATGAAGCTGCGCACCTCGGCGGTGGTGATGCCCTCGCGCAGGATGCGCCCGGCACGGCGGTGGACCTCCAAGGTCAGACCCTTGGCGTAGCGCAGGCAGGCGAGTTCGGCCTCGGACTTGATGGATCGGCAGCCATCGACCACGGGGGCGGCGCTCACCAGCTCCACCTGGGGTGCGGCCCCGCGTAACGCCTCCGAAGCGCCGAAGGGCAGGGCGGGATCGACGGCAAGGCGGCTCGCGCCCATCGCCGCCAGCGCCTGGGCGATCAGGGCGGCGGGCGGCTCGTGCTCATGCCACAGGCGGATATCCGCATCGACGACCAAGCACGCTTTCAGCGAGCCCAGCTCGAAGGCCGGGCAGATCATCACCGGCGCGCCATCTGCCGGCAGCAGCATGGCCACCAGCCGCTCGCTGGGGCTCCAGGCGGCGCCCGTGAAATAGCGCAGGCTGTCGCCGGCGTGGATCAACAGGGCCTGGGCGCCCGTCTCCGCGGTCAGCCGCCGCGCCTTGGCCAGCCGCGCCGCGTATTCGGCAGGCTGGATCGCCGGCGGCCGCCCCGGCGGCGGGGCAAGGGTCTTCAGTTCGGCCTCCGCCGTCGAACCGCCGACGCCCTGGGTCATGTCGAAGTCTCCTTGCGCTGAGAATTGCTGTAGCCGGCCCTGGCGAACCGGTCGATGTCGAAGGGGGCCAGGTCGACCGGCGGCGCGGCGTCCTGCGCCATGGCGGCCACGATCTCACCGGTGGTCGCCGCCAGGGTCAGGCCCAGATGCTGATGGCCGAAAGCGTAGGCCAGGTTGGTGGCGCGGGCGCTCCGCCCGATCGCCGGCAGGTAGTCGGGCAGGGTCGGCCGCGCGCCCATCCAGCGGCTGATCGGGCCCTCGAACGGCAGGCCCAGCTCGCGCGCGTGCCGCTCCAGCCGCGCCCATTTGCGCGCGTCCGGCGGCGCCTCGGCGCGACCGAATTCGACAAAGCCGGCCAGGCGCAGCCGCTGGCCGAAGCGGGTGGCGATCACCGAACGGTCCTCGAACACCACCGGCGGCGGCTCGCCCCAGCCGGGCGCCGCCGCCTCGATGTGATAGCCGCGCTCGGCGATCAGGGGCGCGCTGTGCCCGGCCTGTCGCATCAGGGCGCGCGAGCCGACCCCGGCGGCGACCAGGATCAGTCCGGGTTCGAGCCGTTGGCCGTCGCTGAGGCTCAGCACTGCTCGACCGTCGCTAACCGACAGCCCCTGAGCCCGAGCCTGTATCCGCTGGCCTCCGGCCGCTGCGAAAGCCCCGCCCAGTCTGCTCAGCAGCCGCGCTGGATCGTCGATCTGTCCCGTACCGGTGAAACGCGCTCCGCCTGCCAAGAGTTGGGCTAGACGTTCTTGAACCGCCGCCAGCGCGTCGGGTTTCAGCGCCGCGAACTTGGCCTCGCCGATATCTGCACCGTGCCAAGCGGCCAGGCCCGCCGCCATGCTTTTCCATCGCTCCCAGACCACAACGTGTCCGTCCTCGCGCACCAGCCCCGGATCGCCCAGCGCCTCGGCCAGTCGCCGCCAGGCCGGCAGGGCGCCCGCCATCAGCGCGCCCAGCGCCCGCCGCCCCCGCTCGAAGGTGGCCGCGTCGCTGGCGCGGACATGGCTCAGCGCCCAGGGTCCCCAATCACCGATGTCGGTAAGGCGGAAATCGAGAGGGCCGCCGAAACCGAAAAGTCGCCGCGGCGCCGAGGCTAGCGTTCTGGGCGAGGCCAGCGGCTCGACCTGCTCGGTCGCCAGGTGGCCGGCGTTGCCGAACGAGGCCGGGGGTGGCGAAGCCTCCGGATCGACCAGCAGCACTTCCGCTCCCGCCTGGCGCAGCCGCAGGGCGCAGGCCAGGCCGATCAGGCCGCCTCCCGCCACCACCACATCGGCCCGAGCCTGCATCCAGCCTTTACCTCCGATTTTCAGATCGTATACTGTATGCGATTGTCTGAAGGAAGCTGTCCCATGGCCACCCTCTCCTGGTCCGGCGTCTATCCCGCCGCCACCACCCAGTTTTGCGAGGACGGCGCGATCGACTTCGGCGCCACCCAGGCCGGCCTCGATGCCCTGGTCCGCGACGGGGTGCACGGCCTGATCGTGCTCGGCACCTGCGGCGAGAACAATTCGCTGGAGCCGGAGGAAAAGCGCCAGGTGCTGAAGGCCGCGGTCGAGGTCGTGGCCGGACGGGTTCCGGTGGTGACGGGGGTCTCCGAGCTGACCACCGAACGCGCCGCCTGTTTCGCCCGCGACGCCGAGGCCCTGGGCGTCGACGCCCTGATGGCCCTGCCGGCCATGGTCTATGTGCCGACCGAGGCCGAGCTCGCCGCCCATTTCACCGCGGTGGCCGAGGCCTCCGCCCTGCCGGTGATGCTCTACAACAACCCCCCCGCCTACCGGGTCAATGTGAGCCTGGAGACGCTGAAGCGCCTCTCCGGCGTCGGCAACATCGTCGCAATCAAGGAGAGCGCGCCCGACACCCGGCGCATCACCGACCTGATCAACGCCTTCGGCGACCGCTACGTGGTCATGGCCGGCCTGGACGATGTGGCGCTTGAGGGTCTGGTCCTCGGCGCCCGCGGCTGGGTCTCGGGCCTGACCAGCGCCTTCCCGCAAGAGTCGGTGGCCCTGGTCGAGGCCGTGAAGCGCGGGGACATGGCCCTGGCCCTGCGCATCTACCGCTGGTTCATGCCGCTGTTGCATCTCGACGCCGGCCACGACCTCGTGCAGTCGATCAAACTGGCCGAGCAGATCATGGGCCGCGGCTCGGAGCGCGTGCGCATGCCCCGCCTGCCGCTGGAGGGCGCGCGCCGGGCCGAGGTGATCGCCATGGTCGAGATGGCCGCCGCGACCCGGCCCACGCTCTCCTGAACGCCGGGGAGCCACCCAATGCGCCACACCTTCTTCTGCATCGACGGCCACACCGCCGGCAATCCGGTGCGGCTGGTCGCCGGCGGCGCGCCGCTCTTGCAAGGCGCCTCGATGAGCGAGCGGCGCCAGGACTTCCTGGCCCGCTTCGACTGGATCCGCACCGGCCTGATGTTCGAGCCGCGCGGCCACGACATGATGTCCGGCGGCTTCCTCTATCCGCCAACCTTGCCGGACACCGACGCCGGCGTCCTTTTCATCGAGACCAGCGGCTGCCTGCCCATGTGCGGCCACGGGACCATCGGCATCGTCACCTTCGGCCTGGAGAACGGCCTGATCGTCCCGCGCGAGCCCGGCCGCCTGCGCCTGGAGGTCCCGGCCGGGGTGATCGACCTGGACTATGCGGTGGAGGCCGGCCGCGTGGCCTGGGTCAAGATCCGCAATGTGCCCAGCTATGTCGCGGCAGAGGGCATCCGTATCGAGGTTCCTGGCCTCGGTCCCCTGAGCGTGGATGTGGCCTATGGCGGCAACTACTACGCTATCGTCGAGCCGCAGGGCGGCTATCGGGGCCTCGACGCCCTGGGCGCCCAGGCGATCCTGCGCTTCAGCCCCCAGGTTCGCGCCCTGGTGCGCGAGCAGTTCACCCCGGTGCATCCGCTGGACCCCACCATCCAGGGGGTCAGCCACGTGCTCTGGGCCGATGCCCCCAGCAGCGAAGGCGCCCATGGCCGCAACGCCGTCTTCTACGGCGAGCGCGCCATCGACCGCAGCCCCTGCGGCACCGGCACCTCGGCCCGGCTGGCGCATCTGTTCGCCAAGGGGCGGCTCAAAGTCGGCGAGCCTTTCGTGCATGAGAGCTTCATCAAGAGCCGCTTCACTGGCCGGGTCGAGGCGGTGACCGAACTGGCCGGCCGGCCCGCGATCATCCCCTCGGTGCAGGGCTCGGCCATCGCCACCGGCCACAACACGATCTGGATCGACCGCGCCGACGTCTTCTGGGAAGGATTCCAGGTCTGACCGCCCCCCTGCAAGTCCGCACCCTCGTCGACCAGGCCTATGAGCTGGTGCGCGGCCGCATCCTG
Source organism: Phenylobacterium montanum (assembly GCF_018135625.1). Taxonomy (NCBI): domain Bacteria; kingdom Pseudomonadati; phylum Pseudomonadota; class Alphaproteobacteria; order Caulobacterales; family Caulobacteraceae; genus Poindextera; species Poindextera montana. The sequence continues at coordinate 4,907,914 of NZ_CP073078.1, forward strand.
TCCGGCGAGATCGCCCCCGGCGCGCCGATCCGCCAAGACGGTCTGGCCGAGACCCTGGGCGTCAGCAAGATCCCCGTGCGCGAGGCCCTGGGCCGGCTGGAGCAGGACGGGCTTTTGAGCTCGCATCCTAACCGCGGCTATGTGGTCCGCCCCATGACCGCCGACGAGGCGGCGGAGATCTTCGACCTCAGGCTCAAGATAGAGCCCGCCGCCACGGCCGAGGGCGCGCGCCGGGCGACGGCGGCTGAGCGAGACCACGCCGCCATGCTTCTGGCGCGGTTGGAAGCCGAGCCTTCGGCGGCCGAAGCCATCGCCCTGAACCGCGCCTTCCACCTGGCTCTTTTCGCCCCCTGCGGCGAGGTCACCAACCAGCTGCTGGAACGCCTGCACGTCCTGGCCGAGCGCTATGTGCGCATGCATCTGGAGCCCACCGGCCGCCGCGCGCGGGCCCGCAGCGAACACAGGGCGCTGTTCGAAGCCTGGGTCGGCGGCCGGTCGGCCGTGGTCGAAGCGCTCACCGCCAGCCACATCCGCGCCACCATGAACGACCTGATGGGGCAGCTCGGCCGGTAGCCGCCTCAGTGCGCCTCCACTCGTCCCACCGACCAGTGGAACACCCTGCTGAGCAGGTCCGAGGGCACGATCGGCTTGGCGATATGGTCGTTCATGCCGGCGGCGCGGCAGGCTTCCAGATGGTGCTCCAGCACATTGGCGCTCAGGGCCACGATTGGGGTGCTGCGGTTCAGGTCCGAGCCGCCGCGTATGGCGCGGGCGGCGGCGATCCCGTCCATGCCCGGCATCTGCAGGTCCATCAGGATCAGGTCGAAGGCGGCCTTCTCGGTCATCAGGATCGCCTCCATGGCCCCGCCCGCCTCGCTGACCCGGTAGTCGAAGCTGGTCAGCAGCGCGCCCACCAGCTCGCGGTTGGCCGCCACGTCGTCGACGATCAGGATGTGGGCGCCGTGGCCGCTGCGGGCCTCCGGCGCCGGCTGGGCTTCGCCCTCGGCCGGCGCGGCGGCGGTGCTCGGGGCCTGGAAGGTGAACCAGAAGGTCGAGCCGCGGCCCAGCTGGGTGTCCACCCCGATCGTCCCGCCCATCAGGGCCACCAGCGCCTTGCAGATCGCCAGGCCCAGGCCCGAGCCTTGCTGGCTCCGCTCGGCGGAGTCGTCGACTTGGGAGTAGCGCTGGAACAGCCGCTCGGCGGCCTCGCCGGCGATGCCCACCCCGCTGTCGGTGACCGCGATCCGCAGCAGGCCGCCGCCTTCGCGCAGATGGGCGACCCGCACCTTCACCCCCCCGCGGTCGGTGAATTTGATGGCGTTGGTCAGAAGGTTCAACAGCACCTGGCGCACGCGCAGGGGGTCGGCGACCACCCGGGACGGCAGGTCCGCCGGCAGCTCCACCTCCAGGGCCAGGCGCTTGGCCCGGGCCTGGGCGCGCACCAGCTCCACCGTGTCCGCAATGAACCGCCGCGGATCCAGGACCACCGGCGACAGGGCCACCTTGCCGGACTCCAGCTTGGAGAAGTCCAGCACGTCGTTGACGATACTGAGCAGGGTGCGGCTGGCGGTGACGATACGGTCGACATAGGTCGCCGCAGGCCCCGGCAGGTCGGGGGTGGATTCCAGCAGGCCGGCGAAGCCGATGATCCCGGTCAGGGGCGTCCTGATCTCGTGGCTCATGGTGGCCAGGAACTCCGACTTGGCGCTGGACGCCGCCTCGGCCTGGCGGCTGCGGTCCAGAAGCTCGCGTTCTGCCTTCCGGCGGTGGGCGGCGTCGCGCAGCACGGTGATCACCCCGCCGACCCGGCCGTCCGACCCGCGGATCGCGGTCGAGCTGGCCTCCATCGCCACATAGCCGCCGTCCTTGCACCGGATGCGGAAATCGCGCGGGCCTTCGGTCTGGCGCAGCCGCCCCTTGAGCAGTCGCCTGCGCGAGCGGATCGCGCCCCGCCGATCGTGCGGGTGGATCAGATCAAGGGCGTTGGCGCCCAGGAGCTCGTCCGGCGCATAGCCGAGCTGGCGGCAGGTGTCCGAGACGAAGGCGATCGATCCGTCGGCTCTCGACTGCACCGCCACCTCGCCGTGGCGCTCGGTCAGGATCTCGTAGTCCGGGGCCGGCGATTGCGATCCGGCGACGGGGGGCGCGGCGGTTTGATCCCGTCGAAGGTGCGGCCAGATCTTCAGGCTGGCGGGACTGCGCGCGATCACTGTGACCGCGCACAGCACGGCCAGGATCAGGAGCGGGTGCCGCTCTTGCGCGCTTGGCGTCCAGAGCAGGAAGGTGGCGATGGCCAGCACCGGCGCGATCTCGACCATCTCCAGGCGCGGGCTCCTGGTGATCCGGCGCGCGGTGCAGACACAGAGTCCGGTCCACAGAGCGACGCCGGCGGCCACGGCCGTAGTGTCCGCCTGTAGCCACAGCGCCTCACCCAGGCTGGCCCACGTCAGGCCTTCCAGCAGCTCGATCGCCAGCAATCCTCCGTCCGAGGCGGCGGAGCGCGCGTGGTCGGGCGCCGGATGGAAGGCCTCGGCCGCGATCAGCATGCTTTGGGCGAGCAGCCAAAGGGCGCAGAGCCATGCCGGCAGCAGGAACGCCGTGACGACGCCGACCAGCAGCAACAGCCCGACCCGCCTTGTCAGCGCGCGGAACGCGGGTCCGGTGTGTTCGCCGGAGTCCTCGCCGAACAGCGTCCCGGCTCCGGCCATGAACGCACGCGCCGGCCAGGGTCCGCGCCAGGGGTCATCCGGCGCCGCCTCGGTGCGGGTGTTGGGTCGCACTGTCATGGATGACCGCCCAGTATCGTGGCGAAACGCGCAACGACGCTATTCGATGCCAAGCTCTGCCGGAGACGTACCACGAAACGCCGGCAAGGCGCGAGAGCGCCAACTTGTCTGACAAGTGACCCCCGACTTAGATGGATTGCTTGCTTTCCAGGCGGCTGGATTGTTCGATCCTTGTCTGACAAGGTGCGAGTCTGTGACGCAGGATCGTTAAATTCGGCGGGCGTGTTCAGGGAGGTTTCATGCGCAAGTTTCTGGTCGCAGCCCTGCTGGCCCTGGGGACGCTCACGGCGACCATGGCCGAGGCCGGAGCGACCCTGAACCGGGTCATGGCGACGAAGACGCTGAAGGTCGCCACCAACGGCGCCTGGCCGCCGCAGAGCTTCCTCGACGACCGCAACCAGCTGGTGGGCTTCGACATCGACGTGGCCAACGAGGTGGCGCGCCGCCTGGGGGTCAAGACCCGCTTCGACACCCCCGACTGGGCGACCATGACCGGCGGGCACTGGCATGGCCGCTGGGATGTGGCGATCGGCTCGATCACCCCCACCAAGGCCCGCTCGCAAGTGGTTTCCTTCGCCAGCGTCTATTACTACAGCCCCTATGTCTTCGTGGTGCACAGGAACAGCAAGGCGCGCACCGCCGCCGACCTGAACGGCAAGAAGATCGGGGTCGAGACCGCCACCACCTCCGAGGACTATATTCGCCGCCGCCTGGCCATCGACGATCCGGGCGCACCGCCGGTGAAGTACCTGGTCAATCCCGGCCAGGTGCACACCTACGCCGACTCCATGCTGCCGTTCGACGACCTGAGGCTGGGCGACGGGGTGCGCATCGACGCGGTGCTGGCGCCGGAGCAGACGGCGCTGCGGGCCATCAAGAGCGGCTATCCGATCAAGATCATTCCGAACACCATCGCCTACAAGGAGCCGCTGGCGATCGTCACCGACAAGGATGACCCCCAGTGGACCGCCAAGCTGCATGACGTGATCCAGGCGATGCGCGCCGACGGCACGCTGGGGAACCTGACCCGCAAGTGGTACGGGCGCGACTACACCCAGTGAGCGGGCAGACGGACTCGGCCTATGTGGAGACCTTCTACCGGCGCGGCCTGCCCGCCGACGCATCCGCGCGGCCGGCCCTGCAAGGGACGCTGGAGGCGGATGTCTGCATCGTCGGGGGCGGCCTCGCTGGCCTGACCGCCGGGCTTCACCTCGTTCGCCGCGGCAGGTCGGTGGTGCTGCTCGAGGCCAACCGGGTCGGCTGGGGCGCTTCGGGGCGCAATGGTGGTTTCGTTTCGCCAGGCTATTCCGCGGGCCACGACCTGATCGCCCGCCGGGCGGGGCCCGAGACCGCGCTGGCCCTGCACCGCCTTTCGATCGAGGGCGTCGCTATCGTCGAGGACAATATCCGGCGGCTGCAACCCGAGGGTCTGGACCGCACCCCAGGCGTGATGAGCACCATGCGCTATGACGCCGCCGCGGCGTTGCAGAGCCGGCGCGACTGGCTGGCGCGGGAGTTCGACTATCAGGTCCAGTTCAAGCCGACCGAGGAGGTGCGCAGCCTGCTGCGGTCCGAGCGCTACTACCAGGCGCTTTACGACCCCGCCGCCTTCCACATCGACCCGCTACGTTACGCCCGTGCGATCGCCTGCGCCCTGGAGGTCGAGGGCGGGCGCGTCTTCGAGGCCTCGCCGGCCCTCGTGCTGGAGCATGACGGCGCGGCGCCGCGCGTGCGCACGGCCGGCGGCGAGGTCCGCGCCCGGGACGTGCTGATCGCCTCTGGCGGCTATACCGGCCATCTCGTGCCCGCCCTGGCGCGCAGCTTCCTGCCCATCGCCACCTACGTCATGCTGACCGAGCCCGATCCCGAGGCCATCGGCGACGCCATCCGCACCCGCGCCGGCATCGGCGACAACCGCCGGGCCGGCGACTACTACCGCCTGGTCGATGGCGGCCGGCGCATCCTCTGGGGCGGCAAGATCACCACCCGCACCTCCGAGCCGCGCCGTCTCGCGACCCTGCTGCATGACACCATGGCCTCGACCTATCCCCAGCTGAAGCATCTGAGGGTCGAGATCGCCTGGTCCGGGCTGATGGCCTATGCCCGCCACCTGATGCCGCAGATCGGCCCCCTCGGCCCCGGCCTCTGGTCCTGCACCGCCTTCGGCGGCCATGGGCTGAACACCACCGCCATCGGCGGGCGGGTGATCGCCGAGGCCATAGCCGGCGACAGCGACCGTCACCGCCTGTTCGCCCCCTTCGGCCTGGACTGGAACGGCGGCCCGGCCGGCCGGGCGGCGGTGCAGGCGACCTATTGGTGGCTCCAGGCCAACGATTTCTGGCGCGAACGCGGGGCCGGCCGCGATCGGTCGGCAGGCTGAGGCGAGGGCGTCATGCAGCATCCGGACAATGTCGACTATCCGCCGCTGATGTCCCGCCCGGTGGTGTTCGCGCCCGCCCTGGCCATGCTGTTCGGCCTGCTCTGGTACGTCCATCTGGGCTCGCTGGCCGCAAAGCAGGCGGGCGTCAAAACCCTCGCCGACCTTCCCGCCGATGTCATCGGCGCGGCCCTCGCCGCCGTGCTGGTGGCGCTGGCCTGGCGCGTGTGGGTCAGGCTGGCGCTGCGCTGGCAGATGGCGCTGGTCTGGCTCGGCCTGGCCGGCCTGCTGCTCTACTTCTTCTATTCCTTTGATCTCAGCTTCGACTTCATCCGGCGCAAGATCGGCTTTCTGGTCACCCAAGGCCTGGTGACCACCATCTACATCTCGGCCATCTCCATCGTCCTGGCCTCGCTCCTGGCCATGGTGGGGGCGATCGCCAAGCTGTCGCAGAACGGCGTCGCGCTCGGCGTGGCCAATTTCTACACCTCGCTGTTCCGGGGCACGCCGCTCCTGATGCAGCTCTACATGATCTATCTGGGCCTGCCGCAGCTGGGCATCGTGATCGGACCTATCCCCGCGGGCGTTGCGGCCCTGTCGCTCTGCTATGGCGCCTACATGACCGAGATCTTCCGTGCGGGGATTGAGAACATCCCCCGCGGGCAGTGGGAGGCGGCGAGGGCCCTGGGCATCAAGCCCTTCGACACCCTGGCCCGGATCATCCTGCCCCAGGCCATGCGCATCATCATTCCGCCCACCGGAAACCAGTTCATCGCCATGCTGAAGGACAGCTCGCTGGTCTCGGTGGTGGGGGTCTGGGAGCTGATGTACCTGGCCCGCACCCAGGGCCAGACCGAGTTCCGGCACCTGGAGATGATGATCACCGCCGCGCTGATCTACTGGCTTCTGTCCATGGTGCTGGAAGTCCTCCAGGCCAGGCTGGAGCGCCACTTCAACCGGGCGCACATGCGATGAGCGAAATTCAGGCCCAAGGCGCCGCGCCCGCGATCGAGATCCGCGGACTGTTCAAGCGCTATGGCGCGTTCGTCGCCCTGACCGACGTGTCTTTGACCGTGGCGCCCGGCGAGCGGTTGGTGATCTGCGGCCCTTCGGGCTCGGGCAAGTCGACCCTGATCCGCTGCGTCAACGCGCTGGAGGGCTTCCACCAGGGCGAGATCCGGGTCGGCGGCCAGCGCCTGACCCGCGAGCCCCAGGCCGTCGAGGCCGCGCGCCGGCAGGTCGGCATGGTGTTCCAGCAGTTCAACCTGTTCCCGCACCTGACAGTGGTCGAGAACTGCGCCCTGCCGCTGCGCGTCGTGCGCAAGCTGCCGGCCAAGGCCGCCCACGAGCGCGCCGAGGCCTACCTGGCCAAGGTTCGCCTGTCCGACCAGGCGGCCAAGTTCCCCCAGCAGCTCTCCGGCGGCCAGCAGCAGCGGGTGGCCATCGCCCGGGCCCTGGCCATGGAGCCGGAGGTGATGCTGTTCGACGAACCCACCTCCGCCCTCGATCCGGAAATGGTCAAGGAGGTGCTGGACACCATCCTCGGCCTCGCCCGCGAGGGCATGACCATGGTGGTGGTGACCCACGAGATGGGCTTCGCCCGTCAGGTCGCCGACCGCGTGGTGTTCATGGACCGCGGCGAGATCGTCGAGCAGGGAGCGCCGGAGGCCTTCTTCACCCAACCCAAGACCGAGCGGGCGAAGGCCTTCCTGCAGCAGATTCTGCGCTGAGGGCCATTGGGAAATGGATGGCGCAATCTGGATTGCGTGGTTCGAGACGCTCGCTTGCGCGAGCCCTCACCATGACTGGATTGGGTGAACCGCAAAAAGCCTCGTCATGGTGAGGAGCGCCCCGTCAGGGGCGCGTCTCGAACCACGCAACGGCTGCGGCGCCTACCGCCGCACGAAGCCGAACGAGAAGGCCGCGCCCTTGTGATGCTCGATCGAGGCCAGCACCGGCTCGCCGGCGGCGTCGTAGCAAGTCTCCTCGATCAGGAAGGCCGGGCCAAAGTCCCGGAATTCGGGCCGGGCCTGCAGGTGCGCGGGCAGGGCGGCGGCGGTCGCCTTGGCGGTAGACATCACCGGCCGGCGGCCCGCCGCCTCCAGCAGCGCGGTCAGCGAGCCGCCGCGGTCGCAGCGGACCGCCTCGGCGGACAGCAGGGCCGGGGACACGAAGTCGGTCGAGGCCAGGATCGCCGCCGCCCCGTCAAGGCGCACCCGCTCGATCCGCAGCACTGGCGCGCCCTCGGCCAGCCGCAAGGCCTCGGCGATCTCGGGTGGGGCGGGCTCTTCGGCCAAGTCCAGTAGCCGCGGCGTCGGGTCGAGGCCGGCGTGCAGCATCATGTCGGTGGCGCTCTCGAAGGCGGTGATCGGCCGGGCGACCTCGATCCGCGCCAGGGCGGTGACGAAGCGGCCCCGGCCATGCTCGGCCCGGATCGCCCCATCCTGCTCCAGCCCCTTCAGGGCCTCGCGCAGGGCCGAGCGGGAGACGCCGAAAGCCGCGGTCAGCTGCGCCTCGGTCGGCAGCTGGTCGCCCGGACCCAGGCCCTGCTCGGCGATCAGGGCGCGCAGATCGGCGGCCAGCCGCGCGGCCTGGCTGATCGATCCCCGAGCATCGGCTCCAAGCCGGGTGCGGGCGAAGCTGAACGAGAATAGCCCGCCGCGGTGATAGTCGTGCGCGAACAGGGCGGGGGCGCCGGCGGCGTCATAGCCGGTCTCGGCGATCAGCATGGCCGGGCCGAAGCCGCCCAACCGGCATCGGCCCTGGGTTTCCGCCGGCAGCTCAACCGCGCTCGCCGTGGCCGCCGACATCCGCACCGGCGGACCGCCTTCGGACAGGCGCGCGATCAGGGAGGCGGTCCAGTCGGCCTCGTACAGCGGCCCAGGCAGGCGCGCGGCCGGGACATAGGCCAGGGAATAGATCAGCGGTTCGCCCGCATGAGTGCGCAGCCGCTCGAGCCGGAGCACCGGCGCGCCCGTGGCGCAGCCCAGGGCCTGGGCCACCTCCGGTTCGGCGCCGACCTCGCCCACCGACAACAGCCGCGTCTGAGCCTCGTAACCCGAACGGCGCAGCATCTCGGTCAGGCTCTCGAAGGCGGTGGCCGGCCGTTCGACCCGCGCGGCGGCGGCGGGGGCGACGAAGCGGCCCTGGCCGTGCTCGGCCACGATCACCCCTTCCTGCTCCAGCCGCTTCAGCGCCTCGCGCAGGGGCGGCCGGGAAGCGCCGAACATGGCCTTCAGGGCGGCTTCGGTCGGAATCCGGCGCCCCGGCCCCCAGCCCTGCGAGCGGATCAACGCCAGGATCTGCTGGCGCAGCCGCGCGGCGACCGAGCGTTCCTGCAGGGCGAGGGGAGAGGTCATGGGTTCCGGGTTGTCGGACAAGGCGACGGCTTGCGAAAGGAGCCTGAACCGTGCGATTTGGTCAAGGCATAGGCCGGTCCGCTTGACAGCCGTGAACGCCCTGAAATAGTGCGCCGCAATCCAGATGTCTGACAACAGAACGGGCGCGGCCATGCTGAACTTCGACGAGCCGCGCTTCCTGCGCATCCAGTCCGGCGCCGTGGCCCTGGCCCAGCCGATCACGGCGGCGGTCGACGCCCTGCTGGACAAGGGCGCCGCCAATCTCTTTTTCCTCGGCACAGGCGGCGCGGGCCTGCTCATGCAGCCCGCCTTCGAGCTGCTGCGCCGCCGCTCCGGCTTTCCCGCCTACCTCGAGCGGCCGGCCGAGTTGGTCCTGACCGGCCACGCCGCCCTCGGCCCGCAATCGATCGTGGTGATCCCTTCGCTGTCGGGAACCACCGCGGAAAGCCTTGCGGTCGCCGAGGTCGCCAAGGCCCGCGGCGCTGCGGTGATCGCCCTGACCGGTCACGGAGATTCACCCCTGGCGGCCCTGGCCGACTACGCCCTGGTCAACTTCGCCGAGGACGACACCTCGTGCGAGTCCTTCTATCTGCAGTCCCTGATCCTGGTCCTGGCCGTCATGCGCCACCGTGGCGAATTCGCCGGCTTTGACGCCGCCCTGGCCGAACTCGCCCGCCTGCCGGCCCTGCTGCTGGAGATCAAGCGCGCCTTCGAACCCCAGGCCAGGGGCATGGCCGCCTTTATCGCCGAGGGCGCTGGCCCCATCGTCACCGCCGCCGGCGCCGCCTGGCCCCAGGCGCACTATTACGGCATGTGCATCCTGGAAGAGATGCAGTGGATCCGCACCCGCCCGGTCCACGCCTCGGACTTCTTCCACGGCACGCTGGAACTGGTCGAGCCGGGCGTCAGCCTGATCGTGCTCAAGGGCGAGGACGAGGCCCGCCCCCTGGCCGAGCGCGTCGAGCGCTTCGCCGACGGCCACACCGACCGACTGCTGGTGCTGGACGCCGCCGCCTTCGCCTTGCCGGGAATCTCGGCCGAGGTCCGCGCCCTGATCTCGCCGGTGATCCTGGCCACGGTGCTGGAGCGGGTCAGCGCCCACCTGGAGGTGATGCGCGACCACCCCCTGACCACCCGCCGCTACTATCGCCGCGTGGCCTACTGAAAAGCGACGCGCCGCGGTGTGCCCGCGGGCGCTTCGCTCCGCCGCGGTCTTCCGCTAATGTATCGCTTTCTCACGTTTCAGTTCCCGTTCCATCGCTTCAGGCAGGCCGCGGCCGGCGCGGCAGGGTGAGAAGGGACCATTCGATGAATCCGAACAAGGCGCTTTGGGAAAAGGGTGACTTCACGCGCATCGCCTCCAGCATGCGCGAGAGCGGCGACGCCCTGGTCGAGAGCCTGGGCGTCGGCCCCGGCATGAAGGTGCTCGACCTGGGCTGCGGCGACGGCACCACCGCCATCCCGGAGGCGCAGCGCGGGGCCGAGGTCCTGGGCGTCGACATCGCCGCCAACCTGGTCGAGGCCGCAAACCGGCGCGCGCGCGAGTTCGGCCTCGCCAATTGCCGCTTCCAGGAGGGCGACGCCTCCAATCTCGAAGGCCTGGCCGACGACAGCTTCGACCTGGTGGTCAGTATCTTCGGCGCCATGTTCGCCCCGCGGCCGATGGACGTGGCCAGGGAGATGCTCCGCGTGACCAAACCGGGCGGGCGCGTCGTCATGGGCAACTGGATCCCGGGCGATCCCACCCTCGTGGCCCAGATCCTCAAGATCAGCGCCGCCTTCTCCCCGCCCCCGCCCGAGGGCTTCGTCAGCCCCATGCTGTGGGGCGTGGAGGACGAGGTCGCCGCCCGCTTCGGGGCCGCCGGCGCGCCGCGCGAAAACATCGCCTTCGCCCGCGAGACCTACGTCTTCAACTACCCGCACCAGCCCGCGGCCCTGGTCGACGCCTTCCGCGACTACTACGGCCCGACCATGAACGCCTTCGAGGCGGCGCGGAAAGACGGCCGCGACGGCGCCCTGCTGGACCAGCTCTACGGCCTGTTTGAGGCCCAGAACACCAGCGCGGACAAGGGGAAGACGTCGATCCCAGCGACGTTCCTGAAGGTGACGGTGACGGCGCCTTAGGCGGGTGGACGCCGAGGGCCGACAAACGCCGCTGACATACCCACCTTGACCAGAACAAAATAAGAACATATAAGCTGAGCCTTTCCCCAAATTCAGGAGGCTCGATTGACCGTCTACGATCGGCGTTTTCGGCTGGCCGACGGGTCCGGCGCGCTCGGACTGAGTTTTGGCCCGGATGGCCTGTCCCTGGCTGGCGTGCCGTTGTTGCGGACGACAGTCTCGGGTTTGGCGCCGCGCCCGGCTGGCGAACTCGATGTCCTGATCAAGGGCGCCTATGGCCGCGAGCTGGATGTCGCCGGCCTGTCGGCCGGCCTTCGCGTGGTCGCTGAGGCGCTGAACTGCGGTCACGAACCGCGGGCCATGATAGCCGCGCTGCAACTGCGGCTGACCGAACTGGACTGGCGGGGAGCGGTGCGGATTGCGACCGTCGAGGATGCTCTGGCGAAATATAGTCCGGAACAGCCGCGCGACTGGCGTGGCCGCTGGACGGACGGCGGCGACGCCGGGCCAACACCCGGCGAGACCGGAACGCCGCAAGCTGATAACGCCCCTGCCAGCCCGACGAGTTCGTGGGGCGTCGGCCCGGTCCATCTGGAGGGCGGGCGGCTGATTCCGATCCAAGGCGGCAACGGCGGGATCGGAGGGAACGGGCCACCGCCAGACCCCTTCGAGGTCCAGCCGGCTGAGCCGGTCTATACGGTCCAGCATCCGCCCATCGGAACCGAACCGGACCGCAGGATCGTCGGTGGTTTGGAGTACCCAGTTTGGCGAAGTGCGAAGCTTTCCGATGGAAGCAAATGGCCGGTTGCGACCGTCAGCTCGATCCGCGCCGCGATCAACAGCATGCCGGGCAGGACGCCCCAGCTTCGCATCTATGTCCCGACGAACGGTTATGGCGACATCCTGTTGGGCTCGACGCCGAACATGGATTTGCCCGAAAGGCCGGAGGGATACGATGAGGTATTGCTGCGCGGGCGCCCGCAGGTGACATCTTCACGCGGCCTCGAAACGGGCCATGCCGACGACGGAGTGGAAGAAGCTTTACGATTAGCGAGATCAAACGAGTTCAAGGAGATCTGCTTCAATCTGAGCTTCACGAACTGCACGGGTATGGTCGTTCAGAGCGTACGGCGGCCCGACGTGTTGGCGATAGTCAGGCCCCAGTTGGACGTGGGGTACAACTTCCGGCCCTACGAAACCTGGTCTCCTCGCCAAAAGCCGGAAGAGCGCCAGGAGGAAATGCCTGACGTGCCGGGCATTCGCCGCCTCAATGATTTTACCAACAGGGTCGCCCTCGCCGAATTTATGCGCATGCGCGACATGGCTAAGGCATTCCGCTCATGTTCGTGACCTCGGACATTTTTGATCTGCGCCAGATCGGCTGGGCGCTGGATGTCGACTGGCGGGAAAACCTGATCTGCGGCGTCGATGTGCACGGCTCCGTCTGGCCGGGGATCGAGCCTGCTGCAGAGTTCATGGTCGCCGCCGCCAAGAAATGCGGGCTGTTCGAGGAAATTCGATACGCGAGCTATCATGTCCCTGGGGAGGACCGGAGCCGCCTCATCAAGCCTAAGTCCTTTGAAAAGATCGCACGTGGAGGACTGCAAGGGGCATTGGGCGCCAACGGCCTCATGCTCGACGGCTTTCGCGAGGCGGTTGGCGCTGAACGCAACCGTATCGCCTTTGGTGGCGATGCGACGGGATGGGCGCCCTGGGACCGGAGGGACTATGTCGGCGAACCCCCGGCGGGGCGCCAACGCTCTCTGCACGCGCATTTCCTTTTTCCTGTGCAGGGGGATCCATTGGCTGTGAGCAGCGAACTGCTGCGCCTGGCCGCCACGAGCATGGGCGCCGAATACGGCTACGTATTCATCCGCGACGCTCTATGCCGGCCCCGCGGTTATCCAATGGACAGCAGTGTCCCGCCCTACTTCGCTCCAAGGGGGCAAGTCTGCAGAAGCGAAATGGACAACTGGTGGGGGTACGCGACGCGACGGTTCTGGGAGGAGAAACACCCGTTGTTGAGGGATCTGTGCCAACAGAACCTTCTGTGCGAGCGGCATCTCTCCGCGCCGGTCCTGAGTTTCGGACAGCTTGGGTGTTGGATCAATTGCGAGCCGGGCAGGGGAAGGTTGGAGAACCTGGGCGAAGGCCGAATGCTCTGGAGCCTGACCGACGCCGAGATGGTCGCGGCTCGCCCCATTCTGAACGAGGCCGGCCTGCTCCTCTCGTGCCCGGAACGGGTCTATCGCGATCTGCCCGGCGGGGTGGCGCCGGCGGACCGACCCATCCCGCCCCGGATCGATTTTCGATACGAGGACGGGACTAAGCCGACCTACCACTGATCCGTTGGGTGGCTCCGTCGCGAAAGCAGTTTTCAACTCACGATGAGAACGTATTGCCAACCTGAACAAACCATGTACAGTCCGATCCTGTTCGCGGGCGATGGCCGGTGGGCGACGCGGCCGGGCGGCGGCGAGAATCGTGGGATAAGGTCGGATCGCAAATGAACCAGACGGTGTTGAGACTCGTGGGACGGGATGACGCGGACAAGCGGCGCGCGCTGGAAGCGGCGCTGAGCCAGATCGACAAGGCCTTCGGCAAGGGCTCGGTGATGAAGCTCGGCGAGAAGGGCAAGATCGTCGAGATCGAGTCCGTTTCGACCGGGTCGCTGGGCCTGGACCTGGCCCTGGGCATCGGCGGCCTGCCCAAGGGGCGGATCGTCGAGATCTACGGGCCGGAAAGCTCGGGCAAGACCACGCTGGCCCTGCACGTGGTGGCCGAGGTGCAGAAGGCCGGCGGCACCGCCGCCTTCGTCGACGCCGAACATGCGCTGGACCCCTCCTACGCCCACAAGCTGGGGGTCAATCTGGATGACCTCTTGGTCTCCCAGCCCGACACCGGCGAACAGGCGCTGGAGATCACCGACACCCTGGTGCGCTCGGGCGCGGTCGACGTGATCGTGATCGACTCTGTGGCGGCCCTGACGCCACGCGCCGAGATCGAGGGCGAGATGGGCGACAGCCTGCCCGGCCTGCAAGCCCGCCTGATGAGCCAGGCCCTGCGCAAGCTGACCGCCTCGATCTCCAAGGCCAAGACCCTGGTGATCTTCATCAACCAGATCCGCATGAAGATCGGGGTGATGTACGGCAGTCCCGAGACCACCACCGGCGGCAATGCGCTGAAATTCTACGCCTCGGTCCGCCTCGACATCCGCCGCATCGGCTCGGTCAAGCAGCGCGACGAGATCATCGGCAACAATGTCCGGGTCAAGGTGGTCAAGAACAAGGTCGCCCCGCCGTTCCGCGAGGTCGAGTTCGACATCATGTACGGCCAGGGCATCTCCAAGCTGGGCGAGATCATCGACCTGGGCGTCAAGGCCGGGGTGGTGGAGAAGTCCGGCTCCTGGTTCTCCTACAACAGCCAGCGTATCGGCCAGGGCCGCGACAATGTCCGCGAGTTCCTGAAAGCCAATCCCGACATGGCGGCCGAGATCGAAAAGGCCGTGCGCGGCAAGGCCGACGTGATCGAGGAGGAACTCCTGGTCGGCGGGCCTCCGGACGACGTGGAATAGGCTTCGCCGCGGCCGCTTCGTTTCGGCGGATCCCGCTGACCCGCCAGTCGCCGAAGCGAACCCCGCACGGCCGCAGCGATGGAAGGACGTCCGGGCCCCCCCGAGCCCTGGGCGTCCTTTTCGTTTCGGGACAGGTCGAATCTTGGGCCAGCGCCCCTCCTCAACCGCCCATCCCGGCGAATGCCGGGACCCAGATCCTATGGCGCAGGCTTTGGACCTGGATCCTGAAGAAATTGGCGACCGTCTGGAGCTTTATGATCTGGGTCCCGGCATTCGCCGGGATGAGCGGATATTATTCCATCCGATCTCGACCGCCCTAGCGAAAGACGACGCCGCACGCTTCCGGAGCGCGCCCATCCAAACGCAGCTTGGCGACGCGGGGCCGGTTTTTCTATATGGAGGCCTGAAACCTATGTAACGCGGACGGGTCCTTCGTCCGACGCCGGAGCCGCTATGCTTAGCCTGAAAGAGATCCGCAGCACCTTCCTGGACTATTTCGGGGACAATGGGCACGCCGTGACGCCGTCCGCGCCTCTGGTGCCGCAGAGCGATCCCACGCTTCTGTTCGTCAACGCCGGCATGGTGCCGTTCAAGAACATCTTCACCGGCGCCGAGACCCGCTTTGCGCCCAGGGCGGTGTCGTCGCAGAAGTGCGTGCGCGCCGGCGGCAAGCACAACGACCTGGACAATGTCGGCTATACCGCCCGCCACCTGACCTTCTTCGAGATGCTGGGGAACTTCTCCTTCGGCGACTATTTCAAGGAAGGCGCGATCGAGTTCGCCTGGACCCTGATCGACAAGCATTTCCAGCTGCCCAAGGATCGCCTGCTGGTCACGGTCTACGCCGAGGACGAGGAGGCGCCGGTCCTGTGGCGCAAGATCGCCGGCTTTTCCGACGACCGCATCATCCGCATCCCGACCAGCGACAACTTCTGGTCCATGGGCGACACCGGCCCCTGCGGCCCCTGCTCGGAGATCTTCTACGACCACGGCCCGTCTGTCGCCGGCGGCCCGCCCGGCTCGCCGGACGAGGACGGCGACCGGTTCATGGAGTTCTGGAACCTGGTGTTCATGCAGTTCGACCAGTCCGCCGACGGCGGGCGCGTGTCGCTGCCCAAGCCCTCGATCGACACCGGCATGGGGCTCGAGCGCTTCTCGACCATCATGCAGGGCGTGCACAGCATCTATGAGATCGACCTGTTCAAAAACCTGATCGCCGCCAGCGTCGAGCTGACCGGGGTCAAGGCCGAGGGGCAGCACGCTCCCAGCCACCGGGTGATCTCGGACCACCTGCGCTCGTCCTGTTTCCTGATCGCCGACGGCGTCACCCCCTCGAACGAGGGTCGCGGCTACGTCCTGCGCCGGATCATGCGCCGGGCCATGCGCCACGCGCACATCCTGGGCGCCCAGGACCCCCTGATGCACCGCCTGGTCCCGGCCCTGGTCGAGCAGATGGGCGCGGCCTATCCCGAACTGGTCCGCGCCCAGCCGGTGCTGGTCGAGACCCTGCGCCAGGAGGAGGAGCGTTTCCGCCGCACCCTCGGCCGCGGCATGACGCTGCTGGAAGAGGCGACGGCGGGCCTTTCCGCCGGCGGCGTCCTCTCCGGCGAGACCGCCTTCAAGCTCTACGACACCTACGGCTTCCCCCTCGACCTGACCCAGGATGCGGTGCGCGCCAAGGGCCTGACCGTCGACCTGGAAGGCTTCGACACCGCCATGGATCGCCAGCGGCAGATGGCGCGCGAGAGCTGGGCCGGCTCCGGCCAGACCGCCCAGTCGGCCGAATGGTTCGCCCTGCGCGATCGCCTGGGCGCCACCATGTTCACGGGCTACGACGACATCTCGGGCGCGGGCGAGACCCTGGCCCTGGTCAGGGACGGCGCCGTGGTGGACGCGGCCGAGGCCGGCGAGACCGTCGAAGCCCTTTTCGACATGACCCCCTTCTACGCCGAGAGCGGCGGCCAGGCCGGTGACCGCGGCGAGGTGGAGTGGGCCGGCGGCCGCGCCCTGGTGGTCGATACGCAAAAGCAGGCCGGCGACCTGTTCGCCCACACCCTGGAGATCAAGCAGGGCCGTCTCGCGGTCGGCGACAAGGTCACCCTGGCGGTGGACGCCGAGCGGCGCCTGCGCACCCGCGCCAACCACTCCGGCGCGCACCTGCTGCACGCGGCCCTGCGCCATGTGCTGGGCCCGCACGTGGCCCAGAAGGGCCAGATGGTCGACGGCGAGCGCCTGCGTTTCGACTTCTCGCACGGCGGCCCGCTGACCCCCGACGAGCTCGACCGCATCGAGGCCGAGGTCAATGCGGTGATCCGCCAGAACCAGCTGGCCCGGACCGAGGTCATGGCCCCCGACGAGGCCATCGCCGCGGGCGCCGTGGCCCTGTTCGGCGAAAAGTACGGCGACAGCGTGCGCGTCCTGACCCTCGGCCGGGCGCTGGAGGGCGAGGGCGCCTATTCGGTCGAGCTGTGCGGCGGCACCCATGTGGGCCGCACCGGTGACATCGGCCTGTTCAAGATCGTCAGCGAGGGCGGCGTTGCGGCCGGCATCCGCCGCGTTGAGGCCCTGACCGGCGAGCCCGCGCGCCGCTTCCTGCTGGACCAGGCGGCGGTGGCCAAGGCGCTCGCCGACCAGTTCAAGGTCCCGGTCGCCGAGGTCCCGGCGCGGATCGACGCCCTGGTGGCCGAACGCCGTAAGCTGGAGCGCGACCTGGTCGAAGCCAAGAAGCAGTTGGCCATGGGCGGTGGCGGCGGCGCCTCCAGCGTCGAGACCATCGCCGGGGTGCAGTTCGACGGCCGGGTGGTCGAGGGCGTGTCCCCGAAGGACATGCGCCCCCTGGTCGACGAAGCGAGGAAGCGCCTGGCCAGCAACGGGATCGTCGCCTATGCGGCGGTGAATGAGGGCAAGGCCTCGATCGCCGTGGCCCTGACCGCGGACCTGGTCGGCCGCTTCAACGCGGCGGATCTGGCGCGGGCGGCGGTGGTCGCCATGGGCGGCCAGGGCGCCGGCGGCAAGCCCGACTTCGCCCAGGGCGGCGCCCCCGACGGCGTCAAGGCGGCCGAGGGTGTTGCGGCGGTCAAGGCCGCGCTGGCGGGATGATCAACCCTTCTCCCCTTGCGGGAGAAGGAGGGGCCCATGGCGAAGCCATGGGAGGATGAGGGGTTGCGCTGCCCTCTCCGAGAAAGCAGCGCGCAAAAGAAGTGAGGGGCCGGCGCGACCCCTCATCCTCCCACCCGCTTCGCGGGCGGGCCCCTCCTTCCCCCGCAAGGGGGGAAGGGAATTTTAAGCCGCCAGCGCCCTGGTCAGGTTCGCCGCGATCTTGTCGATGAAGCCTTCGGTGCTCAGCCAGCCCTGGCGGTCGCCGACCAAGAGGGCGAGATCCTTGGTCATCGAGCCGCTCTCGACCGTGTCGACGCAGACCTTCTCCAGGGTGTCGGCGAAGTGCGCGAGGTCGCTGTTGCCGTCCAGCTTGGCGCGGTGCTTCAGCCCTTGCGTCCAGGCGAAGATCGAGGCGATCGAGTTGGTCGAGGTGCTCTCGCCGCGCTGATGCTGGCGATAGTGGCGCGTGACCGTTCCGTGGGCCGCCTCGGCCTCCATGATTGCGCCGTCCGGGGTGATCAGGACCGAGGTCATCAGGCCCAGCGAGCCATAGCCCTGGGCCACCGTGTCCGATTGCACGTCGCCGTCGTAGTTCTTGCAGGCCCAGACGAAGCCGCCCGACCACTTCAGGGCCGAGGCGACCATGTCGTCGATCAGGCGGTGTTCGTAGGTGATCCCGGCGGCCTTGAAGTCGTCCTGGAACTCCGTCTCGTAGATGGCCTGGAAGATGTCCTTGAAGCGCCCGTCATAGGCTTTCAGGATGGTGTTCTTGGTCGACAGATAGACCGGGTACTTGCGGCTCAGGCCATAGTTCAGGCTGGCCCGGGCGAAGTCCTTGATCGAGTCGTCGAGGTTGTACATGGCCATGGCCACCCCGGCGCCCGGATACTCGAACACCTCGTGCTCGATCACCTTGCCGTCGGCGCCCTCGAAACGGATCGTCAGCTTGCCGGGACCCGGCACCACGAAGTCGGTGGCCTTGTACTGGTCGCCATAGGCATGGCGGCCGACGATAATCGGCTGGGTCCAGCCCGGCACCAGGCGCGGGACGTTCTTGCAGATGATCGGCTCGCGGAAGATCACCCCGCCCAGGATGTTGCGGATGGTGCCGTTGGGCGACTTCCACATTTTCTTCAGGTTGAATTCCTTCACCCGCGCCTCGTCGGGGGTGATGGTGGCGCACTTGATGCCGACGCCATGGCGCTTGATCGCCTCGGCCGCCTCGACGGTCACCTTGTCGTCGGTGGCGTCGCGGTGCTCCATGCCCAGGTCGTAATAGTCGATCTGCAGGTCCAGGAACGGGAAGATCAGCTTGTCCTTGATCATCTTCCAGATGATCCGGGTCATTTCGTCGCCGTCCAGGTCGACGACGGGATTGGCGACTTTGATCTTGGCCATGGGCGCTCCAGCTTGAGCCGACTGCATAGGGGCGCGCCGAAGGCGGGAGGGGGGCCCTGGGACCGGTCCCGGCGCGAAACTCGGATCGCTATAGACGCTCGCGGGCGCTCGCGAAACCCGCTATCAGCCACAGAATGAGCGAGCTGCTCCCTTGCCCCTGCGTGATCCTGAACGAGCCTCAGCTGGCCGAAAACATCGGCGCGGTCGCCCGGGTGATGGCCAATTTCGGCCTGTCCGACCTGCGTCTGGTGCGCCCCCGCGACGGCTGGCCGCAGGAGCGCGCCTGGGCCAGCGCCTCGGGCGCCGACTGGCCGCTGAACGACGCCAAGGTGTTCGAGCGGCTGGAGGATGCGGTCGCGGGCCTCAACCTGCTCTACGCCACTACCGCGCGCCCGCGCGAGACCCGCCTGCCGATCCTCACACCCCGCGAAGCGGCGGCCGAGCTGAACGCCGCGGCGCATCAGGGGCTGAACACCGGCCTGCTCTTCGGCGGCGAGCGGGCGGGGCTGGAGACCCAGGACATCGCCCTGGCCCAGGCCATCGTCACCATCCCCATCGATCCGAAATTCCGCTCGCTGAACCTCGCCCAGGCTGTGGCCCTGACCGCCTACGAATGGCGCATGACCATGGCCGACCAGCCGCGCGAAGCCTTCCGCGCCAACGAGGACCCGCCGGCCGATCAGGCCGAGCTGATCGGCTTCTACGAGCACCTGGAGAAGGAGCTGGACGCCTCCGGCTTTTTCTATCCCCCGGAAAAGCGACCCTCGATGGTCCGGAACCTGCGCGTCATCTTCGCCCGCTCGCGCCTGACCTTGCAGGAGGTCCGCACCCTGCGCGGGGTGATCACGGCGCTCACCAAGGGGCGCGGCCGGGTGCTGGCGCGCCTGGCGGCGGAGCGGGCGGCGAAAGAGCAGGGGTCTCAGTAGGCGCTTGCTGGCGATCTCAGGTGAGACTATATTCCGTCTCAGCTGAGGAGCCTTGTGATGACCCTGAGAGCCTTGGCGGAAGCTGGCGCGCCCTGGATCGGCCCGCCCAGCCGCGTGATGACCACCATCGACCTGATCGACCGGTTGAACAGCGGCCTGCCGCTGGAAGCGGCCGATCAACTTGCCGCGGCGGTGGCGCCGGACGATCGCGGCTTCAAATACAACCTGGTCAGCAAGGCGACCTATGCCCGCCGTCGTCTGCAGGCCGGCGGCGGCGCGGCCTTGATGTCCAAGGAGGAGAGCGAGCGGCTGGCGCGACTGGCCAGGGTCTGGGCCTTCGCCTGCGAGGTCTGGGGCGGCGAAGAGGCGGCCCGCCGCTTCCTGCGCGACCCGCACGCCATGCTGGCCGGCAAGACGCCGCTTTCGGTCGTCCTCGATGGCGAAACCGGCGGCCGGCTGGTCGAGGAAGTGCTCGGCCGCCTGGCCTATGGCTCGGCGGCGTGACGGCGCGCCGCGCGCAGGTTCTCGACCGAACGCATACGGCCTATCGCATCGGCGACCCGGACGGCGCCTATCCGATCTATGACGCCACCGGCTCGCGCCTCTATCCGGGGCGATGGAACACGCCGGCGACGCCGGTGATCTACGCCAGCCAGCACTATTCCACGGCCATGCTGGAGAAGCTGGCGCACGGCTCCGGCCAGATGCCGCCGAACCAGCACTTCGTCGAGATCACCATCGACGCCGGCGTTTCCTACGAGGTGTTTTCCGTCGGCCATAACCCCGGCTGGGACCTGCCCGACGCCCGTGTGGCCAAGGCCTTTGGCGAGGCCTGGGTCAGGGAGGGGCGCTCGGCGATCCTGCTCGCGCCCAGCCTGGTGGCGCGCATGGAGCAGAACATCGTCATCAACCCCGCTCACCCCGACGCGGCGCGCATCCGCCACGGCCTGCACCAACCCGTCTGGTGGGACCGGCGGCTGTTCGGCTAGCGCTGGCGAGATTGACTCGCGCTCATCTTGCCGTCATACACCCCGCTTTCCCGCGTCCGGGCCTGCTCGGAGGCGGTGAAATGCATGACGGGTGACGCCCGGACCGCCGTTGAGATCGCCGCCCCAGTGGTGGGGCAGCCGGTGGGCGTCGTAGGAAAAGAGCTAGAGCATGTCTAAGCGCCAATCGGCGAAGTACAAAATCGACCGGCGGATGGGCGAGAACATCTGGGGTCGCCCGAAGTCCCCGATCAACCAACGCTCCTACGGACCCGGCCAGCATGGCCAGCGCCGCAAGTCCAAGGTCTCCGACTTCGGCCTGCAGCTGCGCGCCAAGCAGAAGCTGAAGGGCTACTACGGCAACCTGACCGAAAAGCAGTTCGCCAAGACCTACGAAGACGCCGCCCGCAAGAAGGGCAACACCGCCGAGACCCTGGTGGGCCTCTTGGAAAGCCGCCTGGACGCCCTGGTCTATCGCGCCAAGTTCGTCCCGACCGTGTTCGCCGCCCGCCAGTTCGTCAATCACGGCCACGTGCTGGTGAACGGCAAGCGCGTCAACATCGCCTCCTATCGCGTGAAGCCGGGCGACGTGGTCTCGGTGCGCGAGCGCTCGCGCAACATGGCCCTGGTGCTGGAAGCCATCCAGTCCTCCGAACGTGACGTGCCCGACTACATCGAAGTCGACGGCAAGGGCATGTCCGCCAAGTACATCCGCCTGCCGGAACTGGCCGAAGTGCCCTATCCGGTGAAGATGGAACCGAACCTGATCGTCGAATTCTACGCGTCGTAAGACGGTAGGAATTTCCGACTACGGATTAAAGCGCGGCCTGGGGCGACCTGGGCCGCGTTTTTTGTTCTAGGGGCACTGCGCTCACTCCAAACCCTTCCCCCCTTTGTGGGGGAAGGAGGGGCCCGTTCGCGAAGCGAATGGGAGGATGAGGGGCGGCGCCGGCGATTGGATTGGCTGAGGAGCCTCAGTTGCGCGGCTATCGCCGCGCGTCCCCTCATCCTCCCACGGCTTCGCCGCGGGCCCCTCCTTCTCCCACAAAGGGGAGAAGGGATAAGGCGCAGTCCTTGCGGTGCATGAGCGCCGGCGTGAGGTCGGCGGCCACACCCCACCCAAACCGCTTGAAGGCAGGCTTTTCCATCCCTCGGAGCCGGTCAAGGGCGAAGCCGCGGAGCGGGCGCTGCGCGCCCCTTGACCGGCTCCGAGGGATGGAAACAAGATTAACCAAGCGATTTGGTGGTGGGGTCTGCTCGCAAGGCTTTGCCGACACTCAGTTTGCACCACGAAGTCAGAACTTCCGCGCGCCTGGCTCCGCCACCACTTGGTGCTGATCTTGCCAGATGATTTCCCCGGGATCGCGGGTAGTCAGAATATCGACGTGGACGCCGCACGCATCCAGCGCCAGCGTCAGGCGGTGCATTTGACGGATATGTTCACTTGCGGCGGGCTTGAACCAAGACAAGCCGGGTTGCCCGCGACCCTTCCAACCGCCACGTGAAAAATGACTTGGAACAGCGAGGTTCTTCTTGAACCAGTCGTAGATCTCACCGAGCTCCTTCAGCGCCCATGACGGCGCAAAATCGCACTTGCGGGCTTGATCCAACGCTTGGAACAAGCCAAGTCGTTGACGCTGCGCTTCTACGGTCTGATAGCAAACAAATCGCACATAGACGCGCTGCTGCTTAGCCATTCTGCGGCTTTCACTGACCCGGCCATCTACTCCTTCAGCGCCGCCGCCTCCCATTCCTTGAACGCCGGCTCGTTCAAAAGGGCCTCGCAATAGGCGCCGGCGGCGCCCGCGTCGCCGTAGTCCGACAGCTTGACGCCATAGCTCCTGAACCGCGTCGCGACCGGGGCGTAGAAGGCGTCGGCGATCGACCACTCGCCCAGCAGGTACGGGCCCTTGGCGGAGAAACGCCCGCGCAGGTCGCTCCACAGGCGCACGATGCGGCGGATGTCGCCGGCGGTGGCCTCGGTGGGGTCTAGCTGGGTCTTCAGGGTCAGGTCCATGGGGAACTCGCCGCGCAGGGAGGCGAAGCCGGAGTGCATCTCCGCCGCGGCGGCGCGGCCCAGGGCGCGGGCGGCGGCGTCTTCCGGCCACAGCTTCGCGGCCGGGAACTTTTCGGCCAGGTACTCGCAGATGGCCAGCGAGTCCCACAAGAGCAGTTCGCCGTCCTTCAGCGCCGGCACCTTGCCCGAGGGCGAATGACGCGCGATCTCCTCAGTGAAGCCCACTTCGCGCAGCTGGATCAGGGTCTCCTGGAACGGCGCGCCGGTCTTTTTCAGCGCCAGCCAGGGGCGCAGCGACCAGGTGGACCACTTCTTGGTGCCGATGATCAGTTCCATGCCGCTGTTCCTCCAATAGCCAGGGCTGTCCCATACGACCGCCGCCGGCCGATGCAAGCGCTTCGTGACCCCACTGAAACGCAAAACCGGTAGGCAGGGACCGACGGGCCGCTCTAAGGTGGCCGAAAGAAGATCAAACGAACGTATGAGGGAGGGCGCATGGACGCCACTACCGCGCCGAGCGCGACGTCGGCCGGGCGCAAGCCGGTGTTTTCCGAAGGCTACAAGCGCCTGGTGCTCTCCCTGCTGCTGGCCGCCTACACCTTCAACTTCATCGACCGCACCATCATCGCCACCATTGGCCCCAAGATCCGCGAGGACCTGGGCCTGACCAGCACCCAGATCGGCCTTCTGGGCGGGCTCTATTTCGCTCTGCTCTACACCACCCTCGGCGTGCCGCTGGCGCGCCTGGCCGAGCGCAAGAGCCGGGTCAACATCATCTCGGCGGCGGTGCTGATCTGGTCCGGCTTCACCGCGCTTTGCGGCACGGCAGGCAGTTTCGCGGTGCTGGCGGCCTATCGCTTCGGGGTGGGCATCGGCGAGGCGGGCCTGTCGCCGCCGTCCCACTCGCTGATCTCAGACTATTTCGAGCCCAAGAAGCGCGCCTCGGCCCTGGGCGTCTATTCGTTCGGCATCCCGCTCGGCACCATGTTCGGGGCGGTCGCGGGGGGCTGGATCGCCCAGAACTTCTCCTGGCGCATGGCCTTCATCCTGGTCGGCCTGCCCGGGGTGCTGATCGCGGCCCTGGTCAAGTTTCTGATGCGCGAGCCGCCCCGCGGCCATTCCGAGTTGGAGGCGCCGGAGACCGCCCGCAACATCGACGAGCTGACCCCGGTCGCGGTCGAAGCGCCCAAGGGCCACTGGCTGGCCGAGGAAATGCGCGAGATGGCGGCGGTGTCCAAGGTGCTGTTCGGCTCCTGGCCGGTGCTGAACATGATCCTGGGCGTCACCCTCTGCTCGTTCGGGGCCTATGGCGCCGGCCAGTTCGTGCCGCAGTATTTCCGCTCGGCCTTCCACCTGGACATCGCCACGGTGGGCCTGATCACCGGCCTTGTGGGCGGGATCTCCACCGGCCTCGGCACCCTGGTCGGCGGCTTCCTGACCGACCGCCTGTCAAAGCGCAGCCCGGCCTGGTACTCGCTGACCCCGGCCATCGGCCTGACCATCGCTACGCCCATCTACATCTATGCCTATACCCGCCCGACCTGGCAGGCGGCGGCCCTGGTGCTGCTGATCCCGGGACTGTTCCACTACACCTATCTCGCCCCGACCTTCGGGGTGGTGCAGAACATGGTCGAGGTGCGCCGGCGGGCGACCGCGGCGGCCCTGATGCTGTTCTTCCTCAACCTGATCGCGCTCGGCGGCGGCCCCCCCTTCACCGGCTGGCTGATCGATCAGTTCGCCCAGTTCGACATCAATCACCCGGCGGTGCAGGGCGTGGTCGGCAAGCTGGCGCATCTGTTCGACGTCGGCGGCGCCCTGAACGCGGTCAAGGCCTGTCCGGGCGGGGTCGCGCCCAAGACCGCCGACGCCGCGGCCAAGGCCCTCTGCAGCGCCACCCTGACCCAGTCCACCCGCGAGGGGATCCTGGTCAGCGTCTGCTTCTATCTCTGGGCCGGCTTCCACTATCTGCTGGGCGCCTTCGGCCTGACCAAGGCCCTGGCGGACGCGAGGGCGGCGCGCGGGGAGGCGTAGGCGCTCAGCCCGCTTTCCAGATTGGGCGGGGGAGGCTAAAAGCCCCCGCCATGATCCCCCGTTACGCCCGGCCCGAGGCCGCCGACATCTGGTCGCCGCAGACCAAGTTCCGCATCATGTTCGAGATCGAGGCCCACGCCGCCGACGCGATGGCCGATCTGGGCGTGATCCCCAAGCTCGCCGCCGAGACCATCTGGGCCAAGGGGCGCGACGCGGTTTTCGACGTCGACCGCATCGACGAGATCGAGCGCGAGGTGAAGCACGACGTCATCGCCTTCTTGACCCACGTGACCGAGATCGTGGGTCCCGAGGCGCGGTTCCTGCACCAGGGCATGACCTCGTCGGACGTCAACGACACCACGCTGGCCGTGCAGTTGGCCCGGGCCACCGACCTTCTGATGGACGATGTCGACCTGGTGCTGGCGGCTCTGAAGCGCCGCGCGTTCGAGCACAAGCTGACCCCGACCGTCGGCCGCAGCCACGGCATCCACGCCGAGCCGACCACCTTCGGGCTGAAGCTCGCCGGGCACTACGCCGAGTTCGTGCGCGCCAAGGAACGCCTGGCCATGGCCCGGTTCGAGATCGCCACCTGCGCCATCTCGGGCGCGGTGGGCACCTTCGCCAATGTCGATCCGCGCGTGGAACAGCACGTTGCGGAGAAGATGGGCCTGGCGGTCGAGCCGGTCTCGACCCAGGTGATCCCGCGCGACCGCCACGCCGCCTATTTCGCCGCCCTGGCCGTGGTCGCCTCGTCGATCGAGCGTCTGGCGACCGAAATCCGCCACCTGCAGCGCACCGAGGTCCTGGAAGCGGAAGAGCCGTTCGATCCGGGGCAAAAGGGCTCGTCGGCCATGCCGCACAAGCGCAATCCGATCCTGACCGAGAACCTGACGGGCCTCGCCCGCCTGGTCCGCTCGGCGGTGGTCCCGGCCCTGGAGAATGTCGCCCTCTGGCACGAGCGCGACATCAGCCATTCGTCGGTCGAGCGCGGCATCGCCCCGGACGCCACCGTCCATCTCGACTTCGCCCTGCGCCGCCTCGCCAGCGTGGTCGAGCGGCTGGTGATCTATCCGGAGAACATGCTGAAGAACCTGGATCGCCTGAGCGGCCTGGTGCATTCCCAGCGCGTCCTCTTGGCCCTGACCCAGAAGGGCGTCAGCCGCGAGGCGGCCTATGCGGCGGTGCAGGGCGCGGCCATGAAGGTCTGGCGCGGCGAGGCGGCGTTCCTCGACCTCCTCAAGGCCGATCCGGTCGTGCGCCCGCACCTGACCGACGCCGACCTGGCCGAGCTGTTCGACCTCGGCTACCACTTCAAGCACGTCGACACCGTCTTCGCCCGGGTGTTCGGCGAGGGCTGATCCGCCTCGCCGCCCCATTGCCAACGTCTCTCGTTCGCGCTTGATTAGGTTGACATCAACCTTGTGCGAGCGAGGCCCCATGGCGAGCGCGACCCAGCTATTGATCGGCACCCGCAAGGGCGCGTGGATCTTCAAAAGCGACGCCGACCGGCGAAGCTGGTCCATCGACGGGCCGCATTTCCTGGGCAGCGTCATCAACCACCTGGTGCTGGACCCGCGCGACGGCCGCACCCTGCTCATGGCCGCCAAGACCGGGCATCTCGGCCCGACCATCTTCCGCTCGACCGACGGCGGGAAGACCTGGGCCGAGGCGGTCCGGCCGCCGGCGTTCCCAAAGGCGGCCGACCCCGCAAGTGGCCGCGCCGTCGATCACAGCTTCTGGCTCGAGCCGGGCCACGCAAGCGAGCCTGGGGTCTGGTGGGCGGGAACCTCGCCGCCCGGGCTGTTCGTCAGCGAGGACGGCGGCGCCACCTGGGACAGCGTTAGCGGCTTCAATGATCATCCCATGTACGACAAGTGGGTTCCCGAGGGCGCGGGCACGCCGGACGGGGCGCTGCTGAACCAGATCGTGATCGACCCGCGCGATGCAGCGCACATGTACATCGCCACCTCCACCGGCGGGGTGTTCGAGAGCCGCGACCGCGCCAGGACCTGGGGGCCGCTGAACCGGGGCGTGGAGGCCAATTTCATGCCCGACCCCTATCCGGAATACGGCCAGGACGCGCACTACATCGCCCTCTCGCCGCCCAAGCTGGATCGGATCTGGCAGCAGAACCACTGCGGCATCTATCGCCTGGACCGGCCCGGCGAGACCTGGGAGCGGATCGGCAAGGCCATGCCGAGCGAGGTCGGCGACATCGGCTTCACCATCATCCCCCACCCCCGCGATCCCGACACGGCCTGGGTGTTTCCGATGGACGGCACCGACGTCTGGCCGCGCACCAGCCCCGGCGGCGCGCCGGCCGTCTATCGCACCCGCGACGCCGGCGCCTCCTGGGAACGGCAGGACAGCGGCTTCCCGCGGGAACAGGCCTGGTTCACGGTCAAGCGCCAGGCTTTCTGCGCCGACGGCCATGACCCCCTGGGCCTCTATCTGGGCGCCACCAACGGCGAGGTCTGGATGAGCGACGACGAGGGCGGCGGGTGGCGTCGTGTCGCCGCCCACCTGCCCGAAATCTATTCGGTGGTGGCGGCGCCCGCATGATCCGGGTGATGATCCCTTCGCAATTGCAGTCCTATTGCGGCGGCGCCAGCCGGGTCGAGGCGGAGGGCGTCACCATCGGCGCCGTGTTCGACGACCTCGACCGGCGTTTCCCCGGGTTGAAGTTCCGGGTGATCGACGAGCAGGACCGGGTGCGCCGGCACATGCGGGTGTTCGTCGGCGGCGAGGCGGCGTGCGACATGGCGGCCGCCATAGCCGACGGCGCGGAATTGATGATCTTTGGGGCGCTCAGCGGGGGGTGAGCGCGCTCACTCTCCGGACTGCACCTCGCCGCGGGCGATGGCCAAAAGCTCGTCCATCTTGCCGCGCACCTGGTCCTCGGTGACCTTCAGGCCGGCGCCGGCCAGGTCCTGGGCGACCTTGCGCAGAATGGCGTCCTCGCCCGGATGAGCGACCTCGTACTTGATCACCGCCGTCGCATAGTTCTCCAGCGCGGGGTCTTCCAGATCCATCAGCTGGCCGGCCCACAGGCCCAAGAGGCGGTTGCGGCGCGCGACGGCCTTGAACTCAAGATCCTGGTCGTGGGCGAACTTGCCCTCGAACCCTTTTTCTCGATCGTCAAAGGTCGTCATGATTAAAGCCCCTCGCACTCAGTCTGTCTGATAGGCGAGGGCGCGCATAGGATCAATTGGAACCGGCGATCAGTCCTCTTCAACTTCGTGGAACAGCCGGTAGTCGATCAGGCGCCGGCCATCGGGCGCGACCGACAGAATGTCGGCGAAACGCCGCTGCCAGTGGATTTCGTGCGGCAGGTAGGCGTGACGGGCGTGGATGCGCTGGGCGAAGGTGTCGTCCAGGCCGCTGATCGCCACCAGGATCTCGCCGCCGATCCCCTCCAGGTCTTCCCGGCCGAGGCCGTAGAGCGGGCTGGTCTCGTCGATCCGGTGCATGATCAGCCAGCTCAGCACGAACAGCGGCGAGCGCGAACGGGTCACCGCCAGGTCCTCGAACCGGCGCATGGCGTGGCCCTCGGCGGTGGTGACCTGCCGGGCCAGGCTCAGGGTCACCTCCGCCTCGAGGATCTGGTTGCCGCGCTGATTGGCGGCGCGGAACATCAGGGTGGGCGTACCCTCGTAGTCGCTGACCACTGCGACCTTGCTGAACATCACCCGGGCGGTCGGGCGCGAGACGCGGGTGAAGATCAGGCCGGTCGAGAGGGCGACGATGACGAGGTTGAAGAAGGTCTCGGCCGTCGCCAGGCAGTTGGCCCACAGGCCATGCGGCGTCATCGCCCCATAGCCGACCGTGCCCAGGGTCTGGACGCTGAAGAAGAAGGCGTCGGAAAAGGCGCCCGGCCTCGCCCCGGCGATCGAACCCGGGACCAGCATGTAGAGGCCGGCGAAGAGCACGTTGGCCAGCAGGTAGACCACGGCCAAGAGGCCGATCAGCCCGCCGAGCGACATGGTCAGCACCCGGTGATAGAGGTCATTCAGCCCCAGCCGGTCGCGGCCGACCACAACCACCCCCTTGGCGCCGTCCCTGGCGATCGACTGGATCGAGGCCGCCCAGGGGGAGGGAAACTCCTGTCGCCGCACGCGGTCGTCGTCAGCCATGCCCGTCTTCTAACCCCTGCCGTTTGCGCCGCAGCGCCGGTTCCTTTAAACTCGCGCTCGCCTTACATAGTCAAAGAACGAGTCGGAATGCGCGCGAACGATCCAGCTCGCGCGCTTTGCGTTTCACCTGACCGCCGACCCCGCCTTTGGGGGATTTGGGAACCATGACCCGCCGCAAGAAGATCTACGAAGGTAAGGCCAAGATCCTCTACGAAGGGCCCGAACCCGGCACGCTGATCCAGTACTTCAAGGACGACACCACCGCCTTCAACGGCCAGAAGCGCGCCGCCCTGGAGGGCAAGGGCGTGCTGAACAACCGCATCAGCGAATACGTGATGACGCGGCTGAACACCATCGGGGTGCAGAACCACTTCATCAAGCGGCTGAACCTGCGCGAGCAGCTGATCAAGGAGGTGGAGATCATCCCCCTGCAGGTGATCTGCCGCAACATCGCCGCCGGCTCGCTGTCGCAGCGCTTCGGCCTGCCCGAGGGCCAGGCCCTGCCACGCTCGATCATCGAGTTCTGCCTCAAGGACGACAAGCTGGGCGATCCCATGGTCGCCGAGGAGCACATCACCGCGTTCAACTGGGCCTCGCCCCAGGAGATCGACGACATCATGGCCACCACCTTGCGGGTCAACGACTTCCTCTGCGGCCTGTTCAGCGGCGTCGGCATCACCCTGGTGGACTTCAAGCTCGAGTTCGGCCGGGTGTGGGAGAACGACTACGCCCGCATCATCCTGGCCGACGAGATCAGCCCCGACAGTTGCCGCCTGTGGGACACGGCGACCAACGAGAAGCTGGACAGGGACCGTTTTCGCCGCGACCTCGGCAATGTCATCGAGAGCTACACCGAGGTGGCGCGGCGTCTGGGCATCATGAGCGAGATGCCGACCGTCATCCAAGGAGGCAAGGGCGCGTGAAGGCCAAGGTCGAAGTATTCCTGAAACCCGGAGTCCTGGACGTCCAGGGCAAGGCTATCGAAGGCGCCCTGCACGGGCTCGGCTTCGGCGACGTGGCCGGGGTGCGCGTCGGCAAGACCATCGAGTTCGACTTGAAGGCCACGGACGCCGAGGCGGCCAGGGCCGAGGTCAAGCAGATGTGCGAGCGCCTGCTGGCCAACACCGTGATCGAGGGGTACCGGGTCGAGGTGGGCGCCTGATGAAAGCCGCGGTCGTCGTCTTCCCCGGCTCCAACTGCGACCGGGACTGCAAGACAGCCATCGAGCGCTCGACGGGCGCCACGGTCGACATGGTCTGGCACGCGGAGACCGCGCTGCCCAAGGGCCTGGACCTGATCGTGCTGCCGGGCGGCTTCTCCTATGGCGACTACCTGCGCTGCGGGGCCATGGCCGCCCAGTCGCCGGTGATGCGGGAGGTGGCCGCCGCCGCCGACCGGGGCGTGGCGGTGGTCGGCATCTGCAACGGCTTCCAGGTGCTGTGCGAGACCCAGATCCTGCCGGGGGCCCTGCTGCGCAACGCGGGCCTGAAATATGTCTGCAAGTTCGTCGACCTCGACATCGTCAACGGCCAGACCCGCTTCACCGCCGGCTATGGCGGGCGGCGCGAGGCGACCATGACGGTGGGCAACGGCGAGGGCAACTACTTCGCCGACGAGGCCACCCTGGATCGGCTGGAGGGCGACGGCCAGGTGGTGTTCCGCTATCGCCAGAACCCCAACGGCTCGGCCAGGGCCATCGCCGGCATCGTCAACGCCAAGGGTAATGTGCTGGGGGTGATGCCGCACCCGGACCGGGCGTTCGAGCCGGAGCTTGGGTCAGCGGACGGGGCGATCCTGTTCCAGAGTGCGCTGGCGTCGGCGTAGGCTGTCAGGATTTTCGGGCGCTCTGCTTCAACAGAGTTTCCATCTCTTCGATAAGCTCGCGCCCCTTGAGCGAGTCGTCGGTCTTATCCTCCGGGTCGGCTTCGAAATGCGCCCGCATCCGGTTCGACATTTCGATGAGTCGAGCGTATCGATCTTCTCCGAGCTTCTTCTGCATCAATTTAAGGCTTTCAGTTAGAGCCTCGAACACCGTGTCGATATTTCGTTCGGGGAAGTATCCGGTTTTATCGACAAACGTTGGCGAGCTGAGCATCATAAGTCCCAGCAAATCCATAAGTTCACTAATATTCTTGGGTGTGTAGGTCTTGTAGCGTGGCATGGGTCAAGTCCTGAGTTACGGTGACAGTTTACTAAACACCTGCTCGATCCGCGACCCTGGCCAGCGCCCAATCCGAAGCGGAGCGGCTTTTGACATAATCGGTGACACACACCATTTTCGCTTATCAGCAGGGTCGCCGACAGCTGGTCTGTCGCTCCAAGTCCCGGCAGCCCGACCGCGCTGGTCAAATCCGCCGCCGCCAGCGAACCGGGTCGCGGCGAGCGTCGAAGCAGGCGAACACGCGCACCTCGCCGCTGCGTATGGCGAAAATCAGCGCGTATGGAAAATGCCGAAACCCGGCCCGTCGTGCGTCCTGTTCGACAATCGGGAATTGCCGAGGGTTGGCGGCAAGACGCTCGGTCAGGGCGTCGAATTCATCCAGGAAGCGCTTGGCCGCCGCGGGTGATCGGCGCCCAAACCAATCGACGGCCTCAGCAAGCTCGGCTTCGGCGGCCGAGGTAAAGCGGACCCGCATCACCCATGGCGCCGGCGGAGGTCGGCGAGCAGCTCGCTCGCGTCCCGGCCGTGCTCGATATCCTCGTCAAGGGTGTGTAGCCGGCGCCTGACCTCTTCAGCCTGGGCGTCCGTCAACGGTGCGGCCTCGGCGTCCAGGCTGTCCCACAGCGCCTCGATCAGGTCCAGCCGCTCTTGCGTCGTGAGGTTGCTGAAATCGAGGGTCGCCATGGCTATCAAATCCGCCTTCGCTGGCTGTCATTGACCTGGAAGCGCCCCGGGGCGCTCGAATATCCCATATGTAGCTTGCGCCAGGAGCTTTCGCACGCCCCTAGGTTCCAGGTGGCGGAGCTTACGGCGACCGCAAGCTCCGCCACCACACACTACATCGTCTCCCCGGTCTCCATCAGCGACTTCAGGTCGCTCAGGATCCAGGACCAGCCGCCGCCGCCCGGCTGCTGGAACTTGTGGCTGACCATGCCGGCCATGATCGGCTTGCCGGTGACGTCGTGGCTCACGGTCAGGCGGGTGAAGCCGCCGGTGGTGGCCTCCACCTCCCAGGTGATGCGGGAGAAGCCTTCCGCCCGGTTGCCGTCGTTGAACAGGAAGCGATAGGTGGTGGTCAGCCTGTGCGGCGGGTCGGCCTCGATCACCTCGCCGTCGATGATGATCTCGGGCAGGCCCATCGCGACCATCTCCTTGGTCGCGCGGCTGCGGAACGCGCCGCCGGGCCGAAGGTCGTATTCCATCGGAACCTTGTAGCCATAGCGCGCCGTCCAGGCCGGGTCGGTGATCGCGTCCCACACCTTCTGGGCCGGCGCCTTGATGTAGATCTCGAACACCTGGATCGTGGTCTCGCTCATCTATTCCTCCAACTCGGCCTTGAGGCCGGTCAACGCCGACACCCGGCGCTCGGTGAATTTGTCGATCCAGCGGTCGTGGATCAGGCGGATCGGCACGGGGTTGAGAAAGTGCAGCTTCTCCCGCCCCGAGCGGCGGGTGACCACGAGACCGGCGTCCTCGAGCACCCTCAGATGCTTCATCACGCCAAAGCGGGTCATGTCCGCCCCCGCCGCCCGCTCGAGCTCGGACAACGGGCGCCCGTCCTGCAGGAACAGCAGGTCGAGCAGCCGCCGCCGCGTCGGGTCGGCCAGGGCCTTGAACACGAGGTCGTCGTCGATCACGCAGGCTAAATAGGTGACTAAATTGTCACCTGTCAAGCCGCCGCTGAATTCCGCCGGGGCTGAGGCGTTCCGCCGTCGCCTGTTTCGCGATATGCTGCTTCCCACAACCCAGGGGGCCGGCATGTTCGAACAGGACAGGATCGCCATTTCCCATCTCGTGGCCATGCGGTGCGGCTGGTCCGAGGCCAGGCGGGCCCGCGTGGAGCGAGAATACGCGGGGTTTCTGGAGGCTGCGGCCAGGGGCGGCGCGGGGCGTCCTTCAGAAGAGGTCGATGCCCTGTGGCATGAGCACATCCTGAATTCGGCCAGCTATGTGCGTTACTGCGAGGCGAACTTCGGCGGTTACGTTCATCACCAGCCACACCTGTCGCAGGTTGACGGAACACGGCTGAAAGCGCGCCTGGACGGCCGGACGCCGGATTTCGTGCGCCTGGCGGAGGTCGAACTCGCCGCCAATTGCGGCGCGCCGGATCAACCGGATGATGATCCTCCGCCGGGACGACTGGCCAACTGCGGGGCGCAGGAGCCCGTGCCGCCGCCCGACCTGGGCTTCGCGCCCGTGATGCGGGCAAACTGCGGGGCGCCCACGCCTGTGCCGCACCAGGAACCTGTGCCGCCGCCGCGCTGAATGGGAGTCTGCCGTGACGACCATTCCCGAGCTGTCCTACGACGATTGGCTCGACCGCTGTGTCATCGATCGCTTGGCCGGCGCCGCGCCCCCCGCCGACGCTCCGGTCGCAGCGCCGACCCATTCCATTCCGGCCACCTACATCGCCCGGGCGATCCACGAGCAGGCCGCGAATACAATCCAGATCATCGGCGGCCTGCGTTGCGTCGGGTTACGGATCGACGGCGATCTGCACATCGAAAACCATGCGGTGCCGTTTTCGCTGTTCTTTCATTCCTGCACCTTCACCGGCGACCTCTATATCTGGAGCCTGAAGGCGCACACCGTGGCCTTCCTCGGTTGCGCGCTCCAGGGCGCGGATATCCGCAGCACCCGGATCGACGGCCACCTGCTCCTGCGCAAATCGGTCGCCCTCGGCCCGATCATCGCCCGGGACATGGAGGTCAGCTCCACGGTGGACGTCGACGGCGCGACTTTCGCGTATGACGGCGCCGGCGCCAGCGCGCTGAAGGAGGCGGCGTCCGGCGACTGCTTCGGCTTTTCGCGCAGTCGCGCCACCACCCTGATCTGGAAGCATTTAGGCGCCAAGCCCGCCGGCATGGTGACGCTGCGCGACGCCCACGTCCGCTCCTTCATTCACGATGCGAACGAGGCGGAATTGGCCTCCTGGCCGACCGCGACGCGGCTCATCCTCGACGGGTTTTCCTACGACCGGATCGAGCAATGGAACGTCAAGATCGCCATGGCCTGGCTCGATCTCCAGGCCAAGTTCTCCGCCAGTTCCTACTCGGCCCTCGCCAAGGGCTATGAAAAGCTGAACCTGCGCCAGGACGCCGACCTAGTCTGGACGGCGCTGAAGAAGCACGAGGTCGCGCAACTCGAGCCGCCCGCCCGACGCTATCTCATACGGTTCGTCTACTGGCTGGTCGGCTACGGGCAGCAGCCATTCCTGGCCCTCTTTGCGGTCATCTTGCTGTTCCTGGCCCACCTTGGCGTGGTCAACTGGGCGCAGGAGACCCACCGGATGCAGCCGCTGATCAACGAGATGCTGCTGGAGCCCTGCTTCTATCACCAGAGCGGCGACTGCACGAAAAAGCTGAAGGACTGGCGTTCGGCGGCGCTTCTGGGCGGTGAGCAAAGGTTCGTGCCCAAGGACTATCCCGAGTTCAATTCGGTCGAATATTCCCTCGAATCCTTCATTCCCCTGCTGCAGTTCGAGCAGGACAAATATTGGGAGCCCGAGGAGCCCTGGCTGCGCATCCTGCTGCCGACCATCGCGGCCTTCGGCATCTTCATCGGCGGCGTTTTCGTGGGCGGGATATCGGGGTTGATCAGCCCGAGATCACGGGATCGCTGACCCGATACGCGAAACGGAGCAGCCTTTGAGCTGCTCCGCTGCCTTCCGCATAGCGATGTCGCGGTCCTGTCCCGCCGAAGGTCGTCGCCCAGGGAATCCGGTTGGCGAGGTTGGGTGGCCGAAGTCTCGGCCGTCGCACTACGCCTTTGATCCGGGGGGCTCCACTCTGGCACGGGCTCGACTGTGCAAGGACATACTGGTCCGCAGCCCGAAGACTACGCCCTCTCTCGCACGCGAACCAGCGGAGCCGTGCGAAATCGGCCGCTTCGCCTAATCTTGAGCAAGACCGCTCGCCCACGGCTGCGAGTCCGGCTAGAAGGCGGCCATGAACGACAAAGCCTCCGCCCCCGCCAAGAGCATGGCCGAACTCGCGCTGGAGTACGGCCTGAAACCCGACGAATACCAGGTGATCCTGGACCGCCTGGGCCGCGAGCCCAATGCGGTGGAGCTGGGCGTGTTCAGCGTCATGTGGTCCGAGCACTGCTCGTACAAGTCCAGCCGCAAGCATCTGGGCAAGCTGCCGACCAAGGGCCCGCTGGTGATCCAGGGGCCGGGCGAGAACGCCGGGGTCGTGGACATCGGCGACGGCCAGGCCTGCGTCTTCAAGATGGAGAGCCACAACCACCCCAGCTATATCGAGCCCTACCAGGGCGCAGCGACCGGGGTCGGCGGCATCATGCGCGACGTCTTCACCATGGGCGCGCGGCCCGTGGCGCTGCTGAACGCCCTGCGCTTCGGCGATCCGGCGCACCCGAAAACCAAGAGGCTGGTGGCGGGCGTTGTGGCCGGCATCGGCGGCTAT